>JBEBHV010000029.1:0-13437 GCA_040080715.1 Rickettsiales bacterium | reverse complement strand
TTTACCTTCGTAACACTTGATTGCGGAGAAAAAGATCAGGATATAAAGAGAAATGTATATCTGGCACTGTTAACGCTGTTTCTGTACGTGGCCTTTATTAACTCGATGCTTCACAAGATACCGGATATTGCAACCGACCTTGCCAATGGCGTGAGTGTTGGCGTATCACATATATCAACGCCGGTAATGGGCATTTTGAAATCGTTAAAGTAAGTAATTGTAAATTAATTAAATGGTATTATTTATGAAAAATATAAAGAGCATTTTAGGTTTTATCAGACCAGCTAACGCCAGATTGTTTACTATTTTTATGCTGACATTTCTTGTGGCATTTTCTGTTTTATCTGTTGATAACAATGCCAATGCAGCTTCACAATGTACCGTTGGCAGTGATGGTCAAACCACTCCGGAGTTTGTGATTCAGGTAAATTCACTGGTAAAAGATATAGTCACAAAAGTAACGCTGAGGCTCTTTGCTATTTCCGAAATGATGTATAGTAAAATTATCACAGCTCCCAGTTATGCTATCCTTATTCCCATTATTGTAAGCTTATTTTTAGCGATTTACGGCATTCTGTTTGTCACAGGCATGGCTCAGATAAAACTATATGACTTCGTTATCATGCTTGTTAAAATAGGTGTTATTTTCATGTTATTTACCCCAGATTCATGGGTTTTTTTCAACACTAGGGTCGTCAGGTTTTTTAATGAAGGCACAATTGAGCTGATAAATTACTTTACGGACACATCAAATATCCACCCCGCCGTTGCTGCTACCCCGATAATAGGCCCGGTTATTGAACAAGCTTTAGCCGCAACAATGGCATTTTCTGCCATTGACAGTGCTATTAATAAACTCTTCTCCAGCAATATGTTCGTAATATTAATGGCAGCGACAACTTCGGAGAAATATGGCTTATTGATGGGTGCCATAATGGCTTTATCACTATGGTTATGTTTAATGTCATTGTTGACCGCGATTTGGGTTTATATCATGTCGCTGATAATGAAAACTCTTCTCTTTGGTCTGGCACCCATTTTCATTCCGACTATATTATTTAAAAGAACCCGCCATTTATTCGATAACTGGCTCAATCAGATAGTAAGTGCTTCACTGCAACCGGTGTTGTTGTTTATCTTCTTCATATTTTTCGTGCAGCTCATGGAAAACTCAATTGACAATATATTATCCCATCCCGTTTGCTGGACGAAGCTGGACAGTGGCTGGCGCGGCACACCTATGGACTGGTATTACTGGCGATTTGCTAAATATGACAGCACTAATGGCTGGATGCCAAACCCTGAACAGCAAAAAGTGTTCCCAATACCTATTATTCATATCCTGACATTCCTGCTGGTTGCTGAACTGGCAAACCGCTTTAACAAGGTTGTGATACAGATAGCGCAGCAGATATCACAGGCTAGCGTGAGTCTTGCCTATGAAGGAGGCGGATTGCTTCACTCCGCTATGGGTGGATTTACCCAGAATAAACGCAGTGCATTTGGCTTCGGCAATAAGACTAGTTAGTAATATTGATGCAGGATATTACATATGAATTGATAATTGGTTGGCTGGATCTTGCCCAGTCGCTCTGTTATTTTTTTGTGATATTCTCCTTGCTGGCTATCATCACGCCTTGCAACAAAGACCAGCCGATATTTCACAAGGGTATGCTAACCGATATACTTTACGGGATGGTCATCCCCATATTCTCTAAATTTGTTACAATATTTCTTTTAAGTGCTGGTTTTGGGCTGATTTTCTTCAACACCCCTCCTGATGAAATGGATAAATATATCACTAACGGTCATGGTTACCCAGCAACCCTGCCTTTATGGCTGCAGGCGGCGATAGTCTTTTTCCTTTCAGACATCTACCTGTATTGGGCGCATCGTTTTTTCCATACCTCTTCAATGTGGAAATGGCATGCTATTCACCATTCTTCAAAAACTGTTGATTGGCTTTCCACATATCGCTTTCATCCCGTCAATTCCTGGCTTTCCTTTAATCTGGTGAACGTAATCATGCTGATGATTGGTTTTTCTCCAGAGTCCATAACTGTCATGAGCTTTTTCAATGTTGCATATTCCTATATGGTGCATGCCAACCTGAATTGGACATTCGGGCCATTTCGCTATGTGTTTGCCAGCCCGGTATTCCATCGCTGGCATCACACCACCCAGAAAGAAGGTCTGGACAAAAATTTTGCTCCCACCTTTCCTTTTCTGGATATTATGTTTGGAACATTCTATATGCCCAAAGGAAGACTTCCGGAACATTACGGTATAAAAGGCGTTGATATGCCGGAATCATTTATTGGTCAGATAGTCTGGCCGTTTAAGCAGTAATGTTCGTAATTCGTAGTACGTACTTCGTAGATAGCGTATCTATCTTTGTCATTCCGAACGAATGTGAGGAATCTTGTCATTATAAAACTGTAAAGGACTCTCGACTACGCTCGAGATGACAATATTTCGAGGTACGAAATACGCTAACTACGATTTACGTTTATCCATTCAGCAACTTATCAATATCATCATTGCTAAGCGGTGCTTCAGCCGCAGCCTGACTTGCAACAGCAGTTTGCTCTTCAGACACTTCGGTATTCTCCGCTTGTTCTTGCATAGCTTTCTCAGCAACAGCATTATCAACCGTTATGATCTGATTCTGGGTAATAATAGGACGCACCGCCTGATTAAGATGTATAACATTATCTCCCAGCGGATCATGGCGTTTTATTTTATACACATTCTGATTACCGCACATGGAAATTGCCTCAAGTGCCGACCCAGCTTCAACCAGTTGGAAATTCTTATAATCACTGTAAATGCGATAAACAGTCGCAGCAGAAATCTGCATGTCCCGACGTGGAATTATCAACTCTTCAAAAGGCTCTTCGTTCTGTTTCATAATATCCCCAAATACAAATTTACTGATATGATTATAACATAAAATCGCTAATCAGGGGTAAAATATAGAGAAAATTTTATCTTTCCCTCACTGGAATTAAAGCATTTTTCTTTAGGTATATACTAGGCAACCAAGGCGAAGTGTACAGCTAGTACACGAGCCACAGGTTAACGAAGTAGATACCAAAGGAAATGCTTTAATATGCTTTCCAGCGCATTACCCCAAACAGATGCGAAACCTGTCCATCATCATATCCCAGGGGTACTATGCAAGTTCTGTACCGAACATTCATGTGATGAGAATTAACAAACTCACCTTCATCGATAACAGGATGTTTTTCATTGAGAACTTCATCTATTTTTTTTATGTTGGGTACGCGCGTGGAAGAAAGCAAACGCAGTGCCATGTCAGGATTACTGGCATCATCCCCAAACGCACTGACGAGGGCAGTACCCATATAGCTGTAGCGATAACCAATACGCTTCACAACATCATCAAGGCTTATCAAAAAGCAGTAATCCCAGATATCGGCAATTTCCTCAGGATCAATATCACTCTCATGCGGGAATTCACGCCCCTTACATATCTGCTTCCAATAGTTAAGCAACTGGTCATGGCAACGATGGTGCAGATCAGCTCCTTCTGTATCATGTGAACTGCTCTGCCCCGATTTATTTCCTGTCATAATCCCCCGACATAGTTACATAATTATTATTGCAATAACCAAGCTACAGATACTCTTTTAACTGACGCACTGTCAAATATAAATAATATAGTCGTTATGTATAAGAATTATACATAACGACTATAAGACCTCTGCATAATGCGTTTTTCGTCATTGCGAGAAGGCGTAGCCTTCGCGGCAATCTAGTAAAATCAAGCATCATAGAAAAATGGATTGCTTCCTGCCACGCTACGCTCGCAGTCGCAATGACGCATTATGCAGAGGTCTTACTATGAAAATCGAGACAGAAAGTCCAATTTTTCGCGCCGTAGGCAGCGTATCTTAAAATAAGAACTGTACAGCTCTTATTTGGAATTACTATATTATCCCTAACGCCTAATCTTCGCCCTGTATTCCTGAACATTTTTATTATGTTGTCCAAGAGTGCTGGCAAAATTATGCCCGCCATTTCCGGTAGCGACAAAATAAAGCTCATTTGTATCCAGTGGGTGTAAAACCGCCTCAATAGCCTCTCTGCTGGGATTCGCTATCGGCTCAGGCGGAAGAGCGTCAATCACATAAGTATTATACACTGATGGGATTTTCAAATCGTAGCTAGTCAATGCCCGTCCCAAAGGTTGATTCCCGTTCAGTTTTTCCAGACCGTAAACTGTGGTAGGGTCAGATTGCAGCTTCATGCCAATCCGCAAACGGTTGATAAAAACCGCTGCCACCCGCGAACGTTCATCCGGAACTCCAGTTTCTTTTTCTACAATCGAGGCAAGCACCAATGCTTCTTTTTTAGAAGCAAGTGGCAACTTCTCGCTACGTTTTTCCCAAAGTTCATCTAAAGCTCTTTGCATTTTACCTTGCATTCTGGAAATAAGTGAGGCACGGCTATCGCCATAAGTAAAATGATAGGTTTCGGGAAACAAACTACCTTCGGCAATATTTTCCGGCACTTCTCCCACAAGGATTTTATCATCATTCAGCAATGCAACAATTTCCCGCACATTCAACCCTTCGGCAATAGTGATTTTATGTACCACTACCTTGCCATCAACCAGCATCTGCAACACTTCCCTCGGTGACACAGCATAGGAAAAATTATATTCTCCAGCCTTGATACGCTGCGCATCACCTCTGGCATAAGCAATCATCTTGAAAAACAAAGGATAGGCTATAACATCATTCTCTGCCAGAATATCCACGCTCTTGGAAAAACCACTTCCTCGCGGCAAGATTACATTGGTTTCCTGCTCCAAACTTCCTGATGAAATAAAATCCTGCCACGCGAAAGCAGCTACAGATGCAGCGACAAGAAACAAAACCAGAATAAAGACAAGGAATTTCGGCAAATTAATATCCTTTATAATTGCGTAGTTCGTACCTCGTAGTTCGTAAATAGTAAGTAAAACAATTACACAACGAAGTACTATTTACGATATACTGACTACGAACTACGTATCTACGAATTACACCTGCTTAAACACCAGCGAAGAGTTCGTCCCGCCGAAACCAAATGAATTCGAAAGTACCGCGCGGATTTTACGTTTTTTTGCGGTGTGCGCCACTAGATCGAGGTCACAGCCTTCTGATGGGTCATCTAAATTTAATGTTGGTGGAGCAATCTGGTCACGGATTGCAAGTATAGAGAAAATCGCTTCAACCGCACCCGCCGCACCGAGCAAATGCCCGATAGCCGATTTAGTAGACGACATGGAAAGCTTATAAGCCGCATCACCAAACAGGTTTTTCACCGCCTGTAGTTCCAGTTCATCGCCAAGCGGGGTAGATGTGCCGTGCGCGTTGATATAATCAATATCTTCAGGGTTCAACTGGGCGCGTTTCAGCGCAGCAGCCATCGCCCGCCCTGCCCCTTCATGCTCTGGTGCAGGCGCAGTTATATGATAGGCATCACCAGATAAACCATAACCAACCACTTCCGCGTAAATTTTCGCACCACGTTTTTTCGCATGTTCGTATTCTTCCAGCACCACAACGCCGGCACCCTCGCCCATAACAAAGCCATCGCGTCCTTTATCCCACGGGCGGGAAGCTTTGGTTGGGGTGTCGTTATAACTGGTGGAAAGAGCGCGGGCAGCAGCAAAACCAGCAAGTCCGATGCGGCAAATTGTCGCTTCTGCGCCACCAGCCAGCATAATATCAGCATCGCCGAATTGAATAAGCCGCGAAGCATCACCAATCGCGTGCGCGCCAGTGGAACAGGCGGTTACAACTGAATGGTTAGGGCCTTTAAAGCCATACTTAATGGAAATCTGCCCTGATGCCAAATTTATAAGTGCAGCAGGAATAAAGAACGGGCTGACGCGACGAGGACCTTTTTCCTTCATCATCAGCACGGTTTCTTCAATAATATGCAAACCGCCGATACCAGAGCCAATCATAACTCCGGTACGCAAGCCAGTTTCCTCATCTACAGACGTAAGTCCAGCATCTTCCACCGCTTGTGTCGCTGCACCAAAAGCAAAATGGATAAAATCATCCATCTTTTTCTGCTCTTTCGGTTCAATGTAATTATCAGCGTTAAACTGCCCCGCTTCCGTGCCACGAACCACCTGACCAGCAACCCGCGCTGGCAGATCCGATACATCACAATGGGTAATATTTACAAGTCCCGAACGCGAAGAAACAATCCCATCCCAAGACTGCTCAACCCCGCAACCAAGCGGAGTAACCAGACCAAGACCAGTGACTACAACTCTTCTCATGCAAAGAAATGAAGATTACGCAGCTTTTGCGTGCTGTTGGATATAATTTACTGCATCCTGCAGGCTGAGGATTTTTTCAGCAGCATCATCAGGTATTTCAATGTTAAATTCTTCTTCAAACGCCATGACCAGCTCAACGGTATCCAGACTATCAGCACCGAGGTCATCAATAAAGCTTGCTTCCATAACAGCTTTAGCTTCATCCACACCCAGATGTTCAACAACGATTTTTTTTACTCGTTCAGCAATATCACTCATGATGTTTTTCCTTCGTTAGTTAACACATACAAAATCCATAGATGGAATTTTGTTACCTGATTATTAAACAAAATCTATAAAACAAATTCTGTTTATTAAATTGCATATAGAGTCGCGAACAATAATCATCAAAACTTAAACGTCAATATTAAAGTACATATTAAGCAAATAATCTTTTATTTATTCCCTACCCAATTACCATAACTCATTGTCTATTACTACAAAAAAGTGGGTTACGGGACTAGTGATTAGGCAAGCGGGAAGTAGGAAATAAATAGTCAAAATCCCCAAATCCCACATCCCCAATGCCTCATCCCATGTACAAACCACCGTTAATATGCAGCGTCTGCCCGGTAATATAAGATGCCGAGTCACTCGCCAGATATAATGCCCCGGCTGCTATATCCTCCGCCGCGCCCATCCGCCCAAGCGGAATATTCTGATTAATCCGTGCCTTCTGCTCATCATTCAGGGCATCGGTCATATTAGTTGCAATAAACCCGGGAGCGATACAATTAATAGTTATCCCGCGCGATGCCACCTCCTGCGCCAGCGATTTCGCCATGCCAGTCAGCCCGGCTTTGGAGGCGCAATAATTAGCCTGTCCGGGATTTCCTGTCCAGCCTACCACCGATGTTATAAAAATAATCCTGCCGGCACGGCGTTTAAGCATCCCTTTAATAGCGGCGCGGGCAAGGCGGAAACTGGCGGTCAGGTTAATATCAATTACCTGCTGCCACTCCTCATCTTTCATCCGTAGCGCGAGATTATCCTTGGTAACTCCGGCGTTGCAGACCAGCACATCCAGCCCACCAAGCTTTTCTTCCGCTTCTTTTACAAGGGCATCAACATTTGCCAGTTGCGATAAATCACAGGCGATAGGATATAAATCCTGTGATACTGCGACAGCAGTAGGCACAGGATCTTTTACCATAGATTCTGTGCAGTCGCGCAGCTCCTCACAGAATTTTATAAGTTTTTCCTGACGGCTGCCAGAACTTGCAAGACTCGCACCAGCAGAGTGAAAACCCTTGGCAACCGCTCCACCAATTCCGCCAGTCGCCCCGGTTACCAGTGCTTTTTTGTTTGTAAGATTGAATGTCATTTTTGCCTCGTGATTAGTGATTCGGGATTCGGGATTCGGGATTCGAAAATTTCTTACCGAGACACGAATCCCGAAACACGAATCTCGATTATTACTCTACTTTCGAAAACGCCTCTAAATCCGCAATCGTCCCGATATTCATCGCTTCCACAGTTGGAGCTATGCGTTTCATAAGTCCGGCAAGAACCTTGCCTGCGCCAACTTCTATCACCCGTGTAACTCCCTGCGCCGCCAGATATTCCATTGATTCGCGCCAACGCACCACACCAGTCACTTGGTCAACCAGCAATTCGCGTAAAATAGCCGGGTCAGTTTCCGCCTTTGCCGTAACGTTAGTGACTATTGGAACTAAAGGATTATTAAATTTCGCCACAGAAAGAGCATCAGCCATGATTCCTGATGCCGGTGCCATAAGGGCGCAGTGGAATGGCGCGCTTACTTCAAGAAGAACTGCCCGCTTTGCTCCTTTATCCTTAGCTATTAAAATTGCGCGGTCAATCGCCGTGCGTGTTCCACTGATAACCACCTGCCCCGGCGCATTATCATTGGCAACGCTGCAAACCTCTTCACCAGCCGCTTCACTTGCAATTTCTTCTGCAACTTCGCGGTCAATCCCGATTAAAGCCGCCATTGCTCCACCACCATCATGAACGCAACGTTGCATAGCAACCCCGCGCACGCGCAGCAATCTTGCCGTTTCAGTAAGCCCAAGCACACCGGCAGCGCAAAGCGCAGAATATTCACCCAAAGAATGTCCGGCAGCAAATGCAGCTTGTTTTTGTATGTCAAAACCAAATTCCGATTGCAAAACCCTGAATGCCGCAATTGAAGTCGCCATAATTGCCGGCTGGGCGTTCTCTGTTAAAGTCAATACATCTTGCGGACCGGCAAATATGATGTCAGAGAAATCTTCAGAAAGAGCATTATCCACCTCATCAAAAACCGCGCGGGCAACCGGAAAATTATCAGCCAGTTCTTTTCCCATACCAACAACCTGTGACCCCTGCCCTGGAAATAACAATGCTTTTTTCATATCTCGTCCTTTTTTAACTATTTTTTCAGCCATATCCAAAAAATCCTAGAAATATGATTATTAAAACTATTTACAGCATATGGCAACCTACTTCTTCTCACACCCTCACTACCTGCGCAGACTGACAATCCTAAGCCAAAGATTTACGCTTTAACCGTCAGGACTAATAAATTAAATACATAAAACCATATGATTTTTAATGATTATTCAAAATAACTTGTTCGTTACAATTGCAACTCACTATTTTACTTGCAATAACAAAAAAAATCATTATAGGTTATAGCCCTTTTAATTAGTAATATTATAGCGTTTTGCGCTGGATTTGTTAGGAGTATACAACGATATGCCATTGTACGAGAGCACTTTTATAACCCGTCAGGATTTGTCCCGTCAGGACGTAACCAGACTTACTGAAAATATGAGTGCTATTGTAGCGCAAGGCGGTGGAAAAGTCGTTAAAGACGAATATTGGGGTCTGCGTAACCTCGCTTATAAAATCAATAAAAGCCGTAAAGGTCATTATGTGATGCTGGCGATAGATGCTCCGGCACCGGCAGTAAAAGAAATGGAACGCAATCTCAGCCACAATGAAGATGTTATACGTATGTTGACCATACGTGTTGATGCCTTGGAAGATGGTCCTTCTGCCATGATGCAGCAGTCGCGCGCGCGTGAAGATGGTGTTGCAGAAAATGATAATGCTCCTGAAGTAGAAGCTGACGTTGATGTCAGCAACGAAATTATAAATTAAACCTGAAATACGTGAGTTATTTGATATGAACATGGAACGTGAACGCCCTCAAGAAAACGCAGCAGCTGGTCGTAAGGTATTTTTCCGTCGTAAGAAAACCTGCCCGCTGACTGGTGCAAATGCCCCTAAGATCGATTATAAAGACGTGAAATTGCTTCAGCGTTTCATCTCTGAGCGTGGCAAAATCCTGCCAAGCCGTATCACTTCCGTATCGCACAAAAAGCAACGCGGTCTTGCTCAGGCAATCAAACGCGCACGTAACCTTGCCTTGCTTGCTTTCGTCGTACAATAACTCTGCGTCATTCACGCCCTATCTTTTTTAAAAAATCGGCTGAAGGATCTTTTGCTGTAAGATTAAGTCATGCCGTTAGCAGGCATAACGACTCTAAATCCCATCCTTACCACGGCTGATAGCGGCGATACCGGTGCGGCAGATTTCGATTAGACCAATCGGACGCATTAATTCGATGAATTCATCAAGCTTTGCGGATTCGCCGGTGAGTTCAAAAACAAAGCTTTCAGTGGTTGAATCAATCACGCGCGCGCGGAAAACATCGGCTATTCGCAGTGCCTCAACCCGTTTTTCATCAACGCCAACTACTTTCACAAGAGCTAACTCGCGTTCAACATGCTCACCTTCAACAGTCAGGTCATGCACCTTGTAAACAGGTACCATTTTTTCCAGCAGTTTTTTAATCTGCTCAATCACCATTTCCGTGCCTGATGTTACAATGGTGATGCGTGAATGCTTGCTGCCATGCTCAACTTCAGCAACGGTCAGGCTCTCAATGTTATAACCACGACCGGAAAACAAACCAATCACCCGTGCTAATACACCGAACTCGTTATCCACCAGCACAGCAAGCGTGTGCCGTCTTTTAACGTCGGTTACTGTGGGTATGTCGTAAACTATGTCTTTCATATTTTAGCAATCTTAATATCAGTTTGAGAAAAGTCACTTCCTTTAAATAATAGCGGTGCATCATAATATTTGGCAAGGGCATACGCATAGCAATCACAAATATTCAATTTTGCTGGGTGGCGACCTTTTCCGTAAGTCCTAAAGGCTTTTCTAGCAATTTCTGCTTGTTCTGGTGTAAATGGAACGATCACTATTTTGAGTTCGGAAATTAATGTATCCAAGTCAGTAGCTCCGCCAATTCCGTATTTTCCTTCAATAACCATACCTGCTTCTACAAAATTGGCAGCAGATATGATGACTTCATTGTCTGAATCTATTATTTCAGCAAAATAATCTTCTTCTGGCTCGTTAAAGTGAATAGCAACCAGAGCAGAGCTATCAACCACAATCACGTTGGCAGTCCATTTTCGTCAAAACCTATTATTTCATCGGGAGTTCTTGTATCAAGAACAGGTCGTTGGTTGAACTTTATCACCATTTCCTTGATTCTTTTTAATCTCTCATCAGTGTTTTTGTTATCACTGCTTTTACTGTTACGTTTTACCCGAGAGATTCTTTCTTCAAGAGAACGGATGACGGCATCAGTTACAGTCTCTCCTGTGATGGAGGTTAGAATATGAGCTAATTTATCGGCTTCGGGGTTTTGAATGGAAAGTGTCATTTTTGCCTCTGTAATATATTTATATGCCTGTATTATATATTTAATATTATGAAATTTCAATAAAAAACACTCTAAACCAGATTCTTATTAAGTTTCGCGCTGCCATCGGCGGGGCTTAGCAGCAGTTCATAATGCGCCGCACCAGCGGGAATCATCGGGTAAACGTTTTCGTTTTGATCAACCAGCATATCAACAATAACCGGGCCTTTATGAGCGATCATTTCTTCGATTGTGGCATCTACGTTTTCCACTTTTTCGCAGCGCAGCCCCTTCATACCATAAGCTTCGGCGAGCTTCACAAAATCAGGCAGTGAATCCATATATGATTCGCTATAGCGGTTGCCATGGAACATTTCCTGCCATTGGCGCACCATGCCCATATAACGATTATTGAGAATAAAGATTTTAAGTGGCAGACGATATTGCATGATGGTAGAAAGCTCCTGAATATTCATCAAAACTGAGGCTTCACCAGTGACACAAACCACCAAATCTTCTGGATGGGCAATCTGCACACCAACCGCTGAAGGCACGCCGTAACCCATTGTTCCCAGACCACCAGAAGTTAGCCAGCGATGCGGTTTTTCCTGCGTCATAAACTGCGCCGCCCACATCTGATGCTGTCCGACATCGGTGGTGACATAGGTGGTATGTTTTTTGGTGAGCGCGTTTAGCCTGTCCAGCGCGTATTGCGGCTTTATAATTTTATCGCCCTGCACATAAGAAAAGCTTTTCTTTTCGCGCCAGCCCTCGATTTTATTCCACCAATTATTCAAATCCTGTGAGGCGCGAAGCGACTGCACAGGATCTCCATCGGTTCTAGCATTATTGCTAACAGATCCTGTGCTGTGGCTTACGCCACCCACAGGATTTATTGTTTTCCAAAGTTCCAACATTTTTTCAATAACCAGACCAGCATCACCAACAATCGGAACGTGTACGCGTACGTTTTTATTGATGGAAGAAGGGTCGATATCGACATGGATTTTTTTGGAATTTACCGAGAAGGCATCAAGCCTTCCGGTAACGCGGTCATCAAAACGCGCACCGATATTTATCATCACGTCGCACTCTGCCATGCACATATTGGCTTCCAGCGAGCCGTGCATCCCGAGCATACCTACGAATTGTTTGTCAGTGCCGGAAAACGCGCCCAGCCCCATCAACGTGTTGGTGCAGGGAAAGCCGGTGAGATGCACCAGTTCAGTGAGCAAAGCGCAGGCTTTTTCGCCAGAATTTATCACGCCACCGCCAACATAAAAAATCGGCTGTTTGGCAGTTGCCATGAGTGCTACGGCCTTTTCCACCTGCGCCATATCTGGCTCGCTTTTAGGGCGGTAAGACGGGCGGTTTATCTCGAGTTTTTCGCCGTAACTGCCCATCTGGTTCATGACGTTTTTAGGAATATCAATTACCACTGGTCCAGGGCGACCAGTGCGGGCAACGTGGAAGGCTTCGTGCATTATATGCGCCAGATCATTTATATCGCGCACCAGATAGTTATGTTTAGTGCAAGAGCGGGTAATTCCGGTGGTATCGGCCTCCTGAAAAGCATCTGAGCCAATCAGATGAGTCGGGACTTGCCCAGTGATGCACACTAGCGGGATGGAATCGAGCATAGCGTCGGTAAGACCGGTTACGGCGTTGGTCGCGCCCGGGCCGGAAGTGACAAGCACTACGCCAACTTTACCTGTTGAGCGGGCGTAGCCTTCGGCGGCATGGGTTGCTGCCTGTTCATGGCGCACAAGGATGTGGCGCAGTTGGTTTTGTTTGAAAATGGCATCATAAACCGGAAGAACCGCCCCACCCGGATAGCCGAATATCACGTCAACACCCTCATTAATAAGGGATTTAACGATAATTTCCGAACCCATCATTTCGGTCGTTACTTGCTGTGGGGGAGTAGTCTTTACCTGTTTCATGCCTTGCCCGTTTAGTTCAATTCTTTTGTCATTGCGAGGGAGCATCGCGACCGTGGCAATCCATCTTACAAAACTGGATTACTTCGTCACACTTAGTGTTCCTCGCAATGACGAGTGAAAAGGGAACAAAGCTAACGTTTTTAGCGGTTTAGGTCAATAGGGATGTTGGGGTTTTTTGCCATCTTGTGAGGCGCGGAGCGACTGCACAGGATGACGATGCAACAAATCAGCGTTGGGGTGTGCCGTTAGATGAGCCTACGTGACGGCGATTTTTTTTTGCTCTTTCAGTAAAATTCCTGGCATCTTCTTGTTCTCTCGCTTTCTGTTCAAATTCTTTGGCAAACTCTTTGCGAACATCATCACTTGCTTTTGTCAGCAAGTGATTAAATATTTTTAATTCATCACCGAACAATCTTGGAAGACCGCCTGGAGCTTCTTGATGTACAATATCAGCGGTACGCAGATGTTCTATTTTTAT
>JBEBHV010000223.1:0-3142 GCA_040080715.1 Rickettsiales bacterium | reverse complement strand
ACTCAGCACTCACCCACTTCCCTGCCATCTGATATTACGATATGTTGAGCGCATGCCAATAGTTAAATGGTTAAAAAAATGTCACATAATATAACATAAAACAGGAAAATTTATTCGTTTTATTCAGTAATAACGAGGTAATATATTGAAATTAAATGCAAAACAAAAGCAACAAAACGCTGCGATACGCTACAGATAATATGCAGATAATATGCAGATAATTAGCAAAACATTGTAGAAGTTAAGCGAAACGCTTGAGAAATGAATAAGAATTATACGCTGTAAACGGTTTTTATTTACGGCTACGTGGAATAATACAAACCACTTCCGAACCGTTATTTTTATATTCAAGCGAAGGAAAAGACTTCATTCTGGCGATTGCTATACCTCTACCATTAGGATCAGTAGCGCGTTTCGGAGAAAGTTCCATATAGTCTTTCCATACAAACCCCTTCCCTTGATCCCTGATGCTGACCACTAATTCATTTTCACCTGCGGTATATTCAATAACGGCATATTTATTTTTATATTCCGGCAATGACAGGCGACGTTCTATTTCAGCATGCCACTGCCCATTCAGCGACAATTCCATTTTTTCATCATAAGTAATTCCTAAATTACCATGCTCAACTGCATTTACCATAAGTTCATTGAGCCCATACACCATATTCTCAGGTTCTGGAAAACAGTTGGCTATAAAATATGAAAGGTTATTGGTTTCCTCTAAAGTGCGAAAACGGAATATTCCCTTCTCCATAAGCCCCAATGTGCGCTGCTGTTTCTGTACTTGCTCAAGCAATTCCTTACGCCCGATACTATCCTTTAAAGCCGCACGTACTATCGATAATAACAATGCTTCGTTATAAGGTTTCGCCAGATAATAATATACTCCTGCCTCTATCCCCTCCTGAATCCGCTTGCTGCTCGCTGCGGCAGTCTGCATTATTATCGGAATATCTTTAAATAGCGGATCTTCGCGCAAAGTTTTAAGCACTGCCATCCCATCCATATTGGGCATCATCCGATCAAGGACTATCACCCCAACATCAGGATGCTGTTTCAGCTTTTCAAGGGCAACAACACCATCACCGGCACAAATCACCTCAAAACCGGCATCAACAAGATATTCTGATATAATATCAAGATTAAAAACCTCATCATCAACCGCAAGTATTTTAACCTTGTTTTCCATAATTCCTTGAAATTAATACATTAACTACAAACTATAGTAATTCCAAATAAGAACTGTACAGTCCTTATTTGAAGATACGCTTGCTTCGCGGCGAAAAGTAAAATCTTTGGCGATCTTTCGGTCTCGATTTTCATAGTCTTTATGTATAATTCTTATACATAAAGACTATATACAAAGACACCTTACGCAAAGCAATATTAAATCGAGCATGAAGATTTTTAAAATAATATTGAAAATTATTTTATTTACTACTCAAAATAGTTTATCATATCCTAACTTGGTAATCCAAACCGCCTCCTAAAATCATTAGCTTTATGTCAATCGTGAAAATAATAAATAATAATACGGCTGAATTCCGTTTGGGCGGCAAGCTGACTTTTTTGAATGGTGCGGAGTTTAATGACCACCTGGGTGAAGTGCTTAGGCACAAAATCCAGTCTATTTCAATTTACCTGGATGAATTAACCTTTATGGACTCGGCAGGGTTGGGGATGCTAATGATTGCTCATAAGGAGTGTTATCAACGTGATATTGACTTAACCATATATCATCCGACCGGTGATGTGAAGACGCTACTGCAGATGACTAAATCATACGAAAGATTTAATATTGTCGATTGAGCTACCAGATTTACTTTGTGATTCCCAGATACTTGTTGTTGATGATGTGGCTGGGACGTGCGAAGCTTTGAAGACTGTTCTGAACGATCACGGAACAAAAAAGGTAGTGTATGCTACTGATAACCTTGATGCCTCAGAAAAACTTGAAGCATTTACTCCCGATTTAATCATAATATATGTATCTTCATCAAATATCGGCTGGTTAGAATTCTGCAACAGCCTGCGTAAAAAAAATGGGGTTTCCGGCATAGTTCCCATTCTGGCTATAACCGATATGAACAAACTTGATGAGCGTGTAAAAATTCTCAAATTCAATGTTTCCGGCGTATTACATAAACCAATTCAGAATGAAGAATTATACAAATCGCTTAACCTGTATTTGCAGAAAAGCCGCCTTATTAAACGTCTTGAAGAAAACAAAGAACCAACCGCAGCGGATCTTGAGATCGCCCGCAGCATGCAATATACATTGCTTCCCAATGATAATTTGCTGGATGCCTGTAAAGAGAATTATGGGGTGGAAATCAGCCATATATACCAATCATCGCAGGCTCTAGGCGGAGATTACTGGGCAGTTAAACAGCTTGAAAATGGTCGGTTAATGGTCTGTGTAGCAGATTTCGCCGGACATGGTGTTTCAGCCGCTATTGATACATTCAGGCTGCATAATTATCTGATGGAATATGTAAATTATTCCAATTCTCCTGCGATAATATTAAAAGACATGAATGATAATTTTTATCGAATGCTGCCAATCGGTCAATATTTAACCTGTTTTCTTGGAATAATCGATACTTCAAATAATAAAATCACTTATGCCGGAGCAGCAGTTCCACCGGCAATTCTGATAAATAACGAAGAGGTTATATCCCTTGATTGTTCCGGAACACCGATAGGAGCTTATCCAAAAGCGGAATATACTGAGCAAACAATAGATTTCTATAAAGATAGCACTTTAATGGTTTACAGCGATGCCCTCATTGAAATAAACAGCTATAATAAAAGCGTATTTACCAGAGACTCACTGTTACAGCATATACAGGAATGGTCGATATACGGTATGCGAACAATATACGAAAAAATATTGACCCGCATTAAGCAATCGAATCATCATTTTGATGATGATTTAACACTGATTTTGCTCAATATGAACGGCAAACATTGAGTTTGCCCTATACTTATTCTGCAGAATAAGTATGCAGAACAAGTATGAAAATCGAGACCGAAAGTCCGATTTTACGCGCCTTAGGCAGCGTCAAAATGATGTAATCATTTTGTTAGTTAACTAGTAATTAGAACAATTGCATTCTTATACAATTAACCAATAAGC
>JBEBHV010000222.1:0-3151 GCA_040080715.1 Rickettsiales bacterium | reverse complement strand
GCGCAAGAATGGACCGACCGCCTCACCGATAACTTCCGCATCATCGGCGCACCAAAGCTCGCCTAAAATATCAACTCTTCATCTGCGAGGGGTATATATTGCCCGTTTTGAAACCACCCATCCTGACACCGGACTGCGGCAGAAAAAGATTCTGCCAGTGTGTTATTGCGAATTGCCCAACGGCAAGCATGGCTGGCGAAGTGCTGGGCTGCCGAAACCTCGTCCTCTCTATAACCTGCCGGAGATAATGACGCGCAACACTGCAC
Organism: Rickettsiales bacterium; assembly: GCA_040080715.1. Taxonomy (GTDB): domain Bacteria; phylum Pseudomonadota; class Alphaproteobacteria; order Rickettsiales; family SXRF01; genus SXRF01. The sequence continues at coordinate 2,885 of JBEBHV010000222.1, read as the reverse complement.
CAATATTGGTGTGCGAAGGAGAAAAAGCAGCGGAGGCTGGCAAGTTGCTGTTTCCTGAATATGTCGCCACCACACCGATGCACGGCGCACAATCACCACATCATACAGATTGGTCGCCTGTGAAAGGCCGCATTGTCATCATCTCTACCGATCATGATGCAGCAGATGCGGCGTTTGGCGATGCTGTGTATGATTTGTGCAGTGAAGCTGGTGCAGCGTGCATACTACACCTACCCGCAGAGGAGCTGGGGAAATTTCGCATTGCTGATGGTGTACCAACACGTCATGACCACGCGATTGAGCAAGGCTTCGATATTGCAGATTTGCTGGCGGGTGGCTGGACAGCGCGTCATATATTAGTAGTTACGCGTATCGAAGGGTTGCCGGTTCCCTACATAAAAAGTGAGCATTTGCAGAGTTTGCAGCAAGTGCTAGTGGGCAAAGGCTATCGGCTTACGCCCCGTGGTGTGGAATATGAGCGGCATTATAAGGATGAAAACGGCGACGACGCGACAGAGTGGAAATGGTTCTGCTCCTACCTCGCCATCACGCATCAAACGCGCGATACACAAAGCCATAATTGGGGCGTGATACTCGAACTCACTGACAATGACGGCAATCGCAAAGAATATATCATGCCCATGTCGATGCTCGCCGGTGATGGTGTGGCATACCGTGAGGAGCTGCTATCGCGTGGGCTGCGCATGGCTCCGAAAGCCAATAATCTACTGCATACTTATATCAACCTGTCATCACCCAAAGCCCGCGCCACCTGCGTGCAGCGTCCGGGCTGGCATGGCGAGAATTTCATTTTGCCGCACCGCGTATATGGCGCGGCCAGCCGTGAGCGGATTGTGTTGCAGCAGGATATCCCGCAATCTGTTCTCAAAATTCAAGGCACGCTTGATGAATGGCAAAAGCATGTTGGCGCATTATGCGCGGATAATAGCCGCCTTATCTTGGCAGTCAGCGCCGCGCTCTGTGGACCGTTACTTCATTTGCTGGGCGAAGAAAATTTCGGGCTGCATTTTTATGGCGGGTCATCGGTCGGAAAAACCACCGCGCTGGTGGTTGCCGCCAGTATTTATGGTTGCCAGATTTCCAGCTGGCGAACGACCGATAACGCAGCCGAATCCAACGCACGGCAGGCGAATGACACGCTACTGCTGCTTGATGAGTTGTCGCAAGTCGATGGGTATTCGGCGGATGCAATGGCCTATATGCTGGGCAATGGCACCACCAAGGCACGCTCTCGTCGGGATGGAAGCGCCAAAGCCGTAGAGCGTTTCCGGCTGGTGTTTCTCAGTTCCGGCGAAATGGGGCTGGCTGCAAAAATGATGGAGTGCGGCAAAAACCCAAAGGCTGGGCAGACAGTGCGTTTTATCGAGATTCCCGCCGATGTTGGCGCGGGTTATGGTCTGCTCGATACGATCCATGATTTTCCTGACAGCAACCGCATGGCGATTGCCGTCAAAGCACATGCTGCTGAATATACCGGCACAGTGGGTGACGCATATTTGCAGGCACTCACCGGTGATCGCGCCACGATATTGAATAGCGTTATCGCCGCTCGGAAAGCGTGGGGGGCAGAACATATCCCCGCCGATAGCGATGGGCAGGTGTTGCGCGTCGGGCAGAAATTCGCGCTCATCGCGGCGGCTGGTGAACTTGGTATTGCGCTTGGGTTACTGCCTTGGCCAGCAGAGTCGGCGGCGCAAAGCTGCGCACGCATCTTTCATGATTGGGTGAAAGCGCGTGGCGGCACACAGGCATATGAGATGGAAGAAGCGAAACAGCGTCTGCAAATGCTCATCGCCCAACATGGCAGCAGCAGATTTGAAACGCCGTGGGGTTGCCGCAATGATGGTGAACCGTCTGTTCAAGATTCTCGCATTATCAATCGCGCTGGATTCAAGCGACTCAATAGCAATGACGAATGGGAATATTTCATCATCCCCGCCGTGTTTGAAAAAGAGGTGATCGGCGGGTTGCAGAATACGGCGGTTAAAACCTATCTGGTTGATTGCGGCTTGCTGGTAAAAGACCGCGCCGGAAAATTCAGCGAAGTGATCAAAGTGCCTGGGCACAAATCCTTGCGGCTGTATCATGTGCCTGCTCGTGTGCTAGATGGTGACGCAGGGGGCGATCATGCCGATAGCTGATTGCTTCGCATCCATCCGCGCCAAAGCCGGTGTTACCGGTGTGGCGGGTGTTACCAGAAACACCGCTACACACGCAGCACTCGCACCCGTGTTACCGATGGTATCTGAAAATACCAAGCAATCCCAAGGCAATGTGGATGCAGTAACACCAGCTACACCGGTAACACCGCATAATGATTACGACGATGAATACTGGCAGGAGATGTACGAAGAGCGTGCGGCGATCATGGAATATGATGGTGGGCTGCCGCGCGACGAAGCCGAGAGGCTGGCGAAACAGCTGGTGGACGAAATGCGACGGGCGAAATCACTTCGGTGATGGTCATTTCGCAGTGTGTCCAGTGTGTCAGGTGTTACCGCATTGATATATAATCAGCATTTTAAGATGTCGGGTCCTTCCGCGAACTTTTCTATACGGGGACGCATGGCGCGACATTTTGCTAGATTCAGCCCATAGAATTGCATTTCGTTTCGTTTTTTATCGCGTAACAAGCTGATAATAAACAATACACATGCGTAGCGAACACGAAAAACGCTTCGCTTTTGGCAAAACCATTTCGTTATAAGCATACTGAGTACTTCGCTGAGAATGATCGCAAAACGCGTGATTGTAGAGGTGAGTCGAATCAGTATTCGCTGGCCAGCATGATTGTCAGCACTCGTGTGGTGTTGTGGTTTTCGGACGGGTCATCCGCACCGAAGCACATAGTGTGGTCGTAATAG
>JBEBHV010000221.1:0-3159 GCA_040080715.1 Rickettsiales bacterium | reverse complement strand
ATATCCGGCTGTGGAATTGACGAGCCTTGAGTAACGGATGATTATTCATAGATTTCCTGATAGTTATTATAATAATACAGCATAATATCTACATTATTCATTTTGAAAAGCATGGATTATTTATTTTTTGACTTATTAATATTTTTTTACTATCATAAGATGAAAGATTAACCAAGAAGAATATAAATAACTATGATGTTTTCCTGGGCAAAAAATACAGTGAATAAATCTACCCCATCCATAACTCTTATAGATTTGGATAGTTTTCTTGATAATGCTAATAATAATCAACCTAAAGAATGGTCGCTAAACGCAGATATCCTTCTCAAATTTACTATTAGGGAGATTAAGGAGATTAAAAAGCATCCTGACACAGAATCAATAACCATTGATACGATAGAAGCTTCTGTCGATAAAGTTGTAAAAGATTACGCAAGACCTGATAAAAAACCAACAGCAAGAGAAATCTCTGACGTAAAAGGTTATATGAGGGAAAAATTCAAGTTGTCTGCTAAAAAATCTATATCAGATAGCCAGCCAAACGGGGTCCTTTACCGCTAATAACCACTGTTAACCCATGGCCTATCACCACGATAATCACTACTGCTTTCAATCTGCGTTTCGCCATTATGAAAGCGCAGAGCCGTAGCCGCTTTCTCCTGTAAATATTCTGCGTCAATAAGCAACGGAACTTCTACGCAGTTATCTATGTCTCCCAGATAATTCCTGGAAACCACAATATCGGGAGTATCTGTTAATTCGTCATTGCGAGCCACATATTCTTTGTGGCGAAGCAATCCATTTTTCTTTATCTCGCTGTTTTTCTGGATTGCTTCGTCGGTTTCACCTCCTCGCAATGACAAGGGGAACAGACAACTATTCTCAATTTCTTTCTTGCCTTTGGTCACCACTATTTTCTTACCATAAGCATTCATCACACATTTATATTTATCGCAGCTCCCAATATTTTTATCCATCTCGTCAAGCTGTGCGGCTTTTTCCTGTCCATGCGCCCGAAGCCACACCTGCCCATCAAAACTATCTTCTTTACCACGCAGGAAAACAAATCTGCCATCATCAAGACGTAAGGCAACCTTGCTGGCATCCGAACTTATCAACAAATCATATGGCTTATGCAGCCCTATAGTTGCAACTCCGATTATTGCCAGTGGAATACCAAGTAAACGCCACTTCTGCTGCCAGATACACAGCCACAACCCACCAGTTATAAACAACAGCAAGCCATAAAAATGCGGCGATGGCAGAGCGATGGAAGCATAGGGAAGTTCTGCAAAAAACCTTGCTCCCCGCATCATAAGAGAAATTCCTGAGTCCAGCGCGATAAGCGGATAATATTCCAGACCAAACGGCATTAGCAGAAATGCAATTACCGCTGCTGGCATAATCCACATGGAAACCAACGGCAAGAGCAGCATATTAGCTGCAATCCCCCATAATGTAAAACGGTTAAAATGGTAAATAACCAGAGGCGTGGTAGCAAGCGTGGCAACCAGCGATGTCAGCATTATGCCAAAGAAATAAACCCATATACGGCGCGTAAACCCTATATTATCACTATATAATGCGCCACTATAACGCTCATAAACCGCAAGAATCGCAAGCGTCGCTGCAAAAGACAGTTGAAAACTAGCTCCAAGCAGCGATTCCGGTTGCCATAACAGCACAATAACTGCTGCCCAAGCCAAGGAAAAAACGCTGATACCGGAACGGTCGCATAATATAGCCAGCATCACCACTGCCACCATGACAAATGAACGCACGGCAGGCACAGGGTATCCCGCCAGCAACAGGTAAATAAACGAGCTTAACAAGGCTATAAAAGCAGCTATTTTCTTTACAGAAACACGCAACGCCAACGGTGGATAAAGCGTAAGCAAAAACCGCACAGTGACAAACACCAGCATCGCCGCCAGCGACATATGCAAGCCGGAAATAGAAAGCACGTGGTAAATTCCCGATTCGCGCATAACATCGGCTGTATCCTTTGCTATTCCCGACATTTCACCAACCATCAAAGCCGAAGCAACCCAGCCATTTTCCGGCGACATCGGCGCAAGAATACGCTCAGTCAGTGCTAAACGCTTGCCATTCAGCCACTCATCAAAATCATTTTCTCTGGCTTTTTCCAGAATTACAGGTTGTCTTGGCGAATAGCCAACCGCGCCAAGTTGCTCATAATAAAACATCCGGGAAAAATCATAAGCCTTGGGCAAAACCGGAGTTGGCGGTGGAAACAGCGTGGCATTCAGCTGAATTTTATCGCCAATATTCAACCCCTCTTCCACTTTCTTTAAAGAAACGCTGATACGCTTTGGCGTTTCGCTTTCCTCAAACCCATCAATCTCCACATTGCTGAGTATCAGTTTTTCGCCTTTTTCTCGAATCTGGATATCATCAATATTACCCTGCACAGGCCGAAAAAACACCTCTTCCTGCAAAATTGGTGCATCTGCTGATTGCGTGCTGATTTCCGCCCGTAATATCCCAAGGCTTACCAATAAGCCCGCTATAAAAACAAGGCGACCCGCGCTTTTATTCCAAAACAATGCGGTGAGCAGAGCAAATAAACCACAAAATCCAGACGTAACCCATATATCCGGCTCATAAGGCAGCAAATAATATATGCCGATACCAATGCCGAACAGCACCGGAATCCATAATACAAGGCGGTCATGCTCTTTTTGAAAAATAGTATATAAACTGTAAGATTTGCTTGTCATAATTTTTATTACCAAAAATCAATAACTAAGCACAGCATTTTTTGCATTAACCAATATTATTAATAACTGTAACAAAACTTTAACTTTAACTATTTTTCAGCCAGTGGCATGATAACTACCCAGTAACAACCAAATCAACTTAAGTTAGGAATTAACTCTATGAACGCTCCATCAATTGAACATGTGATACAAGCTGGTACAAGCCAAGAAGATGTTGGCAAAGCTGTTAACGATATAATAGCTTCAGTGAAGAAAAATAGAAAAGCAATATTAGTTGAAGACAAAAGCAGTGGTGTTAGATTTATAGTAGCCCCTCTAAACCCAAGGCTATATCCAGATACCCCAAGCGGAAAAAATGGGGAGAAAGCACAGATTATATTAGAAAACTCAATTAAACCAAAGGATACGGAAAAACACA
>JBEBHV010000028.1:0-13533 GCA_040080715.1 Rickettsiales bacterium | reverse complement strand
CTCCGCCAGCAGATGATCCTGCCCCAGCACATCGTCAAAACTGGTCGGGCGCATCCTATCGGCCAGGGGGCGGTCATTATCTTCAAAGGTGAGAGTATTTTGAGTTGGTGGCATGGGAAAATTTGGTTACCTAGAATACTATGAGTTTATAGGGTGCAGAATATTACCAAGATGTAATATGTTTGTCTTCATCGTTTCACGATATTGCGGTGTTTTAGTTAATACATGTTTTGCAAAAGAAAAGTCTGGGCGATTAGAAAAAATGTTTTCGTGGGAAAATGCACATTGTAAGTAATTTAAGTTATCTATATTCTCTTGAATGCAAACAAGCGGAATACCGGTTGTTATTGCATTATAAAATCCTTTGTTTTTTTCTAAGAGATACTTTATCTTACCTAGTGTGTAGATGTGTTTATCTATAGGGTATGCTCCATTTGCTTTTGCTGACTTAAAGAAATCCAGTGTATTTCTTCCATTTTCAATGCCCGAGATAATTCCATCGCTAGTGGATTTGCAAGGCATATAAAGAGCAAGTTTTGGAGTAAGTGGAAGAAATGCTTCAACTCCTTTAATATCCAAGCCTAACGATTGTGCTTTAGACGGATTTTCAGTATTTTGAAGAACAACTGGTTGGTCACCAAGATAAAAAATATCATCGTGTTCAATTTTCATTAAAAGCCATTTACGGTTTTTTATATTACTTGATATGATAAACGCACTTTCCCATAGTTGTTCAAAAGTCTCGCCTATTTTATTATCTTCAACATCAAGAAGTCCTTTACGAAAAGCCTTTGTTCTAAAGCTCTGGGCGGTTACAAAATCAGCAATGAACATACGATCTTCGTTAGTCATATTTGATAGTGAATTAGAATTGATAATCTTGTGAAAAGCAGGCGCAGATTTAGTCTCAATTATTTGAAGTTTATCTTCAAAAGATACTATTTTTCCATGTATTGAAAATTCATAAAAATTTAAGTGAGAACCAGCATTTTTAGGTGGCAGCTTCTTTATAGAATTAGTCCTTGTGTTGAAGCAGAACATTCGTCCGTCTGTATCAACAAAATTTTTAAGAAGGAACTTAGGAATATAGTGTTGATTCTGTAGCATAATAATGAATATATACCACAAAAACTAAGTTATACATAAAACAATTAAAGTCACTTGCCCATGTAGTTTCGTCATTGCGAGCAAAGCGAAGCAATCCAGTTAAGTCAATACGCTGTGATTACTGGATTGCCACGAAAGCTGCGCTTTCTCGCAATGACGTTCTATACCCCCCAACCATTTGACTTTTCCACTCTCTGTGCTATGCGGAATCTCTAACAAATCTTGGAATATTAATCATGCTCTTTATCGCACTACTACTTGGACTTATTGAGGGAATGACCGAGTTCCTTCCGGTATCATCCACCGGACATCTTATTTTGTTTGGCGATATTCTCGGCTTTGAAGGTCCTCCCGGCAAAACCTTTGAGATTTCAATTCAACTTGGCGCGATTCTCGCGATTTGCTGGCTTTATCGCGGCAAACTCGCCACCACCGCCTCCGGCCTTGTCCGCCGTGAGGCAAAAGACTGGCGCTTTGCTACGGGCATATTGCTCGCTTTCCTGCCCGCCATGCTGTTTGGCGCGCTGTTCCATAAATTCATCAAAGAAAAACTATTCAATCCCTTTAGCGTGTCGATTGCTCTTATCATTGGCGGCATTATTATTCTGCTGGTGGAGCGTTATAGACCCAAACCACGCTATCATGCGATTGAGGAGTTTTCCCTAGCTCTATGCCTTAAAATAGGGATTTGCCAATGCCTCGCGCTCATTCCAGGGACATCACGCAGCGGTGCAACCATTATCGGCTCACTCCTTCTCGGCGCAGACCGCAAGGCGGCGACTGAATTTTCATTTTTCCTCGCCATCCCCACCATGTTTGCTGCAACCATTTTTGGTATATATGATAATTGGGAGCTTCTCTCATTTGATAATTTGCAGTTAATCGCCGTTGGTTTTATCGCTGCTTTTATCAGCGCGCTAATCGTGGTGCGCTGGGTTGTCGCCTATATCAGCAAACACGGCTTTACGCCATTTGCCATCTACCGCATCATACTCGGCTCGGTTATGCTGTATTTACTTTCCTAACCCGCGCAAATACAGTTCTTCCACCTTGGCTCTTGCCCACGGCGTGGTGCGTAGGAATTTAAGGCTGGAGTTGATGCTTGGGTCGCTTTTGAAACAGCGTATATCAATTTGCTGCGCCAACTTCTCCCAGCCATGCTGCTCAACCAGTTTAGTTAGGATTTCTTTTAGGGTTATGCCATGCAGCTGGTTATTTTTCTTAGTTTCAGGCATGTCTATTCGGCAGCTTTAACGCGGATTTTATTTTTTTCGATGGTGCTGCCGTTTAGCTCTTTAATAGCAACCAAGGCTTCATGTTCAAGTGCCATCTCGACAAAGCCAAAACCTTTCGAAGAACCAGTCTTCGCGTCAAGCACCAGATTACAGGCTTTGATATTTCCATGGTTCTTGAATAATTTTGCAAGATCGTTTTCACTAAAATTACGAGGCAGATTAAGGGCAATCAATTTCATAAATATCCAGTAGGAATTGCATCAATAGAGGTGGCGACGATATAAATCATCCTACACTCCTGCTTCTCGGTTTCGTGTGGCGTGCCATCCGAAACCAAAAGCGGATGGCGGGAGTGACGGGACTCGAACCCGCGACCTTCGGCGTGACAGGCCGACGCTCTAACCAACTGAGCTACACCCCCATCTGAAAACTGAATTCAGAAATCTGAAATCAGAAGGGACTATTATTATCAGTCATCCTGCGCTCCAAGCGGAGCTTCGGACGACACTCCCGCTTCTATCGCCTTCACGCGTCTTACGAAGGCGTAAGCCACCCGAAGCCGAAGGCGCAGGGTGGTGGGCGATGAGAGACTCGAACTCCCGACCCTCTCGGTGTAAACGAGATGCTCTACCAACTGAGCTAATCGCCCTTAAAGCATATTGCAGAAATAAAGCAAAACGCTTTAAAAAAACAGGAATTGTTTACTACCTGTTTTTTTCCTTGATTGCAACAGGTGAGTGCAAAAAAAACAGGCGTTTAAGAATAAATCTCAAACGCCTGTTTTCTTAAGATAAAACAGCTAATTAAGCAGCTTTTTTCTTTGAAGACTTATTAACAGCCTCAGTCAAAGCTTTGCCTGGTTTGAATTTAGGCTTGTTTGAAGCTGCTATTTTGATAACAGCACCAGTGCGCGGATTACGACCTTCAGTCGCTTTACGGTGTACAACGGCGAATGTACCAAAACCAACGAGGCGAATTTCATCACCCTTTGAAAGTGCTTTTGAAACTACTGCGATAAATGCATCGATAGCTTCAGATGCTTTTGCTTTTGTAAGATCAGACTTATCTGCTACTTCTGCAATTAATTCATTTTTGTTCATGTTTTTTACTCCCTAGTTGCTACGAACACTTGTAAAGGTGAGGTGAACCGTTCATCACACCAGCTTGAACACAAGCTCATCTGAATCAAGCACGGAAAAAAATAAATGTAAACAGCAATTTTGTAAAATCGTAAGAAAAAATGCAGGGAATATGGTGGATTCAGAGATGCCCAAAAAAAATATATTGACGAATAGTTAGCAGTTTTTAAAAAACTCCAGACATCACGCTTTATAAAAATTTACTATTTAGTGGGTCTTTTTGATGATAGCTTTTTGGTCGGATTTAACAGTAACCGGTGCTGCATTATTTTCAATAACATCGGCATTTATTATAACCTCCTCAACACCTTGCTGACTTGGAATATCATACATCAAATCGAGCAAATAACCTTCCAGAATTGCCCTAAGACCACGTGCTCCAGTCTTACGCTTTATGGCTTTTTCTGCGATAGCTTTCAGTGCATCATCAGAAAAACGTAGGCGTACACCTTCCATCTCAAATAATTTCTGATATTGTTTGATAAGAGCATTTTTTGGCTTGGTAAGAATCGAAATAAGGGCTGCTTCGTCCAGATCGGTGAGCGTAGCGATAACTGGCAGGCGACCAACGAACTCTGGAATCAGACCGAATTTCAATAAATCTTCAGGCTCAACTTGTGCAAATAATTCGCCGATACGCTGATTTTCTTTACTGCGAACATCCGCACCAAAGCCAATCGCCGTGCCTTTTCCGCGTGCAGCAATAATTTTTTCCAATCCGGAAAACGCACCACCACAGATAAACAGAATATTAGAAGTATCAACCTGCAAAAATTCCTGCTGCGGATGTTTGCGCCCGCCTTGCGGAGGGACAGAAGCAACCGTGCCTTCCATTAGTTTCAGCAGTGCCTGTTGCACGCCTTCGCCAGATACGTCGCGGGTGATTGAAGGGTTATCCGACTTGCGGGAAATTTTATCAACTTCGTCAATATAGACGATGCCACGCTGCGCACGTTCAACATTATAATCGGCTGCCTGCAACAGGCGTAAAATAATATTCTCCACATCCTCACCAACATAACCGGCTTCGGTGAGTGTCGTGGCATCAGCCATGGTAAAGGGAACATCGAGAATGCGGGCGAGAGTCTGTGCTAGCAATGTTTTACCAGAACCAGTTGGTCCAATAACTAATATATTTGATTTCGCCAGTTCAACATCGGCATTCTTTTCCAGAAGCGATACGCGCTTATAATGGTTATGCACGGCGACTGAGAGAACTTTCTTAGCCTGATATTGACCAATTACATAATCATCAAGGACTTTACAAATATCTGCCGGCTTGGCGATTTCCTCACCTTCTTTAGAGAGAACACCCTTATCGGCAGCGCGAATAATATCCATGCATAGCACAACGCATTCATCGCAGATAAATACTGTAGGACCCGCAATAAGCTTGCGGACTTCATGCTCGCTTTTTCCACAAAATGAACAATAACGCGTATTCTTTGATTCTCTACCACCAGTTTTTGTCACGTTTTCTCTCCTAGTTTAGAGTTTAGAGTGCTGAGTTTTGAGTTTTTATACTCAGCACTCAGCACTCAATACTCTCTACTCAATTATTTCTTCTTATCTAATATATCTTCTGCGCCACGTTTTTCAATGATGTGATCAATTAATCCGAAATCTTTAGCCATTTCCGAGGTCATAAAGTTATCGCGCTCCATATTTTTTTCTACATGCGATAATTTCTGACCGGTATGTTTTACATAAATCTGGTTGAGGCGCGCCTTGAGTGAAAGAATTTCTTTGGCATGAATCTCAATATCAGTTGCCTGTCCTGAAAAACCGCCGGAAGGCTGATGGATCATGATGCGCGAGTTAGGCAGAGTATAGCGTTGGCCCGGCTCACCGGCGGTAAGCAGCAATGAACCCATTGAAGCCGCTTGCCCGAAGCACAGAGTGGAAACCTTAGGGCGGATATATTGCATGGTGTCATATATCGAAAGACCGGAAGTAACCACGCCACCTGGTGAGTTAATATACATAAAAATCTCTTTGTCAGGATTTTCTGATTCCAGAAACAGAAGCTGCGCGCAGATGAGCGATGCCATGTTGTCATTCACCGGACCAACAAGAAAGATAATGCGCTCTTTCAGAAGTCGTGAATAAATATCAAAAGAACGCTCACCGCGACTGGTCTGTTCGATAACCATCGGAACGAGTATATTTGCATAGGTTTCCTGTATATCAGCCATAGTTCTATCCTAATAATTAATGAAGAAGTGTATTACTTCAAGCATTAACGGCTAAAGATTAACAAACTATTACTCGGAAGCCTTCTTTTTTGATTTTGTTTTAGAAGAATTTGTCGATTTCGCTGATTTCTTAGGTTTTTCTTCACTTTCCTCATCATCTCCGACATCAACAAGTTCAGCAAGTGGTGTTTTTACATCACTGAATTTCACTTTGCTCAAGATAAAATCGACAGCTTTTTCTTCTAAAATAGGACCGCGCAGGTCTTCAAGGCGGTTAGGATTCTTTTGGTAGAACTCAAAAATCTGCCTTTCCTGCCCTGGATATTGTTGAGCTTGTGCCATAACCGCGCGCGATAGTTCCTCACGGTTAATCTGGATTTTGTTGCGAGTTCCAACTTCTGCCAACAAAATTCCAAGCTTTACGCGACGGCGTGCAACTTTTTTATATTCTTCTTCAAGCTCACTTTCTTCTTTTCCTTCTAACGCTTCCTTACTATCCATTGATTGCTGCAAGCGTTCCCAGATGGTTTTGAATTCCATTTCCACCATATTTTCCGGCAGTTCAAACTTGTGTTTTTCTTCGAGTATGTCGAATAATTGCTTCTTCATCTGGTTACGTACAATCTGATCATATTCTCTGGTCATCTGGGCGCGCACTGTTTCATGCAGGGCGTTCAAATCAGCAAAGCCACGGTCAGTTGCAAACTCTTCGTTTATTTCCGGAGCTTTCGCTTCCTGCACAGATTTTACGGTGACTTCAAATTCAGCCGCTTTTCCTGCCAGTTGCGCACTTGGGTATTTAGCAGGGAAAGTAACTTTAACTGTGCGCTTATCGCCAGCTTTCGCGCCAACTAGCTGGTCTTCAAAAGTATCAATAAATTGTTTGCTGCCCAGCTCCAGATCAAAATCTTCAGCAGCTCCACCGTCAAATGCTACACCGTCCAGCGTACCTTTGAAATCAATTTTTACAATGTTTCCGTCTGCTGCTTTCGCGCTTTTTGGCAGGTCGACAAATTGTGGGCTGCGCTCAGCAATTTTTGCCAGTGCTTCTTCAATATCACTCTGGCTTATTTCAAAAGTTTTACGCTCAATTTCCAATCCATCGAAAGATAATTCCGGAAGTTCAGGGAACAACTCTATCGCCACTTTGAAAGATAATTCACCACCTTCATTATAATCTTCAACGCTTACTTGCGGGGTGAGGGTAGGGCGGAATTTATTTTGCACAACTAGGTCATTTACCGAACCGTTGATAACCTGCTTGATTACATCAGCCTGCACAGCCTTACCATAACGCTGTTCAAGGATTTTAAGAGGCACCTGCCCAGGGCGGAAACCGGCTATCTTGGCGTTCTTGCCAACTGCCTTAAGTTCATTTTCCTTTTTGGCTTTAATGGCATCCGCACCAACGATGATCTGAAAACTTTTTTTAAGACCTTTTGATTCTAATTCTTTTACCTGCATGATTTTTCTCTTTGATATTGTTAATGATGAATGGGAGCTTATAAATAAGGAAAAACCACAAGCCAGCGCAAAACGCAAATAGTTTATGCAATTATGCGACAAGAGCTATGGTTTTTAGGGATTTGATAAGTATAGATAGGTATATTACATCGATTTTGATGCAGTGCCACCAATTATAGCCGCATTTGTTGGCGGGGTTATATTAACCCCATCATCCGCATGCGCTACTTCGCTGGCAACGCCTTTAAGACCATTTTGAGCACCTGTCAATGCAGCACTGGTTTTAGTGCCTTTGACATTCCTATCACCATTCTCTTTTACACCCTTACCTTTTTTCTCTTCAATTTTACTGTCAGGAGATTTTTCAGATGTCTTAGCTTCTAATCTTTTTCTAGCTTTTTCAAATTCTTCGGCTGCTCTAACTTGTCTAGCAACTTCTGCATCTTCTGCATCTTTTCTCGCTTGAGCAACTTTTTCAGCATTAGCTTTTTCTATTGCAGATAATCTTACCAATTGCTCTTCTGTGGTCATTTTTGCCAGTTGTTCAGTTTCTTTTGGCGGGTTTTTTATTTCCGCTAGAAGTCGGTCACCATCTATCCCATTATTTGCAGCAAAAGTCCTGATTTTATGTTCCTGTGTTTTTTCAGCAAAAATATTACCAAAACTACGTTTTTCATCTTTATTGTTCCATGACTCACTAACGGACTCTGCAAAAATCGAAATTTTATCTTTGAAGGCAAACATGGCAATTGATACTATATCAAAACCATTAGTCAGGATATTTTTTATAAAATTAGCATTCTCGTCTTTTTCTCCTCCTACTGGTTTGCCTTCTTCCATCCTTTTTTTCTGTATAGACAGCCATTGTCCGGTTATTTGTTCGTTTGCCTTAACAGTTTCTGCTGGGCTTGCATCAGATTGGATAGAATTCCGAGCCTTTGTAACCGTATCATACATAGCATTGTGTGCATCGCCATTAGCTGCAGCTCTAGTCAATAGCTCCAGACGTGCTTTAACAAGCTCATCAGTAAGTACGACGCTCTGTGCTTCAATTCCCATAAAAAACCCTAAAAATTAAATTTCTCTAGCATCAATCTAGCATAGCCTGAGTTTTTATTGTGTGAAAATTTTGTGACAATGATGTTATAGCCGTTGTAACTGCATCGGAAGCATCTTAACCTATTGAAATATATCTTTCTACCTGCCATTCGCCATCTATCATCCACTAATCACAAAATCTTATTGCTTAGCCTTTTCGGCAGGGTTGCGTGGTTTGCGCGGATCGCGGAATTCAAACAGCTTTTCATCAATTTTTGCCCCGAAATTGGCATTATTGAGGGAAACTGTGGTAACCTGCCCGCTAGTGTCAGTCACCACCATATTGCGGATAAGCAGCGGTTTATCAGAAAATTCCAGAACCAGCTGCCCGTCAGTTGGTTTTTCCCGCTGGGCGATTCCTATGCGGATGCTGCCGGTTTTTTCCTCAAAAGAGATAATGCCAACGGAATTGGAAAAACTTATTTTACTCTGGGCAAGGAAACCGACCAGAGTTGAATCGAGCGGAATATGGGTGAGTTGTTCCAGTTCATAATCATAATAAATCATCTCCGAGCCATTTGCCACCATCAGCACCGGAGTAGGGGGATTATACTGCCAGCGCATTCTTCCCGGGCGTTCCAGAAAAAATTTTCCACTGGTCAGTGCGCCATCGGGAGCAACCTGCGTAAATTCTGAAATTATACTGGTAAGCCCACTTAAATAATTCTCCACCCGCGCAATGGTTGCCTTATGCTTAGCCACTTCAGCATTGGCGAGGAAAGTCACTGCCGGTTTTTGTTTTTCATCTGCAATATTTACATCAGCAGCAAAGCTTACGGCTGGCATAAGCGTTATCAGGGCGATGGCTATTATTTTTTTTAACATAATTACTCTGCAAACATTTCTGAAAGTTTATCTAATATTTCTGTTGCTGCTTTTCCTTTAATAACACCAATTAAATCACCCAAACGTGATTTGTCTACTGTTCGCATCTGGTCTAATGCTATTTGCCCTTTTATGTTTTTAAGGTTGGAATCTGCACGAAATAGGTATTTTCTGGTTGTTGAGGTGAATGGAGAAATTATAACAGTATGCAAAAAAGAATTCAGGCTATCAGGAGATATAACAACGCAAGGGCGAGTTTTTTGAATTTCATGCCCAACTGTTGGGTCGAGCATAGTCCAATAAACTTCAAACCTTTTTATTTCTCTTAATGGTCTTGTTCTGGCCATGTCCACTCGGTTTTGTCAAATTCATTTATTATACTTCCTTCTGGAAAAATTAATTTGTCATCACCCGCTTCGTGGCAAATTCTGGCTGCTTCTGCCCAACCTTCACGCACTTTCTTTTTTGCTTTGGACAATACCAATTTATCCCCATCAACCTGCATGTTTACTACCCCATTAAAGCCACATTGCTCAAGTATCGCTTTGGGAATGCGTATTCCTTTTGAATTACCGATTTTTATAATATCTGTTTCCATAGTAATTACATTGTATATACATTTATGCATTATGTCAAGCAGTTTACGCTATTGTTTTTACCATTACCATTACAGATTAGATATAAAAAAAGCCCATCAAATCTACAATTGACAGGCTTTTTTTTATTTCAGTGTTCTTTTAAAGTGAATATATTCTGGCAATATTAACACCTACCAAATGGCGGATCATTTCTGGTTTGTTCTACCCGTTCTTTTATATCTTTATATAGCTTCGGTCCTAATTTTTTAATATAATCTACACCAAGACCTGCAACCCTTTCTCTCTCTTGAGCCACAAGTTGCGCGCGTTCAGGACTAGAAGCATCACCTATAGCTGGTGGTATATGTCCATCATGTATATCACCATTTTCAATGTAATGATCCAACGTCCTGGAAAGTCTTTCATCTATAAAATCATTTACAATCTTCTTATGCGGATCTGTTAAAGCATCATATTTGGGTGCTGGTGGTACTGCTACTTCTTCTTTTGAGGTAGGAGGTGTGTTATTTGCCATAAAAAGTTCCTTTAAAGTTGTTTATCTAATCGAACCGGAAACTAATCTAGCATATGTTTCTAAGGATAATTATTAAGAATTTGTGAAGATTAAAAAATGCTATGATTTGTGAGCTTCAATAACTATAACCAATTGAAATTAAATAATTTTAACCATCTTCTCTCACTAAAACTTCTCGTTTGCCGACATGGTTGGCGGGGCCGACAATGCCTTCACGTTCCATCTGCTCAATAATTGACGCGGCGCGGTTATAGCCGATTTTCAGGCAACGCTGGATATAGCTGGTTGATGCTTTGCGATCACGGGCGATGATAGCAACTGCCTGATCATACATTTCATCCTTTTCGCCTTCTTCGCCAAATGCTCCTTCTTCTTCCTCATCGCGGGTGACATCTTCGATATAGCTAGGTTCGCCTTGCAGTTTCAGATGACCAACCACTTGTTCAACTTCCTTGTCGCTCACGAATGGACCATGCACACGGGTAATGCGCCCACCACCTGCCATATACAGCATATCACCCTGCCCAAGCAGTTGTTCCGCGCCCTGTTCACCAAGGATAGTCCGGCTGTCAATGCGCGAGGTAACCTGGAAGCTGATACGGGTAGGGAAGTTGGCTTTGATAACACCGGTGATAACGTCAACGCTTGGTCTTTGCGTTGCCATGATGATATGAATTCCAGCGGCGCGCGCCATCTGTGCCAGACGCTGGATCGATCCTTCAATTTCTTTACCGGCAACAATCATCAGGTCTGCCATTTCGTCGACTACTACCACGATAAACGGCAATTCGTTCATATCCAGTGGCATTTCTTCGATGATAGGTTCGCCAGTGTCAGGATTAAATCCGGTCTGAACCTTGCGCGATAGCTGGTTGCCCTTGGCTTTTGCTTCGCGGATTTTCTTATTGTAACCCTCGATATTACGCACTGCATGATTGTTCATCAGGCGGTAGCGGTTTTCCATTTCTTTCACCGTCCATTTAAGGGCAACCACAGCCTTTCCCGGCTCGGTTACTACTGGTGATAGAAGGTGAGGGATGCCGTCATAAACTGAAAGCTCCAGCATCTTCGGGTCAATCATGATGAATTTACATTCTTCCGGCGTGAGTCGATAAAGCAGCGACATGATCATGGTATTAATAGCCACAGACTTACCGGAGCCGGTAGTTCCCGCCACCAGTAAATGTGGCATGCGCGCAAGATCAACGATAATCGGTTCGCCACCGATATTTTTACCAAGCGCGAGCGGTAACTTCGCATCGGCGGATGAAAAATCATTAGTTTCCAGCATTTCTCGAAAATAAACAGTTTCGCGGTAAGCATTCGGCATTTCTATACCAATGGCATTGCGTCCGGGAATAACCGCAATACGTGTGGAAATCGCGCTCATCGAACGGGCAATATCATCAGCAAGTCCAATAACCCTCGAAGATTTTGTTCCTGCTGCCGGTTCCAGTTCATAAAGCGTAACCACAGGACCAGGGCGAATCTCCACGATATTTCCATTTACACCAAAATCCTGCAATACTGATTCCAGAAGCTTGGCATTCTGGGTCAGCGCATTTTCTGATAATGTTGTTTTTTTGCCTTTAGGCGGTGGGCTTAACAGATTGATGTCGGGAAGCTCGTAATCTCCTTGTGGTAAGGCAAGGGTGGTCTGTACTTTTGGTTTTGCGCGCGCAACTTTTTCTGTATCTTTTGCTTGTAATTTTTTATTTACCCGTGGTGCACGGCGCACAGGTTCTTCATCTTCTTCCTCTTCCTCGTATTCATTAGAACGCAGACTGCTTATCCAGCCAGTAAAACGTTCGCGTAAAGATAGTTTTTCTTCTGCTTCTTCGTACTCGTAAGAATCATCACGTTCCTTGCGCTGTATAAGTGATAATATCACTCCCGATGCTACAAAAAATGCTTTTTTAGAAATTTGCGCCAATTCCTTCCATTCATCGAGCTTCATACCAAAGGCAAGAGATGAAGAAATTATAGTGATAGAAAATAGCATCACCGTAAATAAAGTGCTTTTGAACATTACATGCATAGAATCATGCAGAGTCATTCCTATTGAGCCACCAAGCCCGCCCTTGATCGACCACCAGATTGGCGGATCTATCTCCGTGAGCAGGCTGGCTGCAAGAACCAGAGTGATAATAAGTAAGCTGAGGCGTACTTGTAGAAACGTGATATTCTCGCCTTTAAGTAGCTTCGCACTCCATGCAAGCGGGACAATAGCTGAAAATATGCTGGCAAGACCAAGAAATTGCAGCATAAGGTCGGCAACCAATGCCCCTGCATACCCACCTATATTGTTTGCGGTATTGGCAGTTGCTTGATTTAATGAGGGGTCAGACTGGTTGTAAGTGACCAGGCAAAGCAGCAGAAATAGAGAAAATGAGAATAATAATGCTCCGGCGAGCACTTTTAGCGGATGACGTTCAGTTTCTTCATTATAACGTGTGACCATCTGGTTTAGAGCCGTGCTTTCCGGTTATTATAGCTTTGAAATATTATTTAACATAGTTATCACAAATCAATTTATGGTAAAGAGTTTTCTTGGTAAATGCCTAAAATATATATAAAATTGTAAGTATTTTTTTTTGCATTATTGCTTGACCAATGGCAGATTATTTATAATAATGGTTAATAGCTGAAGCAATCAGCCGGTTTTTTTGTTTAACACTATTAAGGAGAAATTTATGCAGACAATGATTCGTCTATTCAAATCAGAAGACGGTGCTACTGCGATTGAGTATGCTCTTATTGCAGCTCTAGTTTCTATCGTAGCTATCGTGGCTATGGGTAGCGTTGGTAACAGCGTAACTAACTCATTCAGTAAAGTTGCAAGTACTCTTACTTCAGCTAACCGCTAATTCTCGGTATTATCTGATTTTTGTAAAACGGCATCATTTTTATGGTGCCGTTTTGCTGTTCTAAAAATGTAGAATCAAGAGATGTAGGGTATTTGAAGTATAATTTTCCTTATTTTCTTGATGTTTATTAATAATATTTTAATAAATTACTTAAGATAACACCAGGCGAATTAATGTTTTTTTGCTGTAATGCATGACATTTACTTGACATTAACGAGTATTTGTTAATAATATCTGGTAGCTGATATATTCAGTTATTCTATTATTCTATCAACAATCAAAGTTTAAGGAAAGATTATGCAGACAATGATTCGTCTTTTTAAATCAGAAGATGGCGCAACCGCGATTGAGTACGCTCTTATTGCAGCTCTAGTTTCTATCGTAGCTATTTTGACAATGGGTAGAGTTGGTAACAGCGTGACTAACTCATTCAGTAAAGTTGCAAGTACTCTTACTTCAGCTAACCGCTAATTCTCGGTATTATCTGGTT
>JBEBHV010000220.1:0-3164 GCA_040080715.1 Rickettsiales bacterium | reverse complement strand
TTGTCGTATAATATATATTATGGAAAAAATACGTCATATTTCGATAACCATACCATCATAAGCTGGCAAAACGCCAGCCGGAAGTTCAGATAACAGCTTATCATAATCAAATTCATGCGCCATATGGGTTAGTATAGCCTGATTCGGGTTTACACGGGAAATCCACTCTAATGTTTGGGATAAATGTGAATGGCTATATGATGGAGTATAACGCAGACAATCAACAATCCAACATTTTACACCAGACAGAGCCTCAAAAGCCGAATCTGACAGAGCATTTACATCGGTTGAATATGCAAAATCACCAATGCGATAGCCAAGCGTTATACTCTTTCCATGTTGCTGTTCAAAAGCAATAATTTTAGTTTCGCCGAGCATAAATTCATAGATCGGCATATCCGGCAGTATATTCGCGCTCAAACTCGGTCTGAATGTAGCATTCTCAGTAGGTTTTGGCAAAAATACATACGAAAAACGCTTTTTAAGAGACTCTATTATCTCAGCATTACTGTAAACTGGTATAACATCATTCTGTAAGATATTGAAACTACGCAAATCATCTATTCCGTGTGTGTGATCAGCGTGATCATGTGTATAAAGAACGGCATCCAATCTATTGATATTAGTAGATAATATTTGCTGACGGAAGTCTGGTGAAGTATCAATAACTATATTTTTTCCGTCAACTTGCACCAAAACAGAAACGCGCAAACGCTTATTTTTGGGGTTATCAGAGGTGCATACTGCGCACTCACAGCCAATTACTGGCACTCCAAGCGAATGCCCGCAACCTAATATCGTCACTTTCATGGCATCACAGCCTTATCAAATAAATCGAAAAAGTTTTGCGTGGTAATTTTTGCACATTCTTCTTCGCTTATGTTCTTCAAATCCGCCAATGCTTTATTTACCTGCACCACATAAGACGGTTCATTACGTTTTCCTCGATGTGGAACTGGCGCAAGAAACGGTGAATCAGTCTCTATTAGCAAGCGATTCAGTGGTACATCAAGCAAAGCATCGCGTATATCCTGGGCATTTTTAAAAGTTATAATGCCGGAAACAGAAATATATCCGCCAAGCTTTACCGATATATCAGCAAGTTCTTTTGTTGATGTAAAACAATGGATTAAAAACTTGAATAAACCTTTTGCTATTTCATCTTTTAGTATATTAATTGTGTCGTCTTCAGCGTCACGTGTGTGAATTATAAGCGGTAGTCCGGTTTCCCTTGCGGCTTTTATATGTTCAAGAAAACTGTCTATTTGCAGTCTTTTGTCGCTATATTCGTAATAATAATCCAGTCCGGTTTCACCAATTCCTATGACTCTCCCGCGTGAAGTTTTATCGATAAGCTCCTGCGCTATAACAATTTCCTGTTTTGCGGAATCATTAGGATGAACACCCACTGAACAAAAAACACCGGGATATTTCTCAGAAATTGCATAAATCTCGTCAAATTCTTCCATTTCCGTGCAGATTATCTGCATCACCCCTACCCCTGCCGCCTTCGCACGCGCTATAACGCTCTCCAAATCGTCCTTAAAATCAGGGAAATTGAGGTGGCAATGGCTGTCAACTAACACTATGCCCCCTTCTCCACAAAGCGCGGAAACACTGGCTCAGGGGTGGGTAGAGGAACCCCTGATTGTATAGAAAAATTGGTAGAAAGGCAGGAAAATGAACGATTTTTCATGGGAATACATAGTAAATCAAGAATTTTACCTGAAGAATGCGGGATAAATGGCTGAATCATAATAGCAATACAGCGAATCGCTTCCAGCAGATGATAAAGCGTCGCATTCATAAGGCGCACGTCAGTTTTCTTCTGTTTCCACGGGGCTTTGGTATCAATATAATTGTTCGCTTCACTGGAAATGGCAATAATATCCGCCATAATATCGTTGAACCGGCAATTCATATAACGGTTTTCAATGTCCTGCGGCGTATTACTTTCAGTCACATAGATTTTATAAAGAAAAGACATGTCTAGCTCATCTTTTTCCACTCCACCGGCATCCGGAACTTTGCCGTCGCAATTCTTGGCTACCATACTTAAAGTACGCTGTACTAAATTACCGATATTATTTGCCAGCTCGCTATTGATAACAATAATCATGCGTTCGCGGGAGAAATTACCATCATTACCGAATGGGACTTCACGCATTAAAAACCAACGGGTCTGATCCAATCCAAATTCTTCAACTAAAGCCGATGGGACAACTACATTTCCCAGTGATTTACTCATCTTTTCGCCTTCTACCGTCCACCAGCCATGGGCAAATATCCTTTTGGGTAATGGCAAATCAGCCGCCATTAAAAATGCCGGCCAATAAACCGCATGAAAACGGATAATATCCTTGCCGACCATATGCATTGAGTAGGAATTACGCCAGAAATTCTGATAGTCAGGCGATTTTTCGTCAGGATAACCAAGGGCGGAAAGATAATTGGTAAGCGCGTCCAGCCAGACATACATGATATGTTTTTCGTCATCAGGCACAGGAATTCCCCAGGAAAAACTAGTGCGCGAGATGGATAAATCTTTAAGCCCGCCTTTCACGAAACTGATTATTTCATTGCGCCGTGATTCCGGAGCGATGAAATCTGGATTCTTATCATAAAACTCCAGTAGTTTATCCTGCCATTTTGACAGATTAAAAAAATAGCTCGGCTCTTCTACCCATTCAACATCCGCGCCGGTTGGAGCTTTTCCGCTCACCAATTCGCTCTCCTGATAGTAAGCCTCATCACGCACCGAATACCAACCGGAATAAGCACCGAGATAAATATGCCCATTATCCTGCATTTTTTTCCATAAGGCTTGCGCTGCTTGTTTATGGCGCGGTTCGGTGGTGCGGATGAAATCATCATTGCTTATATTCATAAGCTTGGCTAATTCACGGAAATACTGCGAAACATTATCGACAAAATCCTGCGGTGGAATTCCAGCATTTTCCGCTGATTTTTCGACCTTCTGCCCGTGTTCGTCCGTTCCTGTCAGGAATTTTACATTTTTACCGCACAGGCGGTTAAACCGTGCAAGAACATCGCAGGCGACAGAGGTATAAGCATGCCCGATATGTGGGCGGTCATTAACGTAATAAATCGGTGTGGTTATATAAAAATTATTCAAGTTACTATCCTTTTTAGCCCTCCCCACC
>JBEBHV010000219.1:0-3196 GCA_040080715.1 Rickettsiales bacterium | reverse complement strand
ATTTCATACCCCTTCGGCAAATCATCCCTGAAGTGACCAATCCCAGGATTTTCTGCTAATAATCGTATGCCCTCATATAAAGATTGCAAATAAACATCCATCTGCTCTTCACCATAATTCGCAATAGTGTATTGCGAAATGTCTATCAGATCATCTTTTGCAAGTATTGATATCTCAAGTTTAAGAGACTTTTGGTATGGCATCTATGTTACTATAATGGTCGCCATCATTATTTTTACGTATTGCTTCCAGTTTTATTTCCTTAAGCAAATCAGGAGTAAGGGAAATTATTTCTCCATTTTCTATGGAATTTATCCCTTTAGCTACGGATTTAGAAAAATGCTGTTTTTGCTCTTTTTCTTCCCTCATATGTTGCACAGCAACACGTATAAGTTCTTCCTCGCTAATATAAATTCCGCTGCTTATCTCAGTTTTTATAAAATTTTTATCAGCACTGGAAAAGTCGATATGCATAACAAAGTCCTTTAAGCACAAAATATATGTGTATATGCTAGCAAAATTAGCAGTTATTGTCTATCACCTTGTATACGGACGATAATATTAAGTTGGATATAAAATGCCAGAATTAGACGAAATACTTACACAAAAACTGCAAATATTGGAAGCAAAGCAGCAAAAACGGATAATTTTGCCAAGTTTTCGCCATGATGGAGTGCATATTTCGCGCGGTGGGAACGAATTAGTATCATTTAGCTGCAATGATTACTTGGGATTGTCCAATAATACGCGGGTGATTGCTGCTGCTTCCTCTGCGTTACAAAAATATGGGGCAGGGGCAGGGGCTTCACGCTTGGTGACTGGCGATTGTCCCTTATATGAGGAACTGGAAAAATTACTTTCGGAACATCATAACACACAAGCAGTCTGTGTATTCGGTAGTGGATATTTGGCGAATATCGGAACTATTCCCGCGTTGGTTGGCAAAAATGACCTGATTATTGCCGATAAATTTTCGCATGCCTGCATCATTGACGGTGCAAAGCTTTCAGGGGCGACTATGCTCCGTTTTGCCCATAATAATGTCGCGCATTTGCGGATGTTGCTTGAGGTAAATCGGGCGGAATACCAGAACTGCCTGATTGTAACCGAAACAGTTTTCAGCATGGATGGTGATATTGCTCCGCTTGCGGAATTATCGGCTCTGGCTAAGGAATTTAATGCTTGGCTGATGACGGATGGAGCGCATGGCTTTTACCCCATCCCTAACCCTCCCCCGCAAGCGGTAGAGGGGATTATCAAAATGGGGACGCTCTCTAAAGCAGCAGGGAGTTATGGCGGCTATGTCTGTGGTTCAAAAACTTTAGTGGAATATTTAAAAAATGCTGCGCGGAGTTTGGTTTTTTCTACTGCTTTACCGCCAGCAAGTTTGGCAGCATCAATTGAGTCATTGAAAATTATGAAAGAAGAGCCTGAACTTTGTAACAAACCATTGGAGAATGCTGTATTATTCACTAAAATTCTGGGTTTACCAGAAGCGCAGAGCGCGATTGTACCACTTATTTTGGGTGAAAACGAGAAAGCTGTTTCGGCATCTGCCTCACTTGCAGAGAATGGCTTTTTAGTATCTGCGATCCGCCCGCCAACTGTCCCAGAAAATACTGCTAGATTGCGCTTTACCTTTTCGGCACTGCATAGCAAAGAGCAGATTGAGAAATTATGCTCTGTCATTAAAAAGCAGGGTTGGGTATGAAAATTCTTACTTTAAGTGGATGGGGGCAACCTCACGATGCGCTTGCTGATATTGTTCCAGATGCCACGCATTTTGATTATGCGGACTATAACACCATAGATGCTGCACTGGCAGGAATTGCAGAGGAAGCAAAAAAGCATGAAGCCATAATTGGCTGGTCGCTGGGTGGGCAGTTGGCAGTTCGTGCTATTGCCGCTGGTTTAATGCAACCTAAAAAACTGATTCTTATTGGCGTGCCATTTCAATTTGTGCGTAATGATAATTTAAAAATGGGAATGCCACGTGACCAATTTGATAAATTCAGGGGTAATTATGCCCAAAATGCACCAAGAACACTTAAAAAAGCATGGGATTTAATTGTTTTGGGTGATAAAAACCAAGAATATGTCAAAAATAGGCTAGAGAATTATAATAATGCGGTTGTTATGGAGAAAAATTGGCTGCATTGGCTTGATATGTTGGATGGTTTTAGCTGTAATGAGCTTGATTTTGCCAATTTCCCACCAAGTTTATTGCTGCACGGCGAGCAGGATGTGGTTGTGAGCCACTCACAAAGTGTAGAGTTTACAAAGATTATTCCGCAAACGAAATTTATAAGCTTTTCTGATGCAGGGCATGCTCCACACCTGCATGATACGCAATCTGTTAAATCCCATATCGAAGAATATCTAAATGTTTGATAAAAAAACAATCAAGGCAAATTTTAATCAGGCTGCTGTTGATTATGATAGCCATGCCAAACTGCAGGAGGTTATACGCAAACAGGCAACGAAACTTGCCATTAGTTATTTTCCTAAGAAAGCTACTGTTCTTGATATTGGATGTGGCACGGCTGAGTTTGCCATTGAGCGCAAAAGTTGGAAAGTTATCGGGATAGATATTTCTTACGGAATGTGCGCTGTGGCTGCTGGCAAAAATACCGTTGTAATAAATGCTGATGCTGGTTTGTTGCCAATAAAAAATGATAGTATGGATGCTGTTTTTTCATCTCTTGCCCTACAATGGGTAGAAGATCCGGAGGTGGTTATAAAAGAAATTATGCGGGTACTTAAACCGCAAGGGATAGCTGTTATTACCACTTTTGTGCAAGGTACTTTGGAAGAATTGGAAGAAGCATTCAAAGTGGTTGATTCAAACCCGCATATCAGCAAGTTTGTAGAAGCAGGATATTTTCTACTTAGAATAGCTCATATTGGCGGTATGGTGCTTGAGGTGGGTAATGAACAGACATATATAGAATATTACGATGATATTCTGTCACTAATGCGTTCTATAAAAAACATCGGTGCCAGCAATAAATTAACAGGTAGGCGCAAAGGGCTTATGACCCCGGCGCAATTAAAAAAACTTGAAAAAGCTTATAAAATGGAAGAGGGAAAATATCCGCTTAAATGGAATGTGCTGACCATGGTTATTGGTAAACCGTGATGGATAATGTTGTTTTAATCATTAATTCCCCTCCACCCTTGCGGGGGAGGGTTGGGG
>JBEBHV010000218.1:0-3206 GCA_040080715.1 Rickettsiales bacterium | reverse complement strand
TTGACGCGGCAAAAACTCCCCTTGTCGCTTTTATAGATGACGATGAACTGGTGACGAAAGGCTGGCTGAAAGCAATGATAAGCAAACTTGATAGCAGTGGTGCGGACGTTATATTAGGCCCGGTAATGGCAATTTACAGTAACGAATGTAAAGAATGGCTGCGTAAAGGAGATTTTCATTCCACCTACCCAGTATGGGTTGGAGACAAAATCATAACCGGCTATAGCTGCAACGTGCTAATTAAACTAACCTCAGCAACGCTACAAGAATTAAGATTCCGCCATAGCCTCGGCAAAACTGGCGGTGAAGATACTGTGTATTTTTCCAGCCTGCATAAAGCAGGTGCAGTTATCACTTACGCTCCGGAAGCCATTGTCACAGAAATGGTAACGCCGGAAAGGGAAAAATTAAGCTGGCTTATAAAACGCCGTTTCCGTTCAGGACAGACGCACGGATTATTACTGATAGAAAGCGAAAATAATATTAAAGAACATATAAAACATATTATTGACCATTTAGGCAAATCCTCTGTTTGCATGGTAGTTACACTAGCTAATTGTTTACGACCTGCTAAAATGCGTTTCTGGCTGCTCAGAGGCGCGTTCCACATGGGAGTAATAGCTAAACTGCTTGGAAAAAAAGAACTAGTGCAATATGGATAATCCCTCCCCCGATATTTCAATTATCATAACCACCTATAATGTTGAACGCTATATTGAACGCGCCATAGAAAGTGCATTGACCCAGCAAGGTGTGACTTTGGAAGTTATTGTAGTTGACGATTGCTCTACTGATAATACCTGGCAGATAATATGCAAAAATACTGATAAACGCATCAAACGAAAAAAACTGGAAAGCAATGGTGGGCCAAGCATTGCCCGCAATGCTGCTATTGCCATGGCAACCGGCAAGTGGCTTGCGATATTAGATGGCGATGATGCTTTCCTGCCCAGTCGCCTCGCTCGTTGCCTTGCACTTGCAGATACAAAACAAGCCGATATTGTGGTTGATAATTTGCTGATACATCGTGAATATGATCAGAAACAATCGCTGATGTTTCCGGAAAAATCACTCGCTGCTATTGGAAAACTTGACCTTCCTACATTCCTGCTCGAAAAAGTTTCTGGTACAAATTATGTTCTAGGTTACCTGAAACCAATATTCCTGCACAGTTTCCTGCAAAAGCATAATATCGTCTATAATACCGAGCTAAAGGTTGGTGAAGATTATATTTTTCTAGCAGAGGCATTGGCAAACGGTGCGGTCTGCGCGGTTGAACCTAGTGCCGGTTATAGATATACCGTTCGTGTTGGTTCAATATCGCATAGATTATCCCTTACTGATATAGAGCGTATTTTAGAGACCGATAAAAAATTTAGTGATAAATACAGGCTTGATGAAGCATCAGTCAAAGCACAGGAAAAAAGAAGGCATAATTTCAAGAAAGAATATTATTTTCTGATGCAGGTAAATGCTTTAAAACAAAGAAATATATTAGAATTTTTGCGAGTTGTGTGCCTTTATCCACCAGCAGCTGCACTCTTATCACGACTAGTAAGTGCGATTTATAAAAAATACACGACTAGACAAGGAAACAAGAAATGAAAATAATGTATTTCAGAGGTAAATATCCGAATTTTGGTGACGAGCTGAATATATGGATGTGGGAAAAGTTGCTTCCAGATTTTTTTGATGACGATGAGAATGAGCTTTTTATCGGCATAGGCTCTACTATTGGTAATCATTACAAAAAATCAGCAAAAAAAATTGTGTTTGGAACAGGATTCGTTGCAACTTATAATGAAAAGCCTGATGTGCACACTCCTGAATGGGATATTTATTTTGTGCGTGGACCACGCACCGCAAAATCACTCGATATTTCACCGGATTTAGCACTTGGCGATGCCGCTATCCTGCTTCGTACTATTGTAGATTATAAAAACAGGAAACCTGAGGTCATTTCCTTTATTCCGCATTGGGAAAGCTTAGAGCGTGGCAATTGGGAAGGAGTGTGCAAGATCGCAGGAATTAATCTTATCGACCCGCGCAGACCAGTAGAAGAAGTTATAAATGAATTATTACGCTCAAAACTGGTTATTTGTGAAGCGATGCACGGCGCAATAGTTTCCGATGCCTTCCGCATCCCGTGGATTCCGATATTGCCTCTTGAGAAAATACATAGAGATAAATGGTATGACTGGGCAGAAGCACTGGAAATAGAATTACTGCCAAAACGCCTAATTCCATCCAGTATCCACGAAGCCAAAACCACCAAATATTTAAATACAACAAACAATTATAGCTCTAAGCCAAACCCCACATTAACTACAGAACAAAATAAATCTTTATTGGGGAAAAAATCAATATCAGTCGTAAAAACTATTGTTAGGCAGGTTATATTGTATATGTCAGCTTATAGGCTGAGAATGATTACCAAAACATCACCAAATCTAAGCAAGGATGAGATTATAGATGGAGTTACAAAAAAAATGCTGGAAAAACTAGATATACTGCGCCAGAATTACTCCAAATGATAAAAGTTTCCGTCGTAATTCCCTATTTCCAAAGGCAAGCTGGCATATTGCGACGTGCTGTTGAATCTATATTATCTCAGGAAGTTCCCCCTAACAACAATGTAGAAATAATTGTGGTTGATGATGGTTCTCCAGTATCGGCACAATCCGAAATAGAAGGGCTGGTTTTTTATTCGCCATTTAACCTGAATATTATAAAGCAACCTAACGGTGGTGTGGCAATGGCACGCAACACCGCACTCAAAGCCGTTGATGATTCGACAAAATATATTGCCTTTCTCGATTCCGATGATACATGGCACAAAGAACATTTGAGAAAAGGGTTAGAAGTTCTTGAACAAGGCGCAGATTTTTATTTTTGTGACAACAGGCGCTATGGTCATCACGACTCACATTTTGCAACGCATCAATTGGTTAAATCATATATTACTAAATACTCAAAAAACTCTGGCATAGTAGATATAACTAGCGATAAATTATCTACGACCATATTACGTGAATTTTCTGTACAAACATCAACCGTTATATACAGAAGGAGCATATATCCAGAATTGTTGTTTGATACCAGTTTTATACAGGCTGGCGAAGACATAATTTTCTTTTTGCAGTTAGCAGCCAAAGCAAAAAACATCTGTTTTTCACCTGAAATCATGGTCGATTGCGGAACTGGTA
>JBEBHV010000217.1:0-3254 GCA_040080715.1 Rickettsiales bacterium | reverse complement strand
AACACCAATAAAGCCTATAATATAAAGGAGTTATTGGAGCGGGTGGTGGATGAAGGAGATTTCTTCGAAATTCAACCTGATTATGCAAAAAATATCATTATTGGTTTTGGGCGCATGGAAGGCCATACAGTTGGCTTTGTCGCTAATCAACCGACTCAGCTTGCTGGTTGTCTTGATATTGACGCTTCCCGCAAAGCTGCACGCTTTATCCGTTTTTGTGATGCTTTCAGTATACCCATCGTTACCTTTGTTGATGTACCGGGCTTTATGCCGGGAACGCATCAGGAACATAACGGCGTTATTAAACATGGCGCGAAATTATTGTTTGCTTACGCAGAGGCGACTGTGCCGAAGATTACGGTGATTACCCGTAAAGCGTATGGTGGTGCTTATGACGTTATGAGCAGCAAGCATCTGCGTGGTGATGTGAATTATGCCTGGCCATCGGCAGAAATTGCGGTTATGGGACCAAGGGGTGCAGTAGAAATTATTTTCCGTGGCAAATTCTCTAATGAAGAGGAAGAGCAGAAGCTGATTGATGATTACCGTGCAAAATTCGCCTCTCCTTTCGTGGCAGCTTCGCGTGGCTTTATCGATGATATAATCCGTCCGCAAAATACGCGCTGGCGCATTTGTCGCTCGCTTTCGATTTTGCGTAGTAAAAATATCCAGAATCCATGGAAGAAGCATGATAATCTTCCGCTGTAAATAGTGGGGTTAGGTATGAATAGACTATTACTCATTGCATTATTTTTATTAGTGGTTTTTCTTATTGTGCGTTGGTTGGGAGCGCAGAATAGGGAGTTTATTGAGCAGTCTGATGTTGTATCTGGTATGATTATCAGCAAGGAAGAGCGAGCTATTCGCAATGACCAGCCACAGCGCAAAGAATATATGGTAACTTATAGCTATAGGGTGGGTGATAAGGAATATATAAGCAGGGATAATTGTGAGTTTGAAGATTTATGGTCGGAGATTAAAGAAGGTCAGGTTGTGGATATTAATTATTTAAAATCCGACCCTGCCAAAAGCCAACTATCTATCTTATTGAAAAGACGAGCTAAATAGGTGTTTGCAAATAGCGTCTTTATATCAAATACCAGCATAAATTAATATATAGTTAATCTGCGGGAAGTATAATTAGATGGTAAGAACCTTGTTTCTTTCTTAATTATCTGATTATCAAGTCATCTACTTTGGAGCTAACTATGTCCACCGCAATAGATTCTGCCCTTTCTGGTCTTGCTGTTGCTAGCAGACGTATTGATGTTGCTGCTGGCAATCTTGCAAACCAATCCAGCACGGCAACGCGGGTTAATGGTGTCACCACCAACCAGCCTTATATTCCTAAAGATGTTGTGCAGATTTCACTCGGTGCTGGTGGCGTGCGTGCGGAAGTACGTGATGCCAATGTGCCGGAGGTGAAATATCATGATCCAGAAAATCCACAAGCCGATGATTATGGTTTTGTCCGCGCTCCCAATGTTGATACTGCGGAAGAGTTGGTAAAAATGCAGATTGCCTCATATGATTTCAAGGCGAATCTGAAATCCATCAAAGTGGCTGACAGGTTACAGCAGAATCTTCTTGATATGCTGAGTTAGGTGCTAGGTGCTAGGGGCTAGGTTCTAGGGGCTAGGGTTCAGCAAAGAATTTCCTCTTTAATATTAGCGAATTTTATCTTGAATTATTGGGCGTTTTAGATAAGGTGCAACACTAGTCACTAGTCCCTAGAACCCAGTCCCGAGAACCTAACTATGTTTGAAAAAATTCTTATTGCTAATCGTGGTGAAATTGCTGTTCGTATAATGCAGACCTGCCGGCGGATGGGGATTAAGACCGTCGCGATTTATTCCGAGGCAGATACTAGCGCGCTGCATGTTAAAGAGGCGGATGAAGCAGTTTATATCGGGCCTTCGCCATCAATCAAAAGCTATTTGAATATTGATAATATATTGAACGCTATTGACCAGACCGGCGCGCAGGCGGTTCACCCTGGCTATGGGTTTCTGTCGGAAAATGCTGAGTTTGCTCGTCGCCTGCGTGACGCAGGGGTCACACTTATAGGACCTTCGCCTGATGCTATTAAGCGCATGGGGGATAAAATCGAATCAAAAAAAGTGGCGGTGAAAGCTGGTGTTTCCACCGTTCCGGGAAATCTGGATGTAGTTACTTCCGATGTTGAAGCTAGAAAAATTGTAGAACAGATTGGTTTTCCGGTGATGATTAAAGCTGCCGCTGGTGGTGGTGGTAAAGGGATGCGTGTCGCCCGTAATGATAAGGAACTCCATGATGGTTTGCTGTCTTCGGCTTCCGAAGCCACCAGCAGCTTTAAAGACGGTCGCGTATTTATTGAGAAATTTTTTGAAAACCCGCGCCATATCGAAATTCAGATTCTTGGTGACCAACACGGCAATATATTATGGCTTGGTGAGCGCGAATGTTCAATTCAGCGTCGGCATCAAAAAGTAATCGAGGAAGCACCGAGCAGTTTCCTGACTCCGGAAATCCGCAGTGAAATGGGAAAGCAGTCGGTGGCTCTTGCCCGCGAGGTTGGCTATTATTCTGCGGGTACTGTTGAATTTATAATGGATCAGGACGGAAAATTTTATTTTCTGGAAATGAACACTCGCCTGCAGGTGGAACACAGGGTTACCGAGCTTATCACCGGAATTGACCTGGTTGAACAGATGATCCGCGTTGCTGCTGGTGAAAAACTTTCTTTCACTCAGGATGATGTAAAATTCGAGGGTTGGGCGATGGAAGCGCGTCTTTACGCGGAAGATCCGAAGCGTGGATTTTTACCTTCTACCGGTCGCATAACCCGCTACCTGAAGCCGGAAAATATTGAGAATGTGCTTATTGATACTGGCATATATGAAGGTGGTGAAGTGAGCATGTTTTATGATCCTATGGTTGCTAAGGTGTGCAGCTATGGCGATGACAGGAAATCTGCAATTGATACCATGAAGTCTGCCCTTTCCGCTTTTATTATTGAGGGAATTTCACATAATGGCAGTTTTCTGGAAGCAATAATTTCGCATCCACGTTTTGAGGCCGGCGATATTTCCACGAATTTTATTGAGCAGGAATATCCTGGCGGGTTTATTGGTGCCGAACTCACATCGGAAACCACAAAAATCTTCCTCGGTGCTGCGGTTACCATATTCCTGCGCGACGCAGAGCGGGCAGCAAAAATCAGCGGGCAGACTCCGGGGAGAGAACGGGCGATTGGTGCGCGTTGGGTGGTGAAT
>JBEBHV010000027.1:0-13936 GCA_040080715.1 Rickettsiales bacterium | reverse complement strand
ATCCAGTATTTTCAACATGTTTTGGCTTCTGGATTGCCACGAATGCTACGCATTCTCGCAATGACGAGTGGGTAATTATTGTATCAAATTACTATAAAAGTAAATTCTATAATAAATATGAATGGTCAGGAAGGCGGAAATTACAAAGATGCCTCGGCAAGCTCAGCATGACATAATCACAGAATCTCTTTAAGTAACATGAATGATTCAGCCGTCTCTACGCCTGCCTGACTGCCACGCAATTGCATTTGTGCAAGCATAGTCTGCTCACTGCGTGGAAATGGAAATTTGCCCATTTCTCCTGCATATATTTTCATAATATTGATTTTCTTCTCAGCAAAGCTCGTTACATCTATGAATACGCTAGGCTTAAACCCACTATCATCTGGACGCAAAGAAAACTCAGTTTCTGATAATGTTTCGTAAGATAAAATCCTCTTCACATAAGGATAACGGAAAGTTTTTGTACAGGAAATAGCCGCATCAAAAACCACCGCATGATCGCTATGAACATCATTCCTATAGGGAAGATAGATAGTGTGCGGCTCAATCTTCGTAATAACCGAACTTATGGCTTCAATAAGCTTGTTTTTAGGAATTGTATCAAGCTGCGTGGTAGGAAATTTTGCCTGATGAACACCGGCAAATCCATATTCCTTGGCAACTTTTTTTATCTCTTCACTGCGAGCAGATATTTTTGTCTCGGTAAAGCCATTTTCAATTTTCATCTCGGTAACAATAAGCCAGTGGACTTCATGACCCTCCGCAACACTACGCAGTATAACGCCTCCGCAGCCGAGCGTTTCATCATCAGGATGCGGAGCGATAACCAATATTTTCATAAATATTCACCTTTCTTGGGATGGAATGCAGGAGTTGTCTCTAGCAGTTTTATAGAATTCTCACCACATT
Source organism: Rickettsiales bacterium (assembly GCA_040080715.1). Classification (GTDB taxonomy): domain Bacteria; phylum Pseudomonadota; class Alphaproteobacteria; order Rickettsiales; family SXRF01; genus SXRF01. The sequence continues at coordinate 13,024 of JBEBHV010000027.1, read as the reverse complement.
TAACAACCACGCCTGACGCTGCCACCTCCAGAATTTTGCCATATTCCACATTTTCTGGCGTACCATATATTATTTCCGATTTCCACACGGTGATTTCCTGATTCTGATATGTAAAGCTGGCTCCCACATAAGGCTTAGTGAGGGCGCGTACCAGATTATGAATGGAACCCGCTGACATACGCCAATCAATAACTCCGTCTTTTTTGCTGCGTTTGCGCCAGACATTGGCAATTTCGTGATTCTGTGGCTGCCTTGCAAACTTACCAGAAATAAGGGTCGGCAAAAATTCCTCCAACTGCAAAAGAGCTGTATCTGTCATTTTTGTGTACAGGCTGGTGGCGTTGTCTTGTGGTTCTATATCAATTGTTTTCTGCGATAAAATATCACCGCTATCTGCACCCGCGTCCATAAAAAAGAAAGTCGATGCTGTTTGCTTTAGTCCGAGTGCCAAAGCCCAAATAAGCGGATGGCGACCGCGATTTTCCGGCAAAGCGGCAGGGTGATAACCAACCACGCCAAGAGGAGCAATATTCAAAATCTCTTTGCCAAGCAACTTTGACCAGCCGAAACAAAAAATAACGTCCGGTTTTTTATTTTTTATCCAATTTATATTTTCTGGGGAATTTATATCAGTGGCATAGATGCAATCAATATTATGTTCTCGGCATAAAGGCGAAAGATCAACATGATCAGAATTAAACTTGGAATTCTCCAAAGTACATACTCCAACTATCTCTGCACGTAACTCAACAAGCTTCTTAAGAGTGGTATGCGAAAATTCTACTGCGCCAATGAAAACAATCCGCATGTCAACTACCCCTTCGGCACAGCAATATCAAAAAAACGTTTTGTAAGGATATTATCTAAATTTGTAGAAAACAGTATATCAATAATTTTTTTGCAGCTATCGCCATTTCCATAAGGATTTTCAATATTGGACAAAGATGTTCTAAATTCCTTCGAATATGCTTTATCCAGTGCCACTAAAATTGAATCGCGCTCAGGCTCACAGTCAATTACGCTGGCAGCTTTAATCCTTCCACTCTGACGATTGCCAATATTAATGGTAGGTTTTTTGAAGCTTGGAACTTCAATAAGTCCACTGGAAGAATTGCCAACCACCGCGTCAACCTCTGCAACACATGAAAGATAGCGTTGTTGTCCCAAGGAATCATAAGCGCGTGCGTTTTTATTTTGTGCTACAAAGTCCTGTATCAAATCCTTTATTTTTTGTCCGCCAGCATCAGCATTGGGCATGGTAAAAATAAGTCCGGTGTCGTTGAGCGATGAAAGCGCAGACAGCAGCTCTTCCATCTGCTTTGAACCATCAGCATTTTCCAGTGTCACAGGATGGAAAGTAATCAGCAGATTCTTTTTGGCAAATTTAAAATCCAGTGATTTCTCAAGTTCAGCACGACTCAGAAGTGGTGTTTTTTTAATAGCGTCAACTCCAAGCGCACCAACCAGATGCACAGTTTTGGGATTTTCTCCAAGTTGTATCACCCTGTTGCGGTAAATATTTGTCGAAACAAAATGAATTTGCGCCATTTTGGTTATGGAATGACGGATTGCTTCGTCGATCAATCCTTCCGTAGATTCTCCGCCGTGAATATGAGCAATGGGAACACACATCACCATCGCCGCGCTCGCCGCCGCCAGCATTTCATATCTATCACCTAGAATAACAGCTATATCCGGCTTTAGCTGATCAAAAACCTTTGCCATTTCACTTGTACATATCCCCATAAAGTGAGCTATATCAACCGGCGCGTCACCAGCAAGCTGCATATCCACTTTGGCAGATATAGGAAATCCATCTTTTTCTATTTGTTGAACAGTATATCCGTGTTTATGCGATAAATGCGCTCCGGTAACAACAAGCTGTAACTCAACATCTGGCTGGTTTTGCAACTCGCGCATGAGATGATAAAGCAGCCCATATTCGGCGCGCGTTCCAGTGATTACGGCAATTTTCCTAGACATACTTGAGACCTAATTTAACGCTCGATGGCAGGCTGACAATCCGCTTATGCAGATTTTCAGTGAGTTGCAAATCAGCGCGTGGGTTGTTTCTATACATTGGAAGCTGGTGCAGAGGTGTCCAAGTTGGGCGACATAATATTTTTTCCTGATGCAGAGCAGAAAGGATTTCATCACGCCAGTTTTCATCAGCATCACGATTAATAAGTGTCACCAACCAATAATTGCTCTGGGTATTTTGCGGTTCTTGGAGAATATCAATCCTAGAAATGTTTTTAAAAACTTCTATATAACGCTCAGCAAGTGCGCGTTTGGCAGCAAGGAAGCGTGGTAGTTGCTCAAGCTGAGCGCAACCAAGCGCGGCATTGAGATTGGGCAAACGGTAATTCCAAGCAACCACGTCATGCTCAAAAGCAAAAGGGTGAGGTTTTTTCGCGGTTGTGGTCAGGTGTTTTAATTTTTTATAAAGCGATTCATCCTGTACTAAAATCGCCCCACCACCACCTGTAGTTATAATCTTATTACCGTTAAAACTCAAAACCGCAACGCCATTACTGCCAACAGTTTTACCGCCAATTTTAGACCCCAGAGCTTCGGTTGCATCTTCGATTAATATCAGATTATATTTATCGGAGATTTTTTGTAATTCCGCAAGTTGGCAGGGATGACCAAACACATGCACAGGAACAATTGCCCGAATGGTACGACCAGTGTTTTTATTAACTGTAAACCCATTCTTGGTAATGGCGATTTTTTGTAAATACTGCTCAAGTTTTAACGGACAGATACCTAAAGAATTTTCCTCTACCTCAACAAAATGGGGAATTGCAGAAGCATGGGAAACTGAATTGGCAGTTGCCACAAAAGTTAGTGATGGGACTAAAACTTCATCATCTGGATTTACACCTGAGGCAACCAGCGCAATATGCAAGGCGCATGTGCCGTTTACCACCGCCACCGCATATTTTGCCCCACAAACCTCTGCCAGTTCGCGTTCAAAACGGTCAACAAATTCACCAACTGATGACACCCAGCCATCGCGGATGCAGGAGGAAACATATTTTTCTTCATTGCCACAAAATAATGGTTCATGCAGGGCAACAGGGCGTGGAGCGTCACCCAACACCTGCGAAATAGCTGATATTATCTGTTCATTCATCTTGTGTCATCCTGAGCGGAGCGTAAGCGGAGTCGAAGATTCTCTACAAAATAATGTAAAGATCCTTCGCTTCGCTCAGGATGACAGGTGTTAGATTGTGTAGTGGTGGACATCTTGATAATAAGCGCGGTTGACGGGATTTTTGAACCATTCAGTTGTTTGGATTATGCCAGATTTCAAACCTTCAATGCCTGCGTATTTTGGCTGCCAGCCCAGTAATTTCAAAGCTTTTTTATTGTCACAGCATAAACGCTCAACTTCGCTTGTCTTAGGTCGCAGGCGTGATTTATCAGTTTTCACCTCAAGTTTTTTACCAGTAATTTCACCAATCAATTTAACTGTATCACCAACAGAAATTTCAAAGCCACTGCCGATATTGATAGTTTCACCAACAGATTTTTCGCTATCAAGAATTGCTATCATTCCAGCCACTGTATCACTAACATGATTGAAATCACGGGTTGGCTTCAGCGCACCGAGTGATAAATTCGGCGAATCGCTGAGTGCCTGTAAAATAATTGTTGGGATGACAGCGCGCAACGACTGGCGCGCTCCATAGGTATTGAATGGGCGGGCAATGGCAACCGGCGTGCCGAATGAACAGAAATAAGAATACGCCATCTGGTCGGCAGCTATTTTACTGGCGGAATATGGTGACTGCCCAACCAGCGGGTGGGTTTCTGGAATCGGCACTTGCTGCGCCGTTCCATATACTTCTGAAGTTGAGGTATGGACAACTTTTTTGATTCCCAAATCACGCGCTGCCTGCACCACATTAAGAGTTCCCATAACATTAACATCAACATACGATGCTGGCGCAACATACGAATAAGGTATAGCGATTAGTGCTGCCAGATGCATAACTCCATCACAACCGCGCATAGCCTCACGTACACAAAACGGATCGCGCACATCACCCATCACCAATTCAATTTTATCACGTGTGGCAGAAGGTATAGTATCCAGCCAGCCATAGCGTCCGAAGCTATTATAAAGAGCCATGGCTTTGACGCGGCGACCTTCAGCTACCAGAGCCTCAACAAGATGCGAGCCGATAAACCCTTCCGCACCTGTAACTAAAATATTTTCCAGCTTTTTTGTCATATCCATCACTTAATTGTCATCCCGAGCTTGTCGAGGGATCTTTGCATTATAAATCAATTGCAAAGATTTCTCGTTACACTCGAAATGACAATTTATGTCATGCCGAGCTTGTCGAGGCATCTTTACTTTGTAAACCCAATATCTAATTCATCCCATAAAGGATTTATAGACTCTATTAAGTTATCTTTCTTTTCTCTACGCCACTTCTTTAATTGTTTCTCACGCTCTATAGCTGCATTTATATCATTTGTTGTTTCGATATAAACAAGTTTGGTAAGATTAAATTTTTCGGTAAAGCCTTTAATAATCTTGTTTTTATGCTCATATATTCTACGTTCTAAATTGTTAGTCATCCCAATATACAATACTTCATTGTTCCAGTTTGTTAGCATGTAAATATAATAGGTTTTCATGCAAAGATTTCTCACTATGTTCGAAACGACATATCCTTATTTATACACTGTCAACGCCTTGATAAAGCTATCTGGCGGAACAACACTATTTTGCACAATAACCGCACCACTTCCTATATATGAACAATCGCCAACATTAGCACCACCAAGCACTACGGCGCGTGGCGCAACATGCACCCCTGCCCCGATTACCGCGTCATGCTCAACAATCGCGCCACTATTTATAACCGCACCCTCACCTATTACTGCACCGCTGTTTACTATAGCATATGGCAATATCTGAACACCTATTGCTATAGTCGCTTTCTTACTCACAATGGCAGATGGATGAATCAGCGGGGTAAAATATGCACCTTTTTCCTGATACTCTTTAATCATTGTTACGCGCTTATTAAGTGACTCACAATCTGCCCCAACAAAAGCTATGAATAGTTCAGGGCGGTTGCCGAGTATTGATGATAAATTATCATCGCTGATATGCTTGATATTCTGTTCATCAAGCCAAGCTTGCGGTTTTGAATCGGTATATCCATATAATGTCCGATTTTGTGCAAGAACTGTATCATACAGCACTTTTGAATGCCCACCACCACCAATAAATATCAGCATTTAAATTCCTTTTTTATTTTATTAATTGGCATATTTAACATTTAGCCGTCAATATTACCATGAAAATGCTGATAAATAATTTTAGCTTTGTCTTTGCTGATACCAGTTACCTGACCAATTTCCTCGATACTAGCCCCAGCCACTGCCCGCGCTGAACCAAAATGATGGAGCAGGGCTTTTTTGCGGGCTGCCCCTATCCCTGATATAGAATCCAATTCCGAAACCTGCATGGATTTGCTGCGTTTATTACGATGTGCGCCAATTGCAAAACGGTGCGCCTCATCACGCAGACGTTGCAGATAATGTAATACCGCATCATTTTCAGGGAGTTGGAATGGTTCACGCCCTTTAATAAAAAAATGCTCGCGCCCCGCGTTTCTATCTTCGCCTTTGGCTATTCCAACATATACTATGTCATCAACGCCAAGTTCTTCAAAAACCTGCGTGGCAATGCCGAGCTGCCCTGCCCCTCCATCAATTAAAACGAGATCTGGTTTATTTGCGGGTTCATCGGGCAGGCGTTTAAAGCGACGGGTCAGCACTTCACGGAGCATAGCGTAATCATCACCGGCAATAGTCTCTAAATTTTTTATATCAAACTTACGATATTGGTTTTTTATAAAGCCATCCACTCCGGCTACTATCATCGCCCCCACCTGATTTGTCCCGCTGATATGGCTATTGTCATAAACCTCTATGCGTTTTGGAATATCATCCAGACCAAATAATTCCTGCACACCAGCAAGTGCTGCTTTTTGCGATATATTGGTAGAAAGATGACGCACTAAGGCTTCTTTTGCGTTGCGTAGAGCTTGCTCCATCAACTCGCGTTTTTCACCGCGCTGCGGGCAAACAATACTCACAGCATAATCTGTATTTAAACGTAACGCTTCTTCCAATAATTCCGCATCTTCCAATTCCTCACTGGTGAGTATCAATTTCGGTACTGGTTGCGACCCATAAAATTGAGCGATAAAACTAGAAATAATTTCGCTGGCACTATGTTCTTTTGTATTAGATGGGAAATAATTTTTACTGCCATAATTCCGCCCGCCGCGAAAACTGAAAATCTGGATTGAGCAGTTATCACCATCTTTTGCCAATGCTATTAAATCGGCATCATCCACCGCATTATTATTCAGTTTGCTTTGTTGCTGAACCTGAGTAAGAGAACGAATCCGATCGCGAATCTGGCTGGCTTTTTCATAGTCCTGCGCTTCACTCGCTGTTTGCATCTCCTGCAATAATTCTTCCTGAATTTGCCTGCTTTTACCAGAAAGAAAATCCTGCGCCTGCCGATTAAGTTCTGCGTAATCATGTTTATTTATGTAATCAACGCAAGGGGCAGAACAACGTTTTATTTGATATTGCAAACACGGACGCGTGCGATTTTTAAAAATATTATCGCTGCAATTTCTAAGTAGAAATACTTTTTGCAATAACGTTATGGTTTCATCAACTGCACCCGCCGAAACAAACGGACCAAAATATTTTCCTTTGCTAGTCTTCGCTCCGCGATGCTTGGAAATCCTAGGAAAATCATGATCTCCGGAAATAAATATATAAGGAAAAGATTTGTCATCTTTGAGCAGGATATTATAACGCGGTGAATATTTTTTTATCAGATTTGCTTCGAGCAGCAATGCTTCCGCTTCTGAGCGCGTAGTTATTATTTCCATTTTTGCAGTCAGAGAAATCATCCTCTGCAAACGAGTGTTGAGAGCAGAAGTATTTACATAATTCATCACACGATTTTTTAAACTTTTCGCCTTACCAACATAAAGTGTGTTGTCGGATGCATCGAGCATTCGGTACACACCAGCAGAATGTGACAATCCATCCGCATAAGTTTTTATAATTTTTCGCCCAGATGCGAATGACTGTTGTTGTATTTCCATAGCTTATATCTAACTAATCACGGCTGCTTTTCAACCATATAAAACAGTCCACGATTCCTGTGGATAACTCTGTGAGCAAGAATCATTATAGAGCATGCGACTGAGGTGAATCCTAGTATTTTATCTTATTGCCTAAAAAATAGGCAGCAATATAACATTCTGTTTTGTATATATAATATTTAATTCGTTAGCGTAATATTTGGTAAATTCATGGTTTCTTTACTTTATTTTGTAATTAACTTTTATGCTGTGTACAAAAACTCTGACAAAACCTATCGATTATTACGAGCTAGGAAAAAAATTCCTAGGAATTTTTACCGTGGTAAGCGTGATAAACATATTTCTTTATAACGACTATCACCTTTACCACGTCTATCACGATTCATAATGCAAAGATTTCTCGTTGCACTCGAAATGACAGCAGAATTATTTACGCCCCTTAAACCCAATCGCCACTACATACATCTCCGAAGAATCAGAACGACTTGATTTTGGTTTTGCATGTTTGACGCTGGTAAAATCTTTGCGCATCTGCGCGAGCATTTCTTTTTCCGCGCCCCCCTGAAAAACTTTGCAGGCAAACACGCCACCAGTTTTTAGAACCTCACAAGCAAATGGATAAGCAGCTTCGATAAGCACCATGATACGGATGTGATCAGTTGCCTGATGCCCGGTGGTGTTGGGTGCCATGTCGGAAAGTACAACATCAACGCCATCAGGAATCATTGCGCGGATAGTTTCCGGCGCGGAGTCTTCCATGAAATCAAGCTGGATGACTTTAGCTGATGGAACTGAAGGCATCGGCAGAATATCTACACCAATCACCAACGGTTTTTCTTCGGTGGATTTCACCCGCGCCGCTGCAACCTGTGTCCAACCACCAGGTGCTGCTCCTAAATCTAAAACCGTTTTCCCTGGTTTCAGAAAATGGAATTTATCATCAAGCTCGATAAGTTTATATGCCGCCCGCGAACGATAGCCTTCTTTTTTTGCCAGTGCCACATATGGATCGTTCAACTGTCGCTGCAGCCAGCGGGTAGATGAGGTCTTGCGTCCACGCGCAGTTTTCACCCTAGTCTTAAGTCCACGACTACCGGAGAAATTACCTGATGATGGTGGTTTAGCAGACATGTTTTACTTTCTAATTAATCTATAATTCTTTTGCCTCTCCCCCTGCGGGAGAGGCAAGATTTTGTTAGCTCATGTAATGAGCTTAGAAAATCTGGTGAGGGGTAATACTTAAACTCTGCACTCAGAACTCCGTACTTAGCACTTAATATACCCCCCACCCTACCCCTCCCCCGCAAGGGGGGAGGGAATAATTCATACCGAATTTTTCTCAAGCAATGATAAAATAATTCCTTCACGCACACCGCGATCAGCAATAGTAATATTTTCCGTTGGCCAGAGAGTGCTTATAGCTTCAAAAATCGCACAGCCGGAAAGAATGAAATCAGCACGGTCTGCACCGATGCAGGGATGATTGAAGCGTTCATATTGTTTCATATCGAGCAGTCTTTTGGTAGTTGCCCGCACATCTTTAACCGACAAGGTTATGCCGTCAATCTTCGAACGATCATAGCGCGGCAAATCAAGATGAATCGCGGCAAGGGTCGTAACCGTGCCGGAAGTAGAAAGAAGCTGAACATTTGTTCCATCTATCGACTGGCTGATCTGGTTGGTGAGATCAAAGGATTTAAGCTTATCTACCAGCGTATCGACCATGTCATAAAAAGCAATGTCGGCAAGATTGGAACCACCGAATTTATCGGATAAATTCATCACCCCGAAACCAACCGAAAGCCAATCAGTGATTATTTTTCCGTTTTCAACATCAACCCACATAAGCTCGGTGCTGCCGCCACCAATATCAAACACTACTGCTTTTTTGGAATCACCAGTAAGCAATGACGAACAACCAGTGAAGGCAAGTTTTGCTTCATCTTCAGTGGATATAATATCAATATCCATGCCGAGTTCAGAGCGCACCATATCAAGGAATTTATAGCCGTTTTCAGCGCGGCGACAGGCTTCAGTCGCCACAAAGCGGGAATCGGTAAGGTTATAGCGGTTGATTTTTTTCTGGCAGGCTTTGAGGGCGATTATAGTGCGTTCCATTGCCTCATCGGACAGCATCCCACTGGAACTTAAGCCCTCACCAAGGCGGACAACCCGGGAAAAACTATCAAAAACCCTGATCCCCCCAACCTTGGCGGGACTGGCAGAATCATAGGCAGACTGCGGCGAAGCTATCAGCAGCCGGCAGTTATTGGTTCCGAGGTCGAGCGCGGCAAAAATAGGCTCAGAATCCGCCGTCCCCCGCCGCTCAGAAGAATCTGGCGCATCAGTTGACACATGCAGCATAAGTATTGCTTTCCGTTTATTGCCCTCACAGGGGCATATATTATTGATATAATCATACCCTTACTGTAAAACATAAATAGTGAGGATACAAGCCTATCCTTTAATAGAATGGAATATAGTTAACTACATGAATAAAAATACACATTTTGGCTTTAAGACCGTTGATGAGAGCGAGAAAGCAAAACTCGTGCGCGGGGTTTTTGACAGCGTTGCCACGCGTTATGACGTGATGAACGATTTAATGAGTGCCGGACTGCACCGTCTCTGGAAAAACGAAATGGTCAGTTGGCTGAATCCGCAGGACGGTATGGATATTTTAGATGTAGCTGGTGGCACAGGTGATATTGCTTTCCGAATAAATAAAAAAGCCGACTGCCATATCACCGTTTGCGACATTAATTACCAGATGCTGAGTGAAGGCAAAAACCGAGCCACTGACCGTAATATCCGAGGCGGGATAGGCTGGGTTTGCGGTGATGCAGAAAATTTACCCATACCTGATAATAGCGTCGATGCATATACTATTGCTTTTGGTATCCGCAACGTCACCCATATTGATAAAGCCATTAGCGAAGCATACCGCGTGCTTAAAATCGGTGGGCGGTTTTTATGTTTGGAATTCAGCCATCTGCAATATAATTTTTTGCAAAAAATTTATGACGCTTATTCTTTTGCTGCGATTCCGCGCATTGGCAAAATGGTAACTGGTGATAGTGAATCATACCAATATCTGGTGGAAAGCATCCGCAAATTTCCCAAGCAGGAAGAGTTTGTGGGAATGATTAGCGCGGCAGGTTTTGAGAATGTGCAGTATCGTAATTTATCGCAGGGCGTAGTGGCTATTCATAGCGGGCGGAAGGTATGATGGCTGAAGATAATAATATAAACTGGACTTATTATATCTTTTATGGTATAAAAGGGCAAAAGAAACAGGGTTCTTATGATTGGAGTAATTTATGAAAAATGACAAATATAAAACAGTGCGGGAAGTGGCGAAAGAATGGATGAAAGACCCCAAATTCAAAAAAGAATATGAAGCACTGGGCGACAAATATTCTCTGGCACAAGCTGTGATTGAGGCACGCATAAAATCTGGGCTTAGTCAGGAAAAATTAGCCGAGAAAATGAACACTACCCAACCGTTCATCGCCCGCATGGAAGCGGGAAGGCAGTTGCCAAGCGTCGCCTCTCTCCTAAAACTTGCCAAAGCTACAGGGCTGAAGCTCAACATATCGTTTGTTGATGGTTAGAATATACAATATTTCACAAGGCATAGTCGCCATTCATTACGGGCGGAAGGTATGAAATACATAGGTCATAGGGATGCGGGATGTGGGCTGCGGGAAAGGAAACATTCCGTTATCCCTCATCCCGCATGCCTCATCCCGAACATTTATGAAGATATGTTTCTATGATATTCCGCAGTCTCCGCAATACCGGTCGTTTGTTTTCTATCGCCAGAATATTGGCGCAGGAGGACGCGCTATTTATCATTGATGATTTGGGAATTGCCCCTGCCCTTTCCAGATTTTTCCGCTTGTTTTCCACACACAAACCAAACAAGCGCAAAGGCGAAAAGCTGGCAGCAGCTATTGAACGATTAGGCCCAACATTCATAAAACTGGGACAGGCACTTTCCACCCGTTCAGATTTAATCGGTGAAGAATTAGCGGACGATCTGGCAGACTTACGCGATAATCTACCGCCTTTTCCCGCTTATATCGCCCGCAAAATTATTGAGGACGAATTCAAGCAACCAATTGCTGCATTATTCTCTGAGTTTAATGATACTCCGGTTGCCGCCGCTTCCATAGCCCAAGTTCACAAAGCAACCAGCAATGATGGAAAAATAGTAGCTGTAAAAATCCTGCGCCCCAATATTGAACAAGCCTTTGCCCGCGATCTGGATTTATTTTTCTGGATTGCCGAGATAATTGAAAAGCGCGTCCGTGGCTGGCGACGGTTAAAGCCGGTGCAGGTGGTACAGACTTTCAAAGAGTCCATATTTTTTGAGCTGGATTTGCGTTTTGAAGCCGCCGCCGCCAGCGAAATGGCAGATAATGTGAAAAATCATGAAGCCGGTCTTTCCATTCCGTCTATAGATTGGAATTTAAGTTCACGCCGCGTTCTGACTATGGACTGGGTTGATGGCGTTCCCTTCAGCGACATTGAAGCCATTAAAAATAGTGGTTTTGATGCAAATATAATTTTGGGCAAAGCTGCAAAAAGCCTTTTCTCACAAGTTTTCAAGGATGGTTTTTTCCATGCCGACCTGCACCCCGGTAATTTATTCCTTGATAAAAACGGTGATTTAGTCGCCGTTGATTTTGGGATTATGGGGCGGCTGGACTTAAAATCGCGAGTCTATATCGCCGAAATCCTGCGTGGGTTCATGAATGAAGATTATAAGTCAGTTGCCGATATGCATTTTGATGCTGGCTATGTTCCATCCACCAAATCGCGGGCAGCATTTACACAGGCTTGCATGGCAGTTGCTCGTCCGATAATCGGCAAACCACTCAACGAAATATCAGTTGCGAAATTGCTTGGGCAGATGTTTGGCATAGCTGCTGAATTTGAAATGGAAGTGCAACCACAACTGCTGCTAATGCAGAAAACCATGATGGTGGCAGAAGGCGTGGGCAGGATGTTAAATCCGAGCCTCAATATGTGGGAGCTGGCAACGCCACTGATTGAAGAATGGGCAAATGAAAGTTTCGGAATTAAGGCAAAGCTGAAAGAAGGCGCGGGAAATGCCAAGGAAATTGTACAGAAATTTCCGCATATCTTATTCAATATTGAAAACGCGCTGAAAAATATTGGCGATGCAAACGGTATAAAACTTCACCCGCAAACCATAAAAGCAATTGATCAGGAACGTAGGCAACGCCATAAGGATTGGCTGACATTTGCCTGGGTTGCTCTTATAATTGTGGTGTTGGTGCTGGTGTTTTAATTTGTATAACTTTATTGATACGGTTACTTAATATGTATTTTACGCGACCTAAAATTAAGCCGCTTAACTGGGATTTGAAAGAATTGGTAGATAATGGAATTTATAGCTTCTATGGTATTACTTCTGATAATACTGATGTAGATATTAAATATCGCGGTGGCTGGCTTCAGGTATGGCATGGAGATTCAGGAATATTAACAGGAGATGCTAATCACCAAGTAGTAAAAGAACGCATTGGGCCACCTTACCATGGAGGTCTTTTGGCTGAACAGGCGTGCGATCTTCTGGGAATTACTATAAATGGTAAAAAACCAATTCTTACGGAAGAACAACGTCTGCAAACAGCTGAATATGAACCTATTCTTGATTGGTCAGGAGAGACAACATACTGGCAAAGCTTTAATTATATGTTCTATGACGATGCTAGCAATTTCATGGATGATATAGAAGCGTCATTTTCTGATATATCATTGCTCCAATTTAAATGGATTGATGATAGAAAAAATAATATCAAAAGAAAATGTCGTAAAGTACCTTTTTA
>JBEBHV010000216.1:0-3263 GCA_040080715.1 Rickettsiales bacterium | reverse complement strand
CATACCTTCTGGTCTTTCAGTCAGTACCCAGAGTTTTTCCGTAGCTCAGGCATATGCTTCCGGCGGCGGTTTGCTCAACTTTAACAGTATTCTCAGCATCGGCACTCAGATTAATATCTGGTGGGAAAAATATAATGGCGTGTTGCAAGGCTCGTCAACTTTCACTGGTGGAGATAAAAAGAAGTTCACACCACGCCACGGACAAACTGACTCATTTATTTTAAGCGGTGATGCTTCCGGAAAATATATGAGACTAAATGGACAAGACCAGTCAGTAGGGGCATATGTCAATGCGACTGCGACAGGGGCAACAATAGGCGGATCAACTCTGGTTTCTACTTCTAACATAGAGGTGTTTGCTTATGTTGTGTATGACTCGGCTCTCAGCACCGGTGATAAAAACTCCATTGAATCCGCGTTTTCCACAGCGTTTAAATCTAACATAGCACGTACATCAAAGATTATTTATGATGGTGACAGCATCACCGCCGGCTACACTACAGGCTCTTATCATTACGGATGGCCACGAGTTGTTTCTTCCATACTCGATCAACAAGCCCATGTGGTTAATGTTGCAGTTCCTGGTTCAACCTCTGCTGGTTGCTACAGCAACAGGACGCAGGTAACAGGGCGTTATGATTCGGCTTTTGCTAAGAACGTAAGTGTATATTTTGCTGGTACAAATGATTTAGATGGTCGAGCGACTGGCACGATTGTCGGTTATGGAACAACTGTCTGGACAACTTATACCCTGCCATATATCGAGGCGATGCAAGCAGCAGGATTTACCAGAGTGTTGGTGGGAACGGCGATAGCAAGGAATTGGGGCGGTTCGGCTCAGGATAAGCTGGACAAGGAAGCTGAGCGACTGGTTTATAACCAGCTTATCCGCGATAATGCCGCTGCGGAAGGTTACACCGTTATCGATTTTGCAGGGCTTTCTGAAATGTCAGACCATAGCAACACCACCTATTTCGTTGACGGAGTGCATCCAACCAGAACTGGTTATAACGTCATGGGGACATATGCAGCACCGATTATAGCACCTTATGTTTAGGGAAAACTATGAGAGAAGTTTTATCCGCTCAACCAGCTCATTATCCGCTTCTATCATGTCAAGCTTATCCATATCGTTCGGATATGCCCAGCACAGGGCGGAATGTTCAAGAGGCTCTGGCGTTCCCCGCCATTTCCGACAAACATAAACTGGCATGAGCAGATGAAAATTAAACTCAGGATAGGAGTGCGACAAAAACCAGAAGTTTTCTAAATCTTCCGGTTGCACTTCTATCCCTAGTTCTTCGTGCAATTCTCTTACCAAGGCTGATTCCGGTGTTTCACCATCTTCTATTTTTCCTCCGGCAAATTCCCATTTGCCCGCCAGCCTTTTTCCTTCAGGACGTTGTGCAAGCAAAACTTCACCTTTAGAATTTATCAACACTGCAGCAACAACAAGGAGAATTTTCATTTGCTATGAACGATAACTGCCGTTTATATCGATATAACGATGTGTCAAATCGCAGGTATAAACCGTTGCAAATTCGCTGCCAACACCAACATTAACATCAATTGTAATATCCCTGCCCCGCATGTGTTCTGTAATTTGCACTTCGTTGTAATTCGGATCCGCCTCGCCATTTTTTGCCACACTCACCCCACCGATAGAAATGCAGAGTCTATCACGGTCAGCACGCTCACCTGCCTTGCCCACCGCAGCAACTACCCTGCCCCAATTAGCATCAGAAGCAGCGATTGCGGTTTTCACCAATGGTGAATTGGCGATGCTCATGGCAATATTTTTTGCCGCTTTTTTTGATTCAGCACCTGCAACTGTTATAGTTACCAGTTTTTCTGCCCCCTCACCGTCTTTTACCACCTGCAAAGCAAGGTCATGTAGAACAGAGTGTAATGCTTTTTTAAAATCACTATAATCAGTGTTTGCGCCAGCTTTGTTTCCGGCTTTTCCAGTGGCAAAAACCAGCAATGTATCGCTAGTGGAAGTATCTCCATCGACGGTTATGTTATTGAAGGTCACCTCATTGGTTTCTGTGAGGATTTCTTGCAATATATTAGCTGGAATATCAGCATCGGTGAATACAAACGCTAGCATAGTCGCCATGTCCGGAGCTATCATTCCGGAGCCTTTGGCAATCCCGTTGATGGTAACGGTTATACCTTCAATAATCGCAGTTTGCGTTGCAAGTTTCGGGTAGGTATCAGTGGTCATTATGGCGCGGGCAGCTTCATCCCATGTTGACTCGGAAAATAGCAGATTGGGTAGTGCATTGGTAATTTTTTCATCCGGTAATTTCTCACCAATCACGCCTGTTGAAGCTGTAAATACACTCTCCACACCGCAACCAAACAATCTACCGGCTGCATCACGTATCCTGCTAACAGCAGCCTCTCCCGCTTTGCCAGTGAAAGCATTGGAATTGCCGGAATTAACCACAAGACCTCTTGCCACTGCGCCTTTTAAAGCCTCTTTGCAGGCAAGGACAGAAGCAGAAGCGGTTAAGGAACGGGTGAAAACTCCGGCTACTTTAGTTCCTTCCGCCAGTTCAACTACCAGTAAATCAGTACGTCCGGCGTAACGAACTCCACAGGAAGCCATAGCCAGACATACACCTTTTATCGGCTGTAATTTTGGATAAGACTTAGGAGCAAGTGGTGATATTGTCATAGACAGCACAGAGGTCAGAAGTCAGTAGTCAGGAACATTTATATTTTTCTACTCCCCGAACTCTGACCCCTGAACCCTAGATTCTCTATTTCTTTTCTTCAGTCTTAGTGTCAGACTCTGGAGCAACAACGGAGCTTACAAAATCCTTTTCTTTGCCATTTTCATCAAAATATTTAATTGATGAGGTTTTAAGCAGATTTTCTATATAAGACTGTACCGCCTTGTTGCTTAATTCGCCTTTCAACGCTTCCTTGCTTTCTTCAAACGGAGAAACTTTTACAGGACGGCGGTCTTCCAGCTTGATAACATGCCAGCCAAAGTTTGACTTAACCGGAGCAGACACTTCACCTTTCTTAAGCTTGAAGGTAGCATCAAAAAATTCCGGAACCATCTTCTCCTTGGCAAACCATCCCAGATCTCCACCATTAACACCAGAACCTTTGTCGGTAGATTTGTTTTTAGCAACTTTTTCAAAATCCCCACCTTTTTTCAAATCAGCCGAAATTTTCTTAGCATCTGATTCAGCTGCAACCAGAATATGCCTGGCTTTCAACTCTTCCTGACCTTTAGCAGCAGCGAT
>JBEBHV010000215.1:0-3296 GCA_040080715.1 Rickettsiales bacterium | reverse complement strand
TGTGTATAAGAGACAGTAATAATAGAACACCATCGCTGCGTTTTATCCATCTGAAGAGAGACCATAACTCCTCTACTAATATACGCAAAAAACTTGGAAATAAGGTCTTTACCACACCAACCACATAAAAGTCTCCCGATGAAAAAAAATCAATTTCTATTCCTGGTAATTTTAATTGAAGGTTACGTGGTATTAGCCGTTGAATTGCTGGCGATAAGGGGGCTTATCCCTTTTTTCGGCAGCGGAACAGAGATAGTAGCAATTATCATCAGTGCCGTATTGATGCCACTGGCATTCGGATATTACTTCGGCGGCAAAGCCAAAATAGCAAGCAATCTTTCTATCAGAAAGATTTTACTGCGGAACCTGTTTGCAGCGTCAGTTATCCTTACTCTAGGACTTTCTTACACTTATCAGGAAATAATCTTTCAGGTATTTATCACCAGCGGTATTCATAACCGCCTTATACAGGCAAGTTTGTTTTCTGTGTTTTTCCTATCTATTCCAGTTTTTGTTCTGGGGCAAACCGTCCCTTTGGTGAGTAATTATTTTTCCAGAACAAAGCTTAGTCATATAACCGGGAGAATGCTGTTTTTTTCTACAATAGGCTCTTTCCTCGGCTCAGTTTTTTCCACTATTATACTGATGAGCTACGTTGGCGTTCATAACACAGTTATAATTACCGTATCCTTATTATGTTTGCTGATACTGATGCTGATACGTAAAGCGACAAGTCGCCAGACAATATACTGCCTGCTTATTCTGTCTCTATCAATTCTTCTTAACTCAAACCATACGATGAATCTTGCAGGGGTGGTATCTGATAATTCATATAATCTGGTAATGGTAACTGATGATGTGAAACAGGAAACAAAAACATTAATTGTGAATCGTTCGGCATCATCCAGAATCAGCAAAGACCCCAAAGGTCGCTTTCCGTATGTTGCTTATATCGAAGATAATATAATTGCTCATATAGAGAAGAATGACGCTGAACCGCTTGATGTACTGATAATTGGCGCGGGTGGCTTTACCATGGGGATAAATGATAAAATTAATAACTATACTTTTGTCGATATAGATCCGGATTTAAAAGATGTTGCTGAAAAATATTTCCTGCCTGAGAAATTATCACCAAATAAGGAATTTATTGCCAGCTCTGCCCGGGCATTTGTACGTAATCATAAGAAAAAATATGACATAGTGATTATTGATGTTTTCACTAATGTGGTCTCTATTCCCATGGAATGTACGACCAGAGAATTTTTATCTAGTGTTAAAGCCTTGCTGAAAGACAAATCCGTGGTTATTGCCAATGTTATTTCCAGCCCTAATTTCTTCGATAAATTCACTGTGCGTTACCATAATACTTTTGCCAGCGTATTTCCTGTTTTCTCCAGACAGATAATTGGCAATATCAACATGTTGGAAAACAAAGGAAACCAGGCGAACAACGTACTTTATATGTCTTTTAACAATGAATATGTGAAAGATAACTCTGTGTATTCAGAAGATAATAACGCCCTTCCCCACTGACAATGGCTCTAAGCAAGAAAATACTTGGAATTAGCTGCTTAATAGGAGATAATGGGAGGATAGATGTTTTATAATATATTATTAAATAAAGGGAAATGTTATAACTAAGAAAACTTCAATACCTAATCTTTCATCTGCTAAAGTCGAAAAAATAGTCATCAAGACATTAGACACGAACAAGGCAGAAAAAATAGTATCAATAGACCTTTCCGGAAAAAGTGACATAGCGGATCGTATGGTGATTGCCAGCGGTCTTTCTTCGAAGCATGTCGGCTCACTCGCTGATTATGTGGTAATCGCTTTAAAGCATGCCGGATATGAGTCCGTGCCAACGGAAGGAAAAGAAAGTGGTGATTGGGTATTGGTTGACGCTGGGGATGTCATAGTGCATATTTTCAAACCTGAAGCCCGCGAGCATTATAATCTTGAAAAAATGTGGTCGGTCGCCTTCCCAAATACGGAAATAGCACTTTAAATTTTACTGCCTTAGGATTTCTAATGAACAAAACACAGCTTTTATTTCTGGTAATTTTAATTGAAGGTTATGTTGTATTAGCTGTGGAACTTCTGGCTATGAGATCTTTGATCCCATTTGTCGGCAGCGGAACAGAAACCATATCAATTATCATAAGTGCCGTTCTTCTTCCCCTGGCTGTGGGTTATCACTTTGGTGGAAACGCTTTCAAAAAAGCCTATTCCAAAGCAAAAATCAAAAACGGAAAAAAACTATCCATAAGGAAACTTTTGTTACGTAACATAGTATCATCATTAATAGTTTTGACTATTGGGTTATCATATGTTTTTCAGGAAATATTTTTTGGCTCATTAACATTGGCAAAAATTGATGATAAACTCTTACAAACCGCTCTTTACTCCATATTATTTCTTTCATTCCCCGTATTCATGCTGGGACAAACCGTTCCTCTGATTAGCAATTATTTTTCCAAGGCAAAGCTAAGTGAAATTACTGGAAAAATGCTGTTTTTCTCAACAGCCGGCTCTTTTCTTGGCTCAGTTTTCTCAACCATTGTACTGATGAGTTATGTTGGTGTTCACAACACCGTAATAATCACCATGTCTCTTCTGTGCTTCCTGATATTACTTTTGATACGCAAGATATTCTGCTTCGAGACTCTGCTGTGTATAATGGTTTTAACTGGGGTTTATGCCTTGAATAATAATAGTACGTTGAAATCTTTTAATATTATCTCGAACAATGCGTATAATATAATACAAATAATCGATGTTCCAAAAACGGAATCAACAATACTAAGTGTGAATCGTTCTTCATCCTCGATGATTAGCAAAGACCCTAAGCATCGCTTCCCATATTTTGCTTATATTGAGGATAATTTAATCACTCCAATAGCAAAAAACAGTGCCAAACCGCTTGATATATTGATAATTGGAGCTGGTGGATTTACCATAGGAATGGAAGATAAGGTTAATAATTACACGTTTGTAGATATTGACCCAGATTTAAAGAAGATTTCCGAAAAATATTTCCTTCCAGAAAAACTCTCTCCCAACAAACAGTTTATTGCCAGCTCTGCCCGCGCCTATATCCACGGCAACAAGAATAAATATGATATTGTGGTTATCGATGTCTATACCAACAAAATATCCATCCCAATGGAATGTACTACCAGAGAGTTTCTTCTTGATGTCAAAGCTTTATTAAAAGACAAGGCTATAGTTGCTGCCAATATTATTTCCAGCCCAACTTTCCTCGATAAATTCACTGTGCGCTATCATAACAC
>JBEBHV010000214.1:0-3337 GCA_040080715.1 Rickettsiales bacterium | reverse complement strand
CTATTATATATATATTATAATTTTCACAATATTGTAACAATATAGTTAGATACATATGTGCTAATGTTTTGTGAGTGAAATAGATGAATTTTAATTATAAGGATTTTTATGGCAAAAAAGAGTGAATTCACAGCATATGAGAAATTAGCTACAGATGCAGCAATGTTTGGTGGGGAAGCTAAACAACTTAAGAAAAATGTTGATGCTATAACCCTGAACAAGGCTGAACAACTACAGGAAAATGGTGAAGATAAGGGCAATCCTAATTTTATAGAAGAACACCAAAAGAAAAATCGAGATTATTATGCTGAGAAGGCTTTGAAAGGTGGCGAGAAAACCATTAAAGCAGATGCTGCTGATGCGCGAGTAGAAATTCATGATAGAAAAATACGTACTCACAATGAAAGATTAGAGAATGATCCTGACTATGCAGAGCGGATAAGAAAAGCTGGAAAACAGCTTGCACAAGCTATAAAAGTTGAAGGTGAGTCAGGACAACAGCTGCCACCAAAAGCTACCGGCAATATATCTAAAGGTGAGGGGCGTTAATAATCCACGCCGGTGAAATATAATCCGTCCGGTGGGGCGGTGGGGCCACCAGCGCGGCGATCCTTTGCTTCCAGAGCCTCTTTTACATCATCCACTCCCCATTTTCCTTTACCAACCAGACTCAAGGTTCCCACCATGTTACGTATCTGATGGTGGAGGAAGGATGGTGCGGAAGCAACTATGTGTATTTCGGTGCCACGGCGAGTGATATTAAGTTTTTCCAGCGTCTTTTCCGGTGATTTTGATTGGCACCGTGTATCACGGAAAGTGCTGAAATCATGATGGCCTATGAGTATATTCGCCGCATCCTGCATCGCTTTTTCATCTAATTCTTCAATTACATGCCACGCTCTTCCGGCATCCAGCCCCAGACGCGCCCTGCGGTTAACTATACGGTATATATAATGCCGTCTTATAGCTGAAAAGCGGGCGTTGAATTCATCAATCACGCACTCGCTATCTAAAACAGCTATGCGGTTTTCAGGATAGGTAGAATCAGGCGGTGGATTGAATAAATAATAATTTATGCCTTGCATAACTCTATAACTGTCAGTTTCCATATCAAGATCAATATGCGCGACCTGACCGGATGCATGTACACCGGCATCTGTTCTTCCGGCACCGATAACATCGACTTTTTTTCCTGAAAAAAGAAAAATTGCGTTAATTAATGCTTCCTGTACAGTTGGTTGGTCTGATTGCCGCTGCCATCCGGCATATGGTCTTCCATCATATTCAATAGTTAGTTTATAGCGCGTCATTTATAAATATTCTTATTAAACATTAGTTAATTGCCATTGCTCTGTTAAACTAACTATGTTGTTACTGCAAGTAAATAATACTAAATAATAAAGAATTAACAGTAATTTATTTGGGTCTGGCAAATCGGGATAGCGTTAAGTGTGAATCATCATTCTTTTTTCTCAAATTGTATCTGGGTAATATCTTCATATACCGGCAGATAAACTGAGAAAGTGCTACCCTCGCCAATATTGCTTTCAATAACCAGTGCGCCGTGATGGCGGTTCAGCACGTGCTTTACTATGGCAAGACCAAGACCTGTGCCGCCGACTGTTCTGGTTCGCGCCGTATCCACCCGGTAAAAACGCTCGGTGAGGCGTGGGATATGCTCTTTCGCGATACCTTCGCCATGATCCTGCACCGAAAAACAAATCGCCCGTTTCAGATTGCGGAAGTTCGGGTCATCCGGCATATTGGAAGTTAGTTTTACCGTCACTACAATTTCAGTATCCGGATTACTGTATTTTATAGCATTGCCAAGCAGATTGCGCACTACCTGCGCCAGCTCATCATCATCGCCCTTAGTCGCCGGGAGATTATCATTTACTTTGACTTTCAGCGTTATATTTTTCTGTTTGCATGCCCATTCAAAATGTTGCTTTTCCGTACGTACAATCTTCAGGAAATCAACTCTGGAAATCGGTGTGCTGTGCGCGTTCATTTCGATTTTTGAGAGTGACAGCAAATCATTCACGAGCTTGGACATTCTCTCCGCCTGATCACCCATAACCCGCAGGAATTCGTCGCGGGCTTTTGCGTCATCCTTAGCAGGACCACGCAGAGTTTCGATAAAGCCAATAATGCTGGCAAGCGGCGTACGTATTTCATGGCTGGCATTGGCCACGAAATCCGCCCGCATCCGCTGTACGCGCTTCTGTTGGGTAATATCGGTCATGGTAATGATAATTGTTATGCCGCCTTCTGATGGAATCGGGAAACGCTCTATAATCGCCTGAAAATCACGCGGCAATGGCTCCGGCAGATGAAATTCAATCTCTTGCCCGTGCAGGTCTTCAACCACAGTGGTTATGGAATTCAGCAATTTGTCATTAGGGATAATGTCACGCAGCGGCCTATGCGCCAGATTCTGCCCGAAAATGTTGCGTGCTGCGCGATTGGTGCGGACAATATCTTTGTCATCATTGGTCATGATCAGAATATCCGGCAGTGTATCCACCAGAATTTCACGCTCGGTGATAACAGTTTCCATCTCATGACGCTTGTCTTCCCAGGAATTCTGTAACCTGCCCAGTGCGCCAGAAAGTTGCCCGACATTACTGAGAAAACTCAAATCAGGCGCGGAAACACGTTTGTCCTGCGCGAGATCATTTACATATTCTGTGAGGGCTGAAATATTGGAGAGAAAAGGTATAACAAATATTGCCGATGTAACCATAACAGCTACATAGCCATATATAAAGTAGCTGAAATCAAGCTCTCCGAGCAGAACATATAATGAAAGCAAGACCAGGGTAGGTCCGGAAACCACCATAATTGTCTTGAGGACAGTACTGAAAGAGTTAGAATGTCTACTGGAAGGCATTCCTATTTTTACCATGCAAAAACGCTGGTGGCAAATTGCTATTTCAGTTTTGTTAAATGATATTCGTTAGTCAGGTGTATTTGGGGGTGATGGCATACGTCCAAATGCCTTAATGTGTAACCTGCGTCCACGGTATGAACCTTGTAGAAAATGGTCGGGGAGATAGGATTCGAACCTACGACCCTCTGGTCCCAAACCAGATGCGCTACCAGACTGCGCTACTCCCCGACAAGTGAGATGATCAGATTATCAGATAATTTGATGACTAAGTAAAAAGCTACTTGAATAACGCTATCATATAATTATCAAATAAATAAGCATTTGCCTTATTTTACCTAATAATCTAATAATCCAATTATCTAATCATCAAACAATCAAAATTCCGAGTCACCTTCTTTAACCATCAACAACTAACTGTCAACTAAAATTATGTTCAAAGGCGTA
>JBEBHV010000026.1:0-14225 GCA_040080715.1 Rickettsiales bacterium | reverse complement strand
ACAGACCGAACCTCAGGGGATAATAATGTGCCAGACATGCTGGACACTTACGCACAATTACGTTAAAAAACTCTCAACGCTTCACACGATAGGGGTATATTTACCCAGCACATCATTTCTAGTGCTTGCTACTGTTGTTAGTGCTTCTTCGATTAGCTCATTGGGGACTTTTAGTTCTTGCATTGCGGATTTGAGGTGACTGGCAACCAGATCAAAATGATGGTCGTTTAGACCATTTGAAACAGCTCTGGCATGTGCAACTCGCATTGATTTGCCAGTATAATGATTTGGTCCACCAAAAGCATATGTAACGAATGCTGATTGGCTGAGGCGCAAACGCTCCACATCAATATCGTCAAAAAATGGCGCAAGTTCCTGATCATCCAGAATCTTATCATACATCTTAATAACTGTAGCTTTTACCGCTGCTTCACCGCCGATACGTTCATACAGGCTTTTGCTCATATTTTGTCCTCCTGACAGAAAGCAGTATAAGCTATAGTTATTCTCGTGCATCTTTTATTTTTCGGTAAAAGGTAGATTTAGCGATGCCTAGTATATCTGAAGCTCTGGTTATGTTATTATCAAAATGGGCAAGCATTGTACGTAGCGTTTCTGTTTCAATTTCGGACATAGTTTTGAAACTCCCGTCAGCGTAGCGCATATTTATATGCAGCGCAGATGGCGCACGTCGTTCTGCAGGTTTAGTTGCAGTGCTTGATTCATGAATCTGCTCTAAAATAGTGCGGTCTATTGATTCTGAGTCTGTAAGTACGAGCGCGCGATGGATAAGACCTTCCAGCTCCCGTACATTACCAGCCCAATGATTATGCACCAAATAATGAATAGCGTCTGGCTCAAGAGCTTTTACAGGCAAGCGGTCAGATACGGCAATACGCTGGATAAAATATTCCGCAAGCGGAACTATATCCTGTGGATGTTCACGCAGTGGCGGAATGGTAATTGGCAGCACATTGAGCCTGAAATATAAATCCTCGCGGAAACGCCCTTGTTGTACCTCACGCTTTATATCTCGGTCAGTGGCGGAGATAATACGCACATTTACTTTTATCGGTTTACCACCTCCTTGTGGCTCGATCTCTTTTTGCTGTAATACACGCAATAAACTAACTTGGGCATCTGGTGACAGTTCGGTAATGTCGTCCAGAAATAATGTTCCGCCTTCGGCAGAACGAATTTTACCTGTTTGGCTGTTTTGATTAGGTGCTGCTGCGCTGGCTATCCCAAATAATGTTTGTTCTATATTATGTGATACTGCACTACAATTAACGGAAATGAACGGCGCACCAACTCGCTTGCTTTCGCCATGAATTGTGCGTGCGAACAGCTCTTTACCAACTCCTGTCTCACCCATAAGCATTACAGGAACATCGCTGGCTGCTGCTTTGCGTCCGTAAGCAACAGTAAAAGCAAGCCCAGAGTTATGCCCAACCAAATCAGTAAAAGCAACTGCGCCTTCCTTATCACGCTTTAATTTGGCGAGTTCTTGCGACAATGTGGAAAGGCGGATAGCGTTTTTAATGGCAACATCAAGATGTGATGGCTCAGGTGGTTTAACAATAAAATCACTTGCGCCTTCTTTGATTGCTTTTACGGCAATGCTAGTGTCATCACTGCCAGTTAGCATCAACACAGGAAGATCAGGACGATATTTACGGATAGTCTTAAGCGTTTCAAACCCGTCCATCACTGGCATTTTTATATCCAACAATACCGCGCTTATTTCACCAACATTGCTGGACTCTACCTGCACCACCGCTTCTTCACCATCAGACGTTGCAATCACTTTATAGCCCAATTTTTTGGTAAGCAGCATGGTTAGCATTTTACGCTGCAATGGGTCATCTTCGGCAATCAGTATGGTATCAGTCATATATCTACAAAATAGGATTATTATGAGAATATAGCATAATTTTTCTCAAAATAAAACGCTATTTTGAGAATTGTCTAACCTCTGCCATATCTAACATATTGTTTTTACTAGATTATGCTTTTCAGCAAATCTTTGCGATAATGAAGTTATAGAGAAGGAAAGACTTATGTTACTCATTGACGAACAAGTAGAACAAAAACTGGTGGCAGTGCTAGAATCACTAAAATCTGATCCTAAAACCTCACGCTGTATATATTTTGCTCTGGCTGGCAATAAAATTGGTGCAGAATTCAAAGATAAGCTTTTTGAACTAACACAACTCCATTTAGCAAATACTGATTTACATATTTATATATGTGATGATGGAGATATTTTCATATTAGCTCCGAACATTCCCGCTAAAGATGGCAAGGAGTTTATTTTAAGCGTAGTTGATTATTTGGATAGACCAGCCACCGATGACTGGGTTGGTTTTTATGAAGTATCATTACAGGTAAATAAACTGTTGCTCATAGTAGAGCAGAAAATAGAAAAACAGAATCAGATAGAAGAAGCAAAACGCAAATTGCTTGAGCATAAACAGCAGGAACGCAAGCGTCAGGCGATATTGAACAGTAAAACAATAGGCGCGCAGGATGAAATTGAGCAGCGTCGTGCTGACCGTAAATCACCACATTTCATGATTATAGAAGATGATGCTTTTTCACGCCGTTTGGTGGAAAATGTTTTAAATAAACAATATCAACTTACAGGACTAGGAGATGCTACTAGCGCACTGCAAACATATTCTCTTATCGCACCAGATTTACTTTTTCTGGACATAAATCTGCCAGATGTGACAGGACATGAGCTATTGGAACGTATCATAGCTTTAGACCCTAAAGCTTATGTAATCATGCTTAGTGGTAACGCTGACCGTGAAAACATCATGCAAGCCATGAATAAAGGCGCGAAGGGATTTGTTGCCAAACCATTTACCAAAGACAAATTGTTTCAATACATAGAACGCTGTCCAACCATTGGGCATGTGCAAAACGCTTAACTTTAAAAGGGAGAAAATTTTATGCGTATCATCACTGAAAATAATACAGAAAACTATATTCGCTCGTTGGCATTTGTCATAGGAAAAGACCCAGCCAGCATGGAAAATTGGCGTTGCTTACACATAACTCCTAAAGAAGATATTCCGCTTGTATGCGGTGATGGTATATTGCAGAAATTGAAAGAAACACATAATGATATTGAGTGCGATATAGTTCACTGCAATGATAATGACATAATGTTCATCAGCAATAGCCTGCACTCGGAACAGCTATATGAGATTGCTGCCGAGCTTGTGAGTGCATTATGTGATACAGTAGAAGTAAAAGTGGAAATGATAATTTATGATTTATTCCGTGACTGGAATATAATACGCGATGTATTTCTCAGTAAAACTGGGGAACTATCTTTACCAATCGTGCAGCCTGTACCACATAATTTCGGTGAAATATCATCGCTGCAAGAGGTCTTTGCAGATGCTAAAAAACGCCGAAAATCGCGTATGCCCCTGCATGTGATGTTGGTAGAAGACGACCCCGTTACACGCCGTTTGGTAACCAGCACATTTAAGGAAAGCTATGCACTTATTACTGCTGCAAATGCTGAGGAAGCAATTGCTGGTTATCTTCTGCACGCACCAGACATTGTGTTTCTTGATATAAATCTACCAGATGCAAGCGGCCTTAGTGTTCTTGGACAAATTATGGAAAGCGATCCCGAAGCATATGTTGTGATGTTCAGCGGTAATAGCTATCTTGATAACATTACAACATCACTAGGCACTGGTGCATCTGGCTTTGTTGCCAAACCATTTAAGAAAGATAGGATGTATCACTACATTAAAGAGAGCGCGTTACACCATAGTAAACAATGCGCTTAAACAGGAGTTGTTATGAAAGAGAAACGCAACATTCTATTATTCTACGTGTCAGTAGGACTGCTAGTAATTACCACTACTATACACATACTATTAGATCCCCCAGAATCTCTGTATGACTGGATTTCTAATGTTGCGTTTGCTGGCTCAGTTGCGTTTCTTTTTTCTGTAACTTTATTTGTGTTTCGTCCGCAACTTCGTTTGATGACGCAGTTTAGGGAACGTGCGATGTTGCTGGAAACAGTAATACAAAGTGCCAATGATGGTATTATAATTACTAAAGCTGGTCTTGATGAGCCAAGCCCAGAAATCATTTATGTAAACGAAGCTTTTACCCATATTTCAGGCTATTCATCAGATGAGGTGATTGGCAAGTCTCCACGTTTTCTGCAAAATGAATTTACCAAACGCGAAACTCTGGATGCTCTGCGTCTTGCGCTTAAAGAAGGTAAACCGTTTAAGGATGAGCTTCTCAATGTTAGTAAAACCGGAAAAAATTATTGGCTGGATATAAGCATTGTTCCGATAAAAAATGTCGAGGGTGTAATAACACATTTTGCTGCGATTGAACGTGATATTTCTGTAAAAAAGGAAGAAGAAATAAAAGAAAAAAATATGTGGTTACAGCTAAAACGGGCAAATATGAAAGCCGAAGCTGCCGCTCGTGATTTGCAAGATAGCCTTGAAAAAGCCGAAGCTGCTAACAAAGCCAAAGGTGATTTTCTCGCCAATATGAGCCATGAGCTTCGTACACCTATGAATGGTGTGCTGGGCATGGCGCATCTGTTGGAAGACACCAAACTTGACACCGAACAAAAAGAGCTGGTTTCTACGATTAACAGCTCAGGCGAAAATCTATTGATGCTGCTTAACGATATTCTGGATTTCTCCAAAATAGAAGCTGGTGCTTTGGTGTTAGAAAATATTGTTTTTGGTTTTTCAGACATTCTAAATAAAACCAGGAATTTGATGCGCCCGCAAGCTGATAAAAAAGGCATAGAATTGCTTGTTAGTATAGATCAAGACGTTCCAACTCATATTTGGGGAGATTCAGGGCGCGTGCGCCAGATAATTATCAATTTGGTGGGTAACGCGATTAAATTTACTGAACGTGGGCATGTGAGGATTAAAGCAAGTTTGCAGGAGCATAATAACAATAATAGGCTATATGTTGCGGTAGAAGATACGGGTATGGGGATTCCTGCGCATAAACTCGGTGAGATTTTTGAAAAATTCACACAAGCAGATGCTTCTGTAACCCGCAAATACGGTGGCACCGGTCTGGGACTTGCCATTACCAAACAATTGGTACAACTGATGGGTGGGGATATTGGCGTAGAAAGTGCGGAAGGGAAAGGTTCAACTTTCTGGTTTGCCATTCCTTGTAAGCCGGCGGCAGAACAAGACATAAAAAATATTTCTGATGAGCAAGAAATATATTGCCAGGCCATTGAAAATAGAAAACCAATAGCAGATGCCAAAGTATTGCTGGTTGATGACTATCATGTAAACCGTGTGTTTGCTGAAAAACTGCTGCGTAAATTCGGACTGCGCAATATTGATATTGCCGAAGATGGTATACAAGCCATAGAAAAATATCGCAGCAATATATATGATATGATATTTATGGATTGCCAGATGCCAGAGCTTGATGGCTACCAGACCACTGAGAAATTGCGTGTGCTGGAGGATGGAACATCGTTACACACTCCAATAGTTGCTATGACTGCTAACGCAATGGTTGGCGACCGTGAGAAATGCTTAAAATCCGGTATGGATGATTATTTGAGCAAACCACTGCGTGCTGAACATCTGAAGAAAGTTCTGAACTTCTGGTTCATACTGGATGATGCGAAGGAAATCACATCTGTCCAAAAAGAACCTGCTGCAAAAACACAATCAGAAGATGCTCCTGTTGACATGGAGCAGCTCCGCCTTTTTACTAATGGTGACCCTGAGGAAGAAAAAGAACTTGCCAATCTTTTCCTTGAGCAATCACAAGAAATGATAAAGATTCTGGAAAATAGTTTGTATATTGATAAAAAAGAAGCGTGGAAATCCGCTGCCCACCGCTTCAAGGGATCATCGGGAAATTTAGGTGCTATGCAACTTCACGCCTTGTGTAAACGTGCCGAAACTCACTTTGAAGATAGTGAGACACAGAAACAAGAAATATTAGCAGCTATTAAAGCTGAAACTAAAAGGGTAGAGGAATTTTTTGCTAGAGGTTAGTATATGTCTTGCATTTCATATACACACAGCCTAGGTGGGGATGTTATATAACCCTACTTCTCGACAATCGCCTTGATGCTTGCCAGACCTTTTTCAAAATGTCCACCAACCATTTTTTCGCAATTCATGAACAAGCTCATAAACTTGCCCATAAAATTATTTGTGCCGGACATGCTCCAGATAACCAGAGTGTTGCTACCTTCCGGCTTAAAAGAAAACTCCGAATAGCTCGTCGCTTTCATCGGTTTCAAGAAATCCAACTTGAAATTAACAGCTTCATTTGGACGGCTTTCGGTTATAGTCATGCTGCCAACGCCAACCTTGCAATTGCCTTCCCAGCACATAACCGCACCAACACCTTCTTCTGGCCCTTCAAAACTGTTTTTGGCGTTAGGATCAAGCTTCGCCCAAGGTGACCACGCTTCCCACTTACGCAGGTTATTTACATGCGGAAATATGGCTGAGACTGGCACTGCCATGGTGGTAGAACGCACAATCTTAAACTCTGCAGGTTGCTGCGATACCACAATAAGCAATATCCCGATAACTGCTATAACTATATAGAACGTCATAAGTCCTCCCCTGTTGTTTTATCTGGTCACATTCTATGCTCATGATTTACAAAGGGCAAGGTTTTATATATCGTGGTAAACGTGATAAGCGTGGTAGTCGTGGCAAATATCACGATTACCACCTTTACCACGCACCACGGATACTTAGCGCATATAGTAAATATTAAGCGACAAATCATCTATCATCTGCGATGCACAATGCTGCCTGAAATTTGTAAGCAACGAAGCAAATGATTCACGGCAGCCATCACCATCTACTTTAAGACGCGACTGGAAGGACTCCACCCAATGTTCAACCGGCAACATATCGCCATGCTCATTGGGAGTTTCAACCAAAGCATCACTATAAAGCATCAGACAATCGCCAGAGTTAAAATCAATCTCCATCATATTATAAGAACTTTCTTTAAGTGCACCCAGCACTGTTCCGGTACTTTCCAAAAACTGGTGTTCCTTTCCATTCTGGCGCAACAATATGGGATTTGGTGAAGCTGCCGAAGCATAAGCAAGCTTTTTCTTTTTGCTGTTTATTACGCCATAAAACATGGTCGCAAACTGCCCGACCGGTAATAGCGGAGCAAGTATGGCATTAAGATGGGTAAGGTAGGCATTAGGTGTACGTGCGGTGCTTATTGTCGCCTGCATAAGCGCGTGCAGGCGGAATACATTAAGTGCAGCATTCACCCCATGCCCGGAAAAATCCACCATATACACAGCCAGCTCTTCATTCGACAGGCTTTTGAAACCCCAGAAATCACCTCCAAGCTCCGATGATGACTGGTAATATCCGCATATCTGCATCTTGTAAGCTTTTTCCATTTCCTGAATTTCATTATCATCAGGTATGAGTACTTGCTGAGTGTTACGCGCAGTATTTAACTCATGCGACATGCGTATTTTAAAATCACGTAGATGCCGGTTCATAACCTCCCTCTCCAGATGTACAACAGCGCGAGCGGTTATTTCATAAGGATCGACCGGTTTGCATATATAATCGGTAGCACCTGCTTCAAAAAAACGGGTTTTGTCAGCAATGCCACTTAGCGATGTCTGAAAAATAATGGGTATATTGGCTATTCTTATATCAGAATTACTCCTGATACGTTTGCAGCATTCCACCCCATCCATCTCCGGCATGATAACATCAAGTATTACCAGATCCGGGCGGAAAGAACGAATTTTCTCCAGCCCCTCTTTACCATTTTCCGCCTCTTCAACATTGTTGAATCCCTTGGTTCTAAAAATTCCTTTGAGCATATTACGCCCAAGATAATCATCCTCAATGATAAGGATACGCGAATCCATAATATCTTTCTTTATAATGCTCATGCTGTTTTCCTCACTGTAAAGTTTTTGTCTATGACCTGCTCTACCATATTCTGTTTATATTCCAATTGACGAACTAAATCATATAATACGGTTACATCCACCGCCTGCGTTCTGCACATTTTTTCAATGTTTCCTGCAATTTCTGCTACCTCCATCGCCCCTATATACTGGCTGGATGATTTTAAAGGATGTGCAGCATTCGCCACGGAATCGTAATCCTGTTCCTCCAGTGCTTTTTTAATAGCTGTAATGTAACCAAAAGCCACTTCGCAATGTTTCAGTAATGTTTTTGCTGACTCAACGCCCATAACTTCCTGAAAATAATTAAAAACCGACATTTCAAAAACATCTGACATTTCTACAGAGAAACCACCTTCGCTCTGACCTGAATCATCCGATAAATCAGCCTGATTAAACAGCTTGCGATCAATGAGAGAATCATTTTGCAACCACTTGGCAAGCATAGACTGCAATTCTTGCTTTTTAATAGGTTTGCTCAAATAATCATTCATACCGGAATCAAGACATTTCTGCTTGTCTCCCTGCAAAGCATTAGCAGTCAGAGCAATTATAGTAATATCATTTTTTCCATTATCCATTTGCCTTATGGTTCTGGTCGCTTCATAACCACTCACCTCCGGCATCATGCAATCCATAAGCACCAAATCATATTTATTTTTACGCACCATTTCTACAGCTTCATGTCCATTATTGGCAATTTCAACCGTACATTCCAGCAACCCCAGCATTTGCTTAATCATTGTCTGGTTAATGAAATTATCTTCAGCAACTAAAATACGCGCTCCACTCGGTTTATATTCAGAATTATATACCTGTTTTTTTTCTTCCAACTTCGCATCCGACAGTGGCAAATCCAGTTCAAACCAGAAGGTGCTGCCCTTATTCTCCTTACTTCTAACGCCAATTTTTCCGCCCATCAGCTCTACCAGGCGGAAACATATTGCAAGCCCGAGACCTGTCCCACCGTATTTACGCGTAGTAGAAGAATCCCCCTGCACAAATTTTTCAAATAGTTTCTTTTGTATTTTTTCTGGTATCCCCATACCAGTATCAGTTACCTCAAAATGCAAATGAGTTTTTTCTGAATCAACGTAAGTCGACTTGACACTAATCATTACGTGACCGGAATAAGTAAACTTAATTGCATTACCTACCAGATTAATAATTACCTGACGAATCCGTCCCACATCCCCTGTCACCCATTCTGGTGTTGCAGGAACATATTGCATCAGTATTTTTATACCCTTCTCATTGCAACGAGCCGAAAACAACTCCGTAATCTCCAGAATAGTATTTCGCAAATTAAATGTGATAGGCTCTAGATCCATCTTTCCAGCCTCGATTTTAGAAATATCAAGAATATCATTAATAATTTCCAGCAAAGCTTCACTGGATCTATGTATAAGATCAAGTTTCTGTTTTTGCTCGGCAGGCATATCTGACTCCAGCAACATACTGGTCATACCGATAACAGCGTTCATCGGAGTACGAATTTCATGGCTCATATTAGCGAGAAATTCAGATTTCATGTTGTTAGCCTGTTCCGCCTGCTCCTTCGCCACTGCCAGCTCTTTGCTTTTTACTTCCATCTGCTGTGCATATTCGCGCAACTTCTCTTCACCTGCCTTACGCTGGGTAATATCACGAATTGAACCAACCATCCTTATGGGATTATTGTTAGCATCACGTACGGTAATTGCTTTGGCGCGAAACCAGCAATAATCACCTGATTTCTTACGCAAACGACACTCAGAATTGAATGGTATGTTATGCTCAAAATGAGCTTTCATTTCCTGTTTTATTTTTTCCCGATCATCAGGATGCAGGTGTGATTCGAATTCATTATAACTTGCTTTGATTTCGTCACCTTCATAGCCAAGCAATTTTTTAAACTGGGGGGACCAGTATTCTTCATCCTTGGTCATGTCCTCCCAGTCCCATATCCCATCATTCATACCCTCAAGAACCAAAGAGAATCGTTGTTCGCTAAGCTCAAGGTTGCTTGCTATAACCATGATTCTCATATTTTTCCTGTATATAAGGATTCCGGTAAAGGAAGAAATGAGAAATCCTATAATAATACAGATTATCTCCGCCCTGTTTATCCTGTTTATCCTTGCCGCATAATCTTCTGCCTCAATGTCTACTCCGGCTATTCCCGCAAATTTTCCCTTGTTGTCAAAAAATGGAGCGTAAGCCGATACAAAACTCCCCCAACGATCAGTATAAGGCTTGGTATTAAAAGTTTTCTGATGGTTGTTAAGGGCAGTAATCAAAGATGGAATATCTTTAGCCTCGTCATATTTATCCATAATATGCGATTTTGTTTCAACTCCATCCACCATTATATCAGGTGGTGTCGGATCAAGAACAAAATACACTTCACCATCTTTTAAAATAGCAGTATAAACATAGGCTATGTTCGGGAACAGATCCTTTACTTCATTTAGCTTTTCAATCTGCTTCAGATATTCTTTAGAAGTTTCCTGCTCACGCGAAGAAAAAGTTTTATGAAGATCACCGTCAACCTGCTTTGAAACAATAGTCGCCACTTTCCCCAGATATTCTTCGATGTCTTCTTCAATTGCTTTTATTGCATGCGAATAAAGTATATAACTGCTGCTTAGAACCGCAACAAATGTCAGCATACCAACTGTAAAGGCGTACTTTATAGATTGTAATCTGCCCTTATTTTTCTCTTTCTGTTTCATCAGAAAACAACATAATTATGGTTGAATAAAGCCTGCAATCATTCAATATAATGATGAAACCCTTAACAAAGTGCTAAGGCTGTATTATTTTCATAAAATATTCTTTAGGACAGGCTGGCGGAGATAGCCTTAACTGTAACCTGTTATTCAGGTTTTAATATCCTCTATATTAAGACTCACCGTCTGCTTGCCATTCCATTCCTGCAGGCGCAACTGCCCGACAACATCTATGGTTTTGCCTATTGTCCCAAGTAGGGAATCTCCCAGGTCTGTTCCCACGCAGCGAAAACTTATGGCTGAAAGGCGGGTATTGCTGATTTTATCAATCAGCAAGGTTTTTACATGATGCTCGCCCACTATTTCTGATTTCAAATTCACCACCTGTTTTATGCATAGGCGAAGCTGAGGATTACCCTGACCAAATGGCGCAAGTTTTTCCAGTTGTTCCAGCAGTTCCACACTCGCCCCACTGATACTGACCATGCCATCGAGCATTAATTTTCTTTGTCCATTTAAAAGCTGTAACTGGCTTTGCATCCGAGCCTGTAAAAAGGAATAAAGTGCAGGAATTTTTTCTTCTTCCACTGTAAATCCTGCTGCCATGGCATGCCCACCACCGGCAAGGAGCAGCCCCTCTTCCATAGAAGCAATCACTGCTGCACCAAAATCAACGCCGCTTATGCTGCGTGCCGAAGCTTTGCCAATTCCATCCACCACCGCAATAACCGCAACCGGTTTGTTAAAACGCTCTTTAATCCTTCCGGCAACTATCCCAATTACGCCAGCATGCCAGCCCTGCCCGGCTATTACCAGCAGCGCAGACTCACTATCCATTTTTTCCGCCTGTTCCATAGCCTGCTCCAGCACCATGCTTTCTATGGTCTTACGCTCGGCATTATATTGCTCAAGTTCAGTTGCCAGACTAATTGCCTCCTGCGCATCTTCAGTTGCCAGCAGGCGCACACCGAGATCAGACTTTCCTACACGTCCGCCGGCATTAATCCTTGGTCCAATAATAAATCCGCAGGAATAAGCATTCGGTTTTTCGTCAGACCTTGCCATATCCAGCACCGTTGAAATCCCTATATTCCTGCGCCCTGCCATAATTTTTAATCCTTGTGCCACGAGCGCGCGATTTACTCCGGTAAGTGGCACGACATCACAAACCGTACCCAGTGCAACAATATCAAGCCATTGTTTTATGTCTGGTTCACTGCGTCCCGCAAAAAATCCCCTGCCACGTAGTTCGCGGTTCACCGCCACCAATAACAAAAATGCCACGCCAACCGCCGCCATTTGCCTATGTTGCGAGGTTTCATCAAGACGGTTGGGATTTATTATGGCAAGAGCTTCCGGCTTTCGCGCTTCGCCAATGTGATGATCAACAACGATTACATCCATACCCATGACTCGGGCAGCAGCGAGTGGCTCAAATGCCAGTGTTCCACAATCAACAGTGATTACCAGAGAAACTCCCTGCACGTGCAAAGAGCGCAGCGCAGCTTCATTTGGTCCATACCCTTCTTTCATCCTATCTGGAATATATAAAATCGGGGAGATATCAAGCGCGCGGAAATAACGGGCAAGCAACGCTGATGAGGTTGCCCCGTCAACATCATAATCGCCAAATATCGCAATTTTTTCTTTGGATGTAACCGCGTCAGCCACACGCTTTGCTGCTTTATCCATATCCAATAAGTGTGATGGATCAGGCAGAAAATTACGCAAAGTGGGATTTAAAAAATCCTCTACCGAATCTATAGCGATACCACGCGCCACCAGCACCCGTGCTATAATTTCCGGCAAGTCATGTTCACGCACAATTGCCGCAACCAGCCTTTCATCAACCTCTCTAAGTTGCCAGAGACGGTTTGTTGCGGAAAGCAGATTATTGGATGACTGGATTATTGGATAATTAAGCATTATAAAATATTGAGTTGGATAATTTGATTTTATAATTCATATTACTTAATCATCTAATTATCAAATCATCTAATTATCAGCTCATCATGTCACGTGAACCAACACCCGCCATTGAATATATACGCAGCCTCTATGCAGCGCAAGACGACTTGCTTGCAGATATTGCCGTTGAACTGAAAAAGCGCAATATCGCCATCCAAATTGGCGCGGAAGAAGGCAAGTTGCTTCAACTCCTTATCGCCCTGCATAATACCAAAACCATAGTTGAAATCGGCACTCTGGCTGGTTATTCCGCAATCTGGATGGCGCGGGCATTGCCCGAAGACGGACATATTTACGCAATCAACAAAGACCCTGAACATGTGCAGATGGCGGAAGGATTTTTTGCCCGCTCAGAGTGTCGTGACAAAATTACCCAGCTTGCCGGGGATGCCCATAAAGTCCTGCCTGAACTTTCGCAAAAAGGCGAACAGTTTGATATGGTGTTTATTGACGCTGATAAAATCAGCTACCCAGCCTATCTTGACTGGGCTGAAAAAAATATCCGAAAAGGTGGTCTTATAGTCGCTGACAACACTTTTCTACATGGTGCTATGTTCGAAAAAGCTCCACCCGAAGGCATTGCCCCCACCACCTGGAAAAATATGCGCTCGTTCAATGAACGCCTTGCTGATAAAAGCAAATATAACGCCACCATAATACCCACCAGCGAAGGGCTGAGCGTGGCGATTAAGTTGTTTTAGAAGCTAGTGTTTAGTGATTAGTGCTAGTGGCTAGTGAATAAATTTTAAACTCTACACTCCAAACTCTACACTCAGCACTCATTTCGGCAATTTATTTTTAAGAAATTCAGCAGCTATCGCCATTCCTTCCTTATCTATGCTATGCCCTAAATGCGGTCTGCTATGCGCTTCGACACTTAAGCCATTAGCTTTCAAAACATTAGTGGCATGTGCCATTGACGCGTAAGGGACGACATCATCCATATTGCCGTGAATCAGGCAAATAGGTGGGCGAGCGGTGATTTCTTGAGCCAGCACCTCGCTACCCACCAGCGCACCGGAAAATCCCACTAATGCTGCCATCGGAGACTTACGACGCAAGGCGAGATGCAATGCAGTCATCGTCCCCTGCGAAAAACCAACCAAAGCTAGTTTGCTGTTATCCAGCGATAATTCAGCAAGCTGTTCATCAATAAATTCATTCAGTATATCAACTGCCTTACGCGCACCATCCAGCATTTTTTGTGGATTCCTGTCCATCAGTGAAAACCACTGGAAACCATAAGGATTCACTTCACAAACAAAAGGTGCGTTGGGCGCAATGAAATGTGCATCAGGAAGCGCACTGGCAAACATATCCGCTAAATCTATAAGATTATAGCCATCCGCACCCCAGCCATGCAGAATTAAAACCAGTTGTTTTGCTTTACCGCCGGAAGCTGGTTTGCGGTAAGTGGTTGGGGTGATTTTAGGCATAAGGCTTTAGGCTCAGGGTTAAGTTAAGAAAAATTGTAATGAAATAAGCATATTGTCTAAAAAAGGCAACTGCTATCACTACCGTCCGGTTAAGGGCAGATTATAGCGCAGCATTATCCTGACAGGCAATGATATTTTGCCATTTAT
>JBEBHV010000213.1:0-3365 GCA_040080715.1 Rickettsiales bacterium | reverse complement strand
TCCGCCGAATTGCGCGTCGATTCCACGGCGGAAATCGTACTTTTTGCAGTTTTGTTAGCAATATTCGAGGCAAGCTTTACAGCTGGCTGACCAGTGGTTTTTTTTGCTTGTTGAGTCATAAAAACATCTCCATTGATGGTTTATCTACAACGAATCCACAGGTAACTCACAGTTAATAAGATTCGTCAGATTTTAAGTTAAAAATTTTCCAGAGCAACCCACACAGGCAACGAAAAAATAGCAATTGACGCAGTGCAGCATTAAGTGCCAGCATTGTACTCTTTGCATCACCAGATGTCAAGCTCAGACAGCACAAAATAATCTGCTTCAGGGTAGCACAAAAATGTTTTTATTTTTTAACTACGATAAAATTTATGCTTCCCATCACCATAATAATTTGTATACAATCAGCACTGTAAGTAAAAAATACTGCTTAGTGAAAACCGAAAAGGAAGTAATGACAGCATGAATTGGAAGCGGCATATAGTTTTACTGGTGGCATTAGTTTTATTGCCAACCTCACCGATCTCGATTACGGCATCGCATACTGTTCAGGCAAAAGAATTAAAACATAAATTAAAGACCGCCAAGGTTATTAAAGTTAAGAAAAAAATACCCCAATCAAAAAAATCTTATAAATCAGCGAAAAAAACGGCTAAAGCAGCACCGGTACTTTTTTCTGCTCTGGTAGTCGATGCCAGCAATGGGCATATCCTTTATGAAAAGAATGGTGGCGGTATACGTTATCCTGCGTCACTGACCAAAATGATGACATTATATCTCACTTTCGATGCCCTGAAAAAAGGCAAGCTCAAGATGAGCGATACTCTTGCCGTATCAGAAAAAGCAGCCAGTCAGCCGCAAACCAATATTTCCCTGAACGCCGGCGACAGGCTTCCGGTTAAAACCGCAATTGAAAGCTTGATAGTGCGCTCGGCAAACGATTCATCGGTAGTGCTAGCAGAAACCCTTGGCGGCAGCACATGGAATTTTGCCCTGCTTATGACACAGAAGGCACGCTCGCTAGGCATGAAAGATACTGTATTCCGCAATCCTAATGGCCTGCCCGATGACCAGCAGGTTACCACCGCTTACGATATGGCAAGATTGGGCATCGCCCTGCGCCGGGATTTTCCTGAGTATTTCCCTATGTTTAAGTTACGATCATTTTCCTATGATGGTGTGACCTACCCGGGACATAACCGCGTTATGGCGCGCTACGCTGGCGCAGACGGCATAAAAACCGGCTATATACGCGCTTCCGGCTTTAATCTGGTAACTTCGGTAAAGAAAGGTGGGCATAATCTGGTAGCAGTTATTATGGGTGGCAGCTCAGCCGCTGCTCGCGACAACGCCATGATCAACATGCTCGACAGGACCTTCGCCCATCTGGGCAACAAACAGAAAACTATCTCGAAAAATCAATCGCTTATGCTAGATAATGATAACTTGAATAATGTTGAAACCGCGAGCCTTTCACGCCCACTAACCCATTGATTTTCGATTTTACTGTCACAAAAGATTCACAAAACAAATGGCTATTTGCTTGAGTTCGTAAATATTTTGGTTTAGAATTAGGTATGTGTTAATAGATTGGAGTATTCCACTCATGGCTTTAGACCAACAACAACAGCAATTCGCTACTTCCGTTCCTGCAACACCTATTCTTGATAGGGCGATGGAAGGCTTGGGTAAAGGTATTGACTACTTCATGAATGAAGTCGTTATTGGCAAGATTGGCGGTATGTTGGATGCTGCCACTGCTGAGGTTAGAAGTATGGGGAAAGCTGCAGTCGTAGACATGGCTGGCTCAAGATTAGGTGGCGACCCTAGCTCTCTTCCTCCGCTCACTCCGTCAAAAGGTGCAGAATCTTCCGAGAGAGGTCAAGAGCAACAAATAGAAAAAAGTCGTGTTCCAGAGCTGCAAATAGCCATGGAAAAGTCATCTCCGTCTAACCTTGCCCAAGGTTTAAAATGCGAGAATTGCAATATGCAGGAGAGCGGTCTTCTTGCATCACCATATACTCCATCAACGGGTGTTAATAGAAGCCAAGGTATTGGCATAGGTTAAATGACATGCGTGTCATTCTGAGGCACAGCCGAAGAATCTCCCTGAGGTTTGATGGGGATATTTCGCTACGCTCAATATGACATTTATTGCTCAGTATGACATTCCCAATCAACACTTAAATCCAGCAAATTGGGATTCATTCCATTTATCAGCGCATCCTTTTTAGACCGAACCCAACCCTTGATTTGTTTTTCCCGTGCGATTGCCGCATTCACATCACCTGTTTCTTCAAAATACACAAGTTTACAAAGGTTATATTTTTCTGAAAAACCTTTTATAAGTTTATTTTTGTGTTCGTAGATTCTTCTCTCAAGATTGTTGGTCATGCCTGTATAAAGCACGTTATTGTGGATGTTGGTAATCATATAAACAAAATAGCTTTTCATACGGTAATCTCTCTAACCTATGGGGATTCTTCGCTACGCTCAGAATGACAGAGCTTGTCATATTGAGCAAAGCGAAATATCTCCTTGTAGCTGGTTAAGATACTTCGCGCAGCCTGCCCCGTGCTACGACATGGGGTTCAGTATAACCCTAAAACGGTGCGAGTGTTTCTACAACCTGACTACCCCAGCGTGGCTGCTGCATATCGGTTAGCTGTCCGCGTCCGCCATAGGTGATGCGCGATTCGGCAATCTGGCTGGAATCCACCGTATTATCCGATTTGATGTCCTCCGGTCGTACCACACCTTTCACCGACACTTCCCGCACTTCAAAATTAATGCGCATTTCCTGACTGCCATCAATCACGAAATTACCATTAGGCAGAACCTGCGTAATCAGTGCCGCCACCTGAGTTTCAATAGTTTCCTTGCGTTTGACACTACCGTTACCTTTGCTGCTGGTTGCCCCCGTAACATCAAGAAGGTTAGCGGCATCCGCCCTTGCCGGCAGCAATCCTAGTATTTTATTCTGGAAGCCATAAACAATTGGAGCAGCAGCAGATTCGCTGGTGTCACGCTTGCGTTCAGTAGCATTATCCACTTCCGCCTTATCCTCGATCTTGATGTTGACCCTGAGAATATCCCCCACCCTCGCTGCCCGCTGGTCACGGTAAAACGCCCGCGCGCCCGGCTGCCATAGGGAATTGGCATATTGCTTCTGCGGCGGTGCTGTCTCTGGTGTCGGCCACGTCATCGGCTTATAAGCCGGCTGTTCAGTTGGATTTTTTACTTCCGCCATTTTTGGCTGCTTGCCTATGTCGTCCAACTTATCAAGGGTGCTGGTGCAACCGACAAGCATCGAAAAGGAAAGCAAAAGAACTGTCATACCGCACTTGTTGCGGTATCTGGAA
>JBEBHV010000212.1:0-3397 GCA_040080715.1 Rickettsiales bacterium | reverse complement strand
TGATTTGGTTAGTAATGGAGTTTGTAATGACAAAAGAAAAAAATAATATAGAGCCTATTTCAGAAAAGAAATTATTGAGTGAATATTATGCAAATAAACATCGTGCCTATAATTCAATGATGGATATTTTCGATAATCGTGTTGAAAATAATGGATTTAATCAAGATGTGATAGCTATACTTCTAAATGTAAATAAAGGGGTAATATCTAGGCGGTTAAATGGTTCTGCTAATATAACTTTAAAAACGTTGAGTAATATGGCAACTGCTCTTAAGTGCAAATTAAATATTAATTTTGAGCCACTAGAGAAGCTACAGCGAAAAAATTATTACTCACCTTTTGAAAATATTAATTCAATGTTTCCTACTTCGAAAACTACAGCAGAAACTACAGAAATTTCTTCAAAAGATGAACGCATAACTATTGATGTACAATGGTCTGCTTAAACAGAATAATTGAGTATATAAAATGAAAAAAATATTTCCTACGGACAAAAGAACTAATTTTTTAGTAGCTGATGATGTTAGACAAGAAATATCTAACAAGGCTATAATCATTGGCTACTACTCAGATAACCGTATTAAATTTTTAGATAATAATATGGAAATATCAAAAATTCAGCCACTCATGCTCCCATCACTTAACCTGCTTTGGGTTTTTACTGATGGAAAAGGTGACTTCGATATGAAGGCATATATTAAAGACCCAAATGGAGTTCTTACTGAAATAATGTCAAGAAAAATGAATAAAAACACAGATGGGGCAACTAATCTACTTTTAAAAATGACCCCTTTTATTTTCCATGCTTTTGGAGAGTTTGAGTCCGTAATTGATTTGGGCGAAGGACACAAATATAAGAGAAAGTTTATGATAAATGGGCATTGAAGTTAAAAATATTCAGAAGAATTTTGCTGATTTTGTTGCTCTCGGCAACATTAACCTTACTGTGCCGGATGGGGAACTGGTGGCATTGCTTGGGCCTTCAGGTTCAGGGAAGACAACGCTGCTTCGTATAATCGCTGGTCTGGAATTTGCTGACTCAGGCAGTGTGTTTATTGATGGCGTGGAAACCGGAGAAATGCATGTAAAAGAGCGCAGGGTTGGCTTTGTATTCCAGCATTACGCTTTGTTTAAGCATATGACTGTGTTTGAAAATGTTGCTTTTGGTCTGCGTGTGCGCCCGCGTGAGAGTCGCCCTAC
This sequence comes from Rickettsiales bacterium, assembly GCA_040080715.1. Classification (GTDB taxonomy): domain Bacteria; phylum Pseudomonadota; class Alphaproteobacteria; order Rickettsiales; family SXRF01; genus SXRF01. The sequence continues at coordinate 2,197 of JBEBHV010000212.1, read as the reverse complement.
GCCATTTCAGATTCGTCGCCGCGTGATGGAACTATTATCGCTTGTGCATCTGGATAAATTCCATGACCGTTATCCTTCACAGCTTTCCGGTGGGCAGAGGCAGCGCGTTGCCTTGGCGCGTTCACTTGCGGTTGAGCCAAAATTGTTGCTTCTTGATGAACCGTTTGGCGCGCTTGACGCAAAAGTACGCAAGGAGCTTCGACGTTGGCTCAGGCGGTTGCATGATGATATTCATATCACCAGTATTTTTGTTACCCATGATCAGGAAGAGGCGATGGAAGTTTCCGACCGAGTAGTGGTTATGAATCACGGAAAAATCGAGCAGGTTGGCACGCCGGAAGAAGTTTATCACCAGCCAAGCAATGGTTTTGTTTATGATTTTCTGGGAAATTATAATGAATTTGCCGGATGGAGAGATGAAAAAGGAGAGGTGCATCTTGCCGAGGATGATGTATGGAAAGAGAATTTGACACCGAGTTCTAGTGTCACTACCCCCATAAATATAAGGACGGGACACTGGCTATCACGCTATCCGGAACTGGTTGGTGCTATTCGCAAGGTTATGCCTAATTTACTTACGACCCCTGACAGCAATCCGACACCTATACCGGAGGTGATGACAACCGGTCAGCAGTTGCACGACCGTCTTGCTGCGCGTGGTACCCCAGTGCGCATATTTGCTCGTCCGCATGAAATGTTTGTGGCAAAAACCCCGGAAGGTGAACAGGAATATATACCTGCCGAGGTAATACACATCAACCCAGCTGGGTCTTTGGCCAAAATTGAAATGCAGCGGAAAAACGGGGCGGTTTTACAGGTGGAAATACCAAAAACAATTGTTGATCAACTAACTATCTGCAAGGGCGATAGTTTATTGGTTCGCCCGAAAAATGTACGGGTGTTTGAGTAACCTAATTAACTGGGCAACCCCTTAAATATTTCTGACTCTTTAGAATCCAGCATTGAATATCAACGAACAAGTTACATCGGTACTGGATAAATCATATATAGCGGTGTTTGCATTGGTAGTTGTCGCACAGTCAGGGGTAAAAAAATTATTATCCGGTAAGGAAGTTATAGAACCTTTCCCCGGCAACCCGTCGTCTATTTTTATATCTACCGCTTTCGCCTCAACAGAGGTTAGCACTGGATATAGCGGCATATCTTGCCACCCAGTATATCTAACCGATGACTCTCTGCCGAGTAATATGCGGTGTTTACAGCTTTTATCAAAGAAAGTGTCATTGATACAAATATAGCTTATATACCATGCTGCATGAGAATCATTTTTTGAAGATGGAACATTTACCACTGCCATAACTATTGGTCCTCTAGTTGTGCCACCGCCTGGTATGTACGGCGAGTAGGCTGGTATATATTTCCCTTGAATCAATCCAGCGTTTGCCAAATGGCTAGCTACTGAGAGAGGTTCTTTATCAACAATAAGCTGGAAAAAAGCACTTGCCCCTTTCCCACCAATTAGTGAGTTGCCATCACCATTACATGTTTGCGTTCCAGTTGGTGGAGTAAAGAATATGCTTGTTGAGCATGAATCTGTATAATTATCTGAAGAATTTCCCGCTCCAATTCCCCAAATATCGGCGGCATTTGCCATATCCCCAGGCATAGCAGAATATTTAAGTCTAAAAGAGTTTACAGCAGTGGTGTAAGTTTCTTTCTCGCTGATAATAGCTCTAAGCTCCGCAGCCTTAATCAAATCCCTGCCGACGAGTGCCCCGCCCACGACCAGCCCAATGATGACGATTACTATACTTAATTCCACTGTCGCAAATGCAGGATCTGATATCAGTATTTGTCCCGGTATAGGTAATCTTTCAGCGAATCAACCGGCATCTGGTGAGACCGGTTTATGGACCATTGTTGGTACGAATGTGGGATCAATAGGAATCAATAACACTGCAGCCTACAATTCAGGATTTACCGCGAATAATGCAGTAGGTGGTGTTACTGTGTTAAGGTGGACAATTACTAATGCAAATGGTTGTGTAACATCAGATGATATGACCATTGTTAATTATGGGGGCAGTACCACAGTGAATGCAGGTCCTGACAGGACATTAGATGGATGTTATACCACCACCACCGGTACGAATGTAACAGGTACTTTTTGCGGCGTGGGTTTGGGTGGGCAATCCGGCAACTGGTCAGTGTTAAGGGGTCCTAATCTACCCAATAT
>JBEBHV010000025.1:0-14489 GCA_040080715.1 Rickettsiales bacterium | reverse complement strand
GTGCTGTTTAGCACTGTACGCCATAAATCAGACATCAGTGATAAATAAATCAATCGGATTATTAGTACTGGTTAGCTTAGCATATTACTACACTTACACACCCAGCCTATCAACGTGGTAGTCTACCACGATCCTAATGGGGAAAACTAGTTTTGAGGCAAGTTTCTCGCTTAGATGCATTCAGCGATTATCTTTTCAGCACGTAGCTACCCTGCGTATGCTCCTGGCGGAACAACAGGTACACCAGCGGTGCGTCCATCCCGGTCCTCTCGTACTAAGGACAGGCCCTCTCAATTTTCCTACACCCACGGCAGATAGGGACCGAACTGTCTCACGACGTTCTAAACCCAGCTCACGTACCACTTTAAACGGCGAACAGCCGTACCCTTGGGACCTTCTACAGCCCCAGGATGTGATGAGCCGACATCGAGGTGCCAAACCTCCCCGTCGATATGGACTCTTGGGGGAGATCAGCCTGTTATCCCCGGCGTACCTTTTATCCGTTGAGCGATGGCCCTTCCACATGGAACCACCGGATCACTATGACCGACTTTCGTCTCTGCTCGACTTGTGGGTCTCGCAGTCAGGCAAGCTTATGCCATTGCACTCTAAAGGTTGATTTCCGACCAACCTGAGCTTACCATCGCGCGCCTCCGTTACTCTTTAGGAGGCGACCGCCCCAGTCAAACTGCCTACCATGCATGGTCCCAGACCCAGATAATGGGTCGTGGTTAGACATCACAAAACATCAGGGTGGTATTTCAAGGATGACTCCACTCGAGCTGGCGCCCAAGATTCAACGTCTCCCACCTATCCTACACAAATATTTCATAATGCCAGTGCAAAGCTACAGTAAAGGTGCACGGGGTCTTTCCGTCTAACCGCGGGAACTCCGCATCTTCACGGAGAATTCAATTTCACTGAGTCGATGCTGGAGACACCGGAGAAGTCGTTACGCCATTCGTGCGGGTCGGAACTTACCCGACAAGGAATTTCGCTACCTTAGGACCGTTATAGTTACGGCCGCCGTTTACTGGGGCTTCAATTCAATGCTTGCACATCTCCTTTTAACCTTCCAGCACCGGGCAGGCGTCAGACCGTATACATCCGCTTATCGCGTTTGCACAGCCCTGTGTTTTTAATAAACAGTCGCTACTCCCTAGTTTGTGTCCCCCATATAAAGTTGCCTTCACATGGGGCTCTCTTATCCCGAAGTTACGAGAGCAAGTTGCCTAGTTCCTTCAGCATCGTTCTCTCAAGCGCCTTGGTATACTCTACCTGACCACCTGTGTCGGTTTCGGGTACGGTCTATAGTGCTGGAGCTATTTCCTGGAACCCTTTGCCCCGCCCGAGAAATCCAATAATCTCGAACAAAACGCAGAATCCGTCACTACCAGCAGGCCCACGAATATTAACGTGGTTCCCATCGACTACGCTTTTCAGCCTCGTCTTAGGGGCCGGCTAACCCTGCTCAGATTAACTTGACGCAGGAACCCTTGGTCATTCGGCGACAGTGTTTCTCACACTGTTGGTCGTTACTCATGTCAGCATTCTCACTTCTGATACCTCCACAATTCCTTGTCGGACTTGCTTCACAGGCTTACAGAACGCTCCGCTACCACTAAAAAATCGAAATAATTTAGTCCGTGTCTTCGGCATGTAGTTTGATCCCCGTTACATTTTAGGCGCAGAATAGCTATTAGACCAGTGAGCTGTTACGCTTTCTTTAAAGGATGGCTGCTTCTAAGCCAACCTCCTGGCTGTTATGGCCGTTCCACATCCTTTCCAACTTAACTACAATTTTGGGGCCTTAGACGACGGTCTGGGTTGTTTCCCTCTCGACAATGAACGTTAGCATCCACTGTCTGACTGCCGTATATTACTCTCGGGTATTCGGAGTTTGGTTAGGTTTGGTAGGTCTTTGGGACCCCCTAGCCCATCCAGTGCTCTACCCCCCGAGGTATTCGTACGACGCTATACCTAAATATATTTCGCGGAGAACCAGCTATTTCCCAGTTTGATTGGCCTTTCACCCCTAACCACAGTTCATCACCGACCTTTTCAACGGGCGTGTGTTCGGACCTCCAGTAGGTGTTACCCCACCTTCATCCTGACCATGGCTAGATCACTAGGTTTCGGGTCTAATACGTGAAACTAAATCGCCCTATTAAGACTTGCTTTCGCTGCGCCTACACCTATCGGCTTAAGCTTGCTTCACACATTAAGTCGCTGACCCATTATACAAGAGGTACGCGGTCACGGGCTTCGCAAAGCGAAGCTCCGTTCCAGAAAACGAGAAATATGGAAGACGAGAAGACGAGAACAAAACAAGCAGCATTACAACAGCTTACTACTTTCTCGACTTCTGGTATTCTTGACTTCTTATATTCTAGAGCGGTTTCGCTTGGCGAAACCCGCTCCCACTGCTTGTATGCATCCGGTTTCAGGTCTATTTCACTCCCCTTGCCGGGGTTCTTTTAACCTTTCCCTCACGGTACTAGTTCACTATCGGTTGGTAAGGAGTACTTAGGCTTGGAGCGTGGTCGCCCCATATTCAGACAGGATTTCACGTGTCCCGCCCTACTCGAAGATTATAAAACTTTTTACCTGTACGGGGCTATCACCCACTATGGCTGCCTTTTCCAAAGCATTCCAGTTTTTATTTTATAACCATTGGCCTAGTCCCTGTTCGCTCGTCACTACTAAGGGAGTCTCTGTGATTTCCTTTCCTCTCGGTACTTAGATATTTCAGTTCCCGAGGTTCGCTTCTTGAACCTATGTATTCAGTTCAAGATACCGCATACGCGGTGGGTTTCCCCATTCAGAGATCATCGGATCAAAGCTTCTTCGCAGCTCCCCGACGCTTATCGCAGCGTGCCACGTCTTTCATCGCCTCTTACCACCAAGGCATCCACCAGATGCACTTATCATATTTATTTAACATACTAATTAATTATACTGATTATTGCTAATCAGTGTTCTTGAGTTTAGTTTGAACGATGTCTGAATTATGAACGTACAGAGCTAAACAGCTTACGCTGTTTTAGAAGGCGAGAAGACGAGAAATTGAGAAGGCGAGAATAAATTATGTAATTCTAGACTTCTGGACTTCTGGTATTCTTGACTTCTTGAAAACGCTCCGCATTTTCAACAATCCAATTTCATCAACTCATCAAAATTCCATTGCCAGTTTGAATTGGCCCATACCTCCTTTCGGAGGCGTGCGTGCCTTTTCCCGCAACTGACAATGTATATGATGTCAGAAAAACCTATTCACAATATCAATTTACAAAAGATTCGTAGATTGCTCCACAAAATCTTTAAATCCACTTTTCTCGAAAGGGAGGCAATGTATAGCCACCCATTTTGAACCTGTCAACAGCGATAGTGCATTTTTTTGTATTTTTTTTATATAGCGTAAAAATTCAAGGTTTTCAGCGTGTTTTAGATGGTATTGCTAGTACCCATCGTTATCTTGATTTGATTGTAGTGAGGTTGAATAATCTTGACCACCATAAAATATACCGATTATGGCAATAACCTCATCTGATACATAAAAAGCAATAATTGTCCGTTTTTTATAATTTGGTAACGCGTAAGTGGGGACGAATATCAGAGCGCGATATTCCACGTTCAGGGAAGGTTTGCAGGCTTTCGCAATAAGTGACGACTGCACTGGTATAATTTTCTGCAATTTCTGGTGAATTAGCTGCTGCAATATAGCGATAAAGTTCCAGAATCTGCTGTTGTGCTTCGGGTGTAAAAATAACCGTGTATGACATCAAATCTTATGTTCTTGCGGTTGTTTCTTATGCTCGTCTGCTATGCTTGTTCTTATCTGACCAATAGATATTGCCCGAGCGGGGTTGGCATTTAACGCATCATAAGCTGTACCAACTTGATTTTGAAGCCAGTTTTCTATGGCTTGGTCACGAGCTAGTAAGGCACGTATCCCATCGCGGATCACTTCGCTTTCAGTGGCATACTCGCCGGCTGCGACTTTGGATTTTACAACGACTGCCATTTCGTGTGGCAGGGTAATGCTGAATTGTTGGGTCGTTCTCATGATTAAATTCCCTGAAGTTGATAGGATTTAATCATACACCATTATACGGGTAGCTGCAATCTGTCTTTCCACTTGCGATAAGACATCGCTATACCTATAAAGACGCAATATAACTTATAATAATGGTATTTCCTTGTCTAAGAAGCTTTACATAAAAACTTATGGTTGCCAGATGAATGTCTATGACACGGTGCGGATGCATGATGTTATGGCTCCGCTTGGCTATACGCCCAGTGACAGCTATGAAGATGCTGATATGGTTATATTAAATACCTGCCATATACGCGAAAAAGCTGATGAAAAAGTTTATTCTGATTTAGGGCGAATCCGTAAGGAAAAAGACAAGAAAAAGGCTGGTGGCGATAAAATGCTGGTGGCGGTTGGTGGCTGCGTGGGGCAGGCGGAAGGTGCGGAAATTATCAAGCGCGCGCCTTACGTTGATATGGTTTTTGGCCCGCAGAGCTATCACCAGTTGCCGGAAATGGTAACTAAGGCAATTCGCGGTAATGGCGGGGTGGTGGAACTTGATTTCGCGCCGGTTGATAAGTTTGACCGGCTGCCGGAAGTAAGCAATTCACAAGGGGTTTCCGCGTTTTTATCGGTGCAGGAAGGCTGCGATAAATTCTGCAGTTTCTGCGTCGTGCCATATACCAGAGGGGCGGAATATTCCCGTCCATTTGCTGCGGTTATGGCGGAAGCGCGTAAATTAGTAGATGGTGGAGCGAAGGAAATTACCCTTTTAGGGCAGAATGTTAACGCTTACCATGGCTCTGTTTCTCTGGCGGGTTTGATTGATGCGCTGGCGCAGGTGAATGGGTTGGAGCGCATTCGTTATATGACTTCGCACCCGCGTGATATGAGCGATGATTTGATTGCGATTCATGGTAGCGAGAAGAAACTAATGCCATTTTTACATCTTCCTGTGCAGTCGGGAAGTGACGAAATACTAAAAAAAATGAACCGCAAACATAAAGCGGAATTATATTTTGATATTGTTGAAAGGCTGCGTAAAGTGCGTCCGGATATTGCCCTGTCGTCAGATTTTATTGTTGGATTTCCTGGAGAAACAGACGAAAATTTTGAAGATACCATGAATTTAATCCGCAAAATCGGCTATGCTTCGGTTTACAGCTTTAAATATAGCCAGCGACCGGGAACACCAGCGGCGGTCGATGAAAATCAGGTGCCGGAGCTGGTAAAACAGGAACGTCTGGCGCGGTTGCAGGCACTGGTGCATGAGCAACAAACCGCGTTTAACCAGTCATTTGTAGGGAAAACCATCAAGGTGCTGTTTGATAGGGATGGAAAATTTGACGGGCAGTTGCTTGGTAAAGGCGAGCATATGCAGTCAGTATATGTAAATGGTGGCGGTGCTGTGCGCGGAACTATCGCTGATGTTAAAATCACAGGCGGTTTCCTAAATAGCGTGACGGGGGAGGTGGTGAATTAATTATTCATGCCAATAGTTTTCCATCCTAATGCAGGTACTTTGCTAGTGTGTGATTTTTCTGGAATGGTTGAGCCAGAGATGGTTAAGTTTCGTCCTGTTATCGTGGTGTCTCCTCGTTTACGCCAGCGTACTGGACTTTGCACAATCGTTCCATTAAGCACTACAGTTCCAACGAGTATAATGCCTTGGCATTGCAAACTTGTTCTTGATACGCCTCTTTCACCAAAATGGGAAAAAACCGAGCTATGGGCTAAATGTGATATGCTGTATACTATGCGTTTTGAACGACTTGATCGTTTTCATGCCCGTGTGGGAAGCCATCGTAAATATTATGATAGGCGTATTGCTGATGAACAACTATTAGAGATAAAGGATTGTATATATTCATTTCTTTGTAAAAAATGAGGTGCTTGCAATGTGTATTTGCTTGGTATATAATAGTATCGTACCCGCTCTGTTTCGGCATCGGGCTTGAAATCCTGCATAACAGGTAGCCGCGCTTCCCAGCGCGGCTTTTGTTTTTTAGTGCGACAATCGCCGTGTAAAAATCACCAATGGCTTTATGAATAGCATTGCGGGTGAGATGGTTAGCTATACTCCATTCTGTATTTTTTAATACAGAATGGAGTATGAAAATCGAGACCGAAAGTCCGATTTTTCGCCGCGTAGCGGGCGTAACCAGAAAATAATGATATATCATTATTTTCTGTAACAATTATAGTGTCTGTATGGATATGTGTTTATTTTGTTGCGTGGGCATGTTAGAATGGTTGCGGTTGTTCATTTATACTAATTCTGTATAATTTTTGTACAGAATTTAGTATAAAAATCGAGTCCGAAAGACCGATATTGGCTTCGCCGCCCTTCGGGTCCGCTGCGAAGCGAGTGTATCTTCAAATAAGAACTGTATAGTTCTTATTTGGAATAACTACATTTATAATGAAAGGCAGCAAATGAAAGATAGGCGCGCGAAGACTGGTGAATCAGTAAGTATTGCTTTTCAGGACAATTCATTGTTGCCCATGCTGTTTGGCGATGAAGATATTCACCTTACCAAGCTCGAGAAAAAATTTAATGTGCAGGCGACGACGCGGGGTAATATGCTGGTGATTTCCGGAGAAAAAGCTGATGTTGATGCTTGCCGTGCGGTGGTCGAATCCCTTTATTCGGATTTGAAAAAAGGTGGCGAAGTTGGCTCGAAAGAAGTGGATGCAGCGATTCGCATGACTTCCGCAAAAGCTGAGCATAGCGAAGATAGCAGGAGTTCGTTTGCTGAGCAGGATCTTATCGTGAAGACGATGAAGAAAAGCGTGAAGCCTTATTCGCCAGCACAGGCAAAATATATAGAAGCTCTCACCAGAAATGATGTGGTGTTTACGCTTGGGCCAGCGGGTACTGGCAAGACCTACATCGCGGTGGCAATGGCTGTTGCCATGTTTACTTCAGGCAAGGTGGAAAAAATTATTTTGTCGCGGCCAGCCGTGGAAGCAGGAGAAAAATTAGGATTCCTGCCTGGTGATTTGAAGGAAAAAATTGATCCTTACTTGCGTCCGCTCTATGACGCTCTGCATGATATGATTCCGGCAGAAAAACTGACGCGACATATGGAGGTTGGTGATATTGAAGTCGCACCGCTGGCGTTTATGCGCGGACGAACACTTGCCAATGCTTTTGTGATTCTCGATGAGGCGCAGAATACAACGCCAACACAGATGAAAATGTTTCTCACCCGTCTTGGTGAAAATTCGCGGATGGTTATCACTGGTGATTTAACCCAGACCGATTTGCCGAAAGACGTGAAATCCGGGCTTGGCGATGTCATCCGTAAGGTAGAAGGGATTGATGGAATAGGCGTGGTGCGCTTTACTGATTCGGATGTGGTGCGCCATCCCCTCGCTGCCAAAATTGTCAAGGCTTACGACGAGTGGGACAAGAAAAAGAAGAATAATTTGCCGCTTGATTAGTGCAATGTTACATTTTGACAAAATTGAACATTTGTGCTACTGTAAGCCATACACAATAAGGGAGAGAACGTATGAGCAGGCTTTCTATAGAAATTTCTGAACAACAACATCAGCAGATTAAGGCTATGGCTGCTATTAGTGGATTAAGTATAAAAGACTATATTATAGAAAAGACACTTTCGCCAGAAGAAGAGCCATATAGTCCAGAGGAGTTAGTGGCTCTAGATAGATTGAATGAATTTTTAGCACCACGAATTGAGCAGGCTATGAGAGGGGAGTTTTCAAAATTAGATATCAGTCAGATTATTGAGAAAGCTGAATCTATGCATAATAAAAAATCATGAAATACGAAATCACTTTATCTGCAGAAGAAGACTTTATAGAAATTTGGAATTATACTGCCAATAATTGGGGAAAGGCACAAGCCAGAAGTTATCTGGAAATTATTGAGAAAAGTTTTAATGATATTGCTTCTGAAAATTATGTTTACAGATCTCTTTACCATAAAGATTTGATGATTAATTATCTGCATTGTGGTAAACATTGTATCTTTTTCTTAGACAAAAAACCACCTATTATCACTGCTATATTACATGAAAAAATGGATTTTATTTCAGCCTTGAATAAAAGGCTTCCTGTTTAATTATGAAAACAAATCTCGATATTTCATTCCATGTCCATAATGATTTATGGAAAACACGACTAAGACCATATACTAAAACGGTGCGGATGGTTCTGGAAGAGGTTTTTTCGGAAATTGATTCCAGCCTCCGCTGGCATGACAAAAAATCTGTTTTTGAAATTGCAGTGGTGCTGGCGGATGATGCTTTTGTAAAAGAGTTGAACAGCCAGTATCGTGGGAAAAACAAACCAACGAATGTACTCTCGTTTCCAGCTTCCTCACCGGCTACTGACGACCGACAACTGACCACTGATTTAGGTGATATAGTTCTGGCGTTGGAGACTATCGAAAATGAGGCGCGGGAGCAGGAAAAAACTTTCAGGAATCATGCATTTCACCTGCTTATTCACGGATTTCTGCATCTTCTTGGCTATGATCATATTCATGGTAAGCAAGCGGAAATTATGGAGAAATTGGAAATAAAGATATTGAAAAAACTTGGCATCAGCAATCCGTACTTGTAATTTTATAAATAATTGTGTAAAAGATGGTGTATAGTATTATGGAATCTGCAAAACGTAATTTGAATATATTACCTGTGGACGAGTCTGAGTCTGATAAGCCTCCGCCCCTTGTGCTGGAAAGTGGCAGGAAAGCTAATTCTGATTATTCCCGCGCATCATTCTTAAGCTCAGTTCGCGCCTGGTTCAAGTCAAGAACAGGGGCGAAGAATGATGCTTCGCTGAAAGAAACAATCGAAGAAATTATTGAAGAGCATAACGGCGAGGCGGAAGATCGTCTTGAGCCTGAAGAACGGGTAATGCTGCATAATGTGTTGAATCTCGGTGATACCAGAGTCAATGATATTATGGTGCCGCGTACGGATATTTCCGCAGTTCCGGTTGATATTACGCTTATGGAATTAAAAGCACATATACTTGAACAGCAGCATACGCGCATTCCGGTGTATGATGAAACTCTCGATAAGGTTCTTGGTTTTATCCATGTTAAAGACCTGATGCCGATGTTAGGTGGAGAAAAAGAGTATAATCTGCGGCAGGTGGTGCGTGATATATTATTTGTTCCGCCTTCAATGAAAATTATGGATCTTCTGCTGAAGATGCGTAATGCCGGAAGCCATATGGCTATTGTTGTCGATGAGTATGGTGGAACTGACGGGCTGGTCACCATGGAAAATCTGTTTGAGGAAATAGTTGGCGACATTCAGGATGAACATGACGATGAAGAGGATGAAGACAAAATTACTCGCGTTACGCCTAATATTTTTGAGGTGAATGCGCGTATAAGAATAGAAAAACTGGAGAAGGAGCTGGGCTTGGATCTGGTTTCCGAAGAGAAGGAAAATGAATTTGACACGCTTGGTGGGCTGATATTTTTCCAGCTGGGGAGAGTTCCTGCCAGAGGTGAATCGGTGCGGCATATTTCCGGAGTGCGATTTGAAATTTTAGAAGCAGATCCGCGCAGCATTAAAAAAGTTCGCATTGTCAACGCTTCAAGTAATGTTTGATTCCATAGAAAGGCTGGCTGGCTGGCGGCGTAATTTATTTGCTTTCGCAATGGGTATATGCGCGACATTGACGCTTGCTCCGTTCTATTTTTTCCCACTCGTTATTCCTGCCTATGCCGGTTTATTCATACTGGTGAGAAATTCAGTGTCATGGAAGAGGGTTTTTGCTGATGGCTGGTGGTGGGGGTGGGGCTTTTATATCAGCGGGCTTTACTGGTTCTGCATCGCCCTGCTTACCGAGCCGGAGAAATTTGCGTGGGCAATTCCTTTTGCCTTATTTGGACTCAATGCGATTATTGCCATATATCCTGGCGTTGCTTGCCTGCTGTTTTATTTGTTTATAGGCAAGACTGTCATCCCGAGCCCCGTGTCGGAGCACGGGGTAAACTCCGCCGAGGGAACTTTACAAAATAACCAAAAGAATAATGATAAGATCCTTCGACTTCGCTTACGCTTCGCTCAGGATGACAAGCTTCTATCGCTCGCTAACTGCGTTGCTTTTTCACTTATATGGCTTATCGTTGAATATGCGCGTGGGCATTTATTCTCGGGTTTCCCATGGAATCTGGCTGGTTACAGCTTTTCCTTCAGTGATTATTCCTTGCAGCTTGCTTCAATATCTGGTGCTTATGGCCTTACTTTTTTTGCCGTGTTACTTGGCGCGTCCATTGCTATAATCAAAACCAACAAAATTTTTGTTCTGGCAGTGTGGGGATTGTTTGCCGGTTTGTTAGTTTGGGGAAATGCAAGGTTAGAAAGCGCGACAGAAGGCGAGGCGACTGGTGCAGTACTCCGGCTGGTGCAGGCGAATATTCTCCAGCCGCACAAATGGGATCCCAAATTGCAGCAGAAAAATTTAGAGGAGTATATAAAACTTACGCGCAGTGAAGGTTTGGAAAAAATTACGCATGTTATCTGGCCGGAAACAGCGACCCCATTTGTACTGCGCTCTGATACGTCACTTGCTTCTGGTCTTGGAAGAATGCTGCCGGAAGGGGCTTTGCTTATCACCGGTGCGCTGCGCTCCGATGGTGAAGGTGATGACAAGCAATATTATAATAGCGTGGTGATGATTGATGGCAGTGGCTATATTGTCGGCAATTACGATAAACATGCACTAGTACCGTTTGGCGAATTTATGCCACTGCGTTATTTAATTCCGAAATCTATAAAACTTCCGGTTGGTGATAAGGATTTTTCAGTTGGCGAAGGGGTGAGGACTTTGAAATGGCAAGGATTGCCACCGGTAAGCGTTCTGGTGTGTTATGAAGGAATTTTTCCGGAATTCGCGGCAGATAACAATAATCGACCGGATTGGCTGCTTAATGTCACCAATGATGCCTGGTTCGGGATGAGCAGCGGCCCATATCAGCATTTTGCAATGGCAAGGATGCGGGCGGTGGAGCAGGGTCTACCGCTGGTGCGGGTGGCAAATACTGGAATTACTGCCTATATGGATGAATATGGACAGATCAAGCAGCAACTAGACCTTGGAATAAAGGGGGTAATTGATGTTCCCCTGCGCCGTTCTAGCCTATATGGCACATTATATACCAAGTATGGAAATATTATTGCTTTTATAACTATATGTTTTAGCTTACTTTTTATACTGCATTGCAAAAAGTTAATGAAAAATTAATTATTTCCACTTGCAAATTCTATTTTTTATGCGAAAAGTTACAGTATAAATTTGATGAATATTATAATAAATTCAACCAAACACAAAATAACGTACATAGTATTTATATGACAAAACACGACATTGACGGATATGTTGGCAAACGCCTTAAACAAAGACGTACCATAATGGGACTTAGCCAGGAATCAGTAGCTAAGGCAGTTGGAATAACTTTCCAGCAGGTGCAGAAATACGAAAAAGGCAGCAATGCAATGAACGCACGCCGTTTGTATGAATTCGCACGTTTTATGAATGTTCCTGTTGCTTATTTCTTTGAGGGCATTGATCAGAATATTACTGTTCATAACGTGACCAGTGGTTTTGCGGAAATGCCGGCTGCCCAGTTCGACCATGATAACAAGGCATCAGACCGCGAATCTCTGGAAATGATGAAATCATTCAAGCGTATCAAAGAGCCTGTTGTGCGTAAACGCCTTGCAGATTTGCTGCGTGCTGTTGCTGATAACAAAACCCTTGTTGATTAAAGTTAGTTTGTAGTTACGTAGTTAGGCGGACAGCCGATACCGCGTTTGCGTGGAATTTTGCTTGACATCTGATTTCCAAAGTTTAGTTTACCCCTAGTTTACAGGTGGGGATTTGGGTTGCTTGACAACCACCTTAAGAAACAACGGTTTCTTTATAAAAAATGGACTAAGCTATCGTTGTGTTTCCTGCACAATAGATATTTCTCAAATCCCCATGCTGCTTTGTAATAAGAAATTTATGGGGAGTCTTGCCATGTCCAGTCAATTTGCCAGTCGCAGCGATTATGTTTTTACCAGTGAATCAGTAGCGGAAGGGCATCCTGATAAGGTTTGCGACCAGATTTCTGATGCAGTGGTTGATGCTATGCTTGCCATAAACCCAGAGGCGCGGGTAGCATGCGAAACGCTGGCTACCACCAATACTATTGTGATTGCCGGGGAAACGCGGGGCGCGGATCTTACCAAAGCGGCGATTGAAAAATTAGCTCGTGATAAAGTGCGCGAAATTGGCTATTTGCAGGAAGGTTTCCATGCCGATAATCTGGATGTGTATGTGCATCTGCATAGCCAGTCGACTGACATTGCTATGGGTGTGGATTCCGGCGAAAATAAAGACGAAGGGGCAGGGGATCAGGGCATTATGTTCGGCTTTGCCTGCAACGAAACCGAAACGCTGATGCCTGCGCCTATTCATTTGTCGCACCGTATATTGCAAAATCTGGCGGACGTGCGCCATAGCGGCAAGGAAAAAGGTCTGGGGCCTGATGCGAAAAGTCAGGTATCGCTGCTTTACGAAAAAGGCAAGCCAGTAAAAGCAACTTCGATTGTAGTTTCTACCCAGCATGCTGAAGGGTTATCGCAAAAAGATGTGCGCGAGATCGTGCGTCCACAGGTTTTGACCGCACTGCCTAAGGGCTGGATGTGTGACGAGGCGGAATTTTATGTGAACCCGACCGGGCAGTTTGTTATTGGTGGCCCTGACGGAGATTGCGGCTTGACCGGGCGTAAAATTATTGTGGATACTTATGGTGGTGCAGCACCACATGGCGGTGGTGCATTTTCTGGCAAAGATCCAACGAAAGTTGACCGCTCGGCTGCCTATATGGCGCGCTATCTTGCTAAAAACGTGGTGGCAGCGGGAATTGCCCAGCGTTGCACTATCCAGATTTCTTACGCGATTGGGGTTTCCAAACCATTATCATTTTATGTCAGCACCGCAGGTACCGGAAAGGCTGATGATGGGAAATTAGAGAGTGTTCTGCAGGAACTGGTGGATTTGTCGCCACGCGGAATCCGTACCCATCTTAAGCTTAACCGTCCGATCTATGCGCGCACGGCAGCTTATGGGCATTTCGGCAGAACTCCGGATAAAGACGGCGGTTTTTCATGGGAAAAAACCGATCTGGTTGAGGCATTGAAGGATTATTTTAAATAGTGAATTTACTCATAATGCGTCCACATCCGCAGGATTTTTACGATTTTTTCTTCTTCAAAAACCTGATAAACCAAACGGTGCTGGATATTGATGCGGCGGGAATAATAGCCCTTCATTTCTCCGCTAAGTTTTTCATAAGTAGGATATGGGGCGAAAGGGTCTTCTGCTATAATTTTTAACAATGAATCAACTTTTTGTTTAAGACCAGCAGAGACCAGATTTTTTGATTCCTTAGCTGCCTGTTTAGTGACAACAATAGAATAGTTTACCATTTCAGGTCTTCTATAGGAATGCAGTCTTCTATAGGAGTTTTCGCACCTTCCACTATTGATTCCACCATTCCGGGAATTGATGAAAGATAAATGGTTTCTTGTATCCCGCGCCAATCTTCTTCTGAAATCATCACTACATTTGCGTGTTTTCCCGTAACCATCATTGGTTCGTGATTTTTAGCAATTTGTTCCATCAGGCGAAATATATTTGCTCTAGCTTCACTTGCGGTTATGGTATACATGATTTTCTCCTTTATCCTTTAATTGTACATAAAAGCGTACGTTTGTCAATATGTCTAATGAAACTCAACCTCTCCGCTCGTTTGGCAGGCGCAAGGGGCGTAGTCTACGCCCGACTAAGCAGGGACTGTTTGATACGCTGCTTCCGAGCTTGCAAATCTCCCTTCCCGAATCCCTAATCTCGAATCCCGAATCCCGAACTTGGCTAGAGATAGGTTTTGGCGGTGGTGAGCATCTCGCGTATCAGGCGGGGCTGCATCCTGAAGTGCAGTTCATTGGCTGTGAGCCTTATGTGAACGGCATAGCTGGTCTGCTTTCCCATATCGAGGAACATAAGCTTTCCAATATCAGAATTTATAGCGATGACGCTCGCGATCTGATAAATTTACTGCCCGATAATTCTCTTGAGCGGGTGTTTATTTTATATCCTGATCCGTGGCCGAAAACCCGTCACCATAAACGGCGAATTATTTCGGCAGAATTTTTGGATTCGCTTGCGCGGGTGATGAAGGCTGGAGCGGAGTTACGGCTGGCAACTGATAGTGCGGATTATGCCACTTGGATGCTGGAAAGATTGCTTGCTAACAAGAATTTTAAATGGCTGGCTAAGACCTGTGATGACTGGCTTAATCCGCCTGCGGAATGGATTTCCACCCGCTATGAGCAGAAGGCGTTGGCGGGCATACCGACCTATTTAAATTTTGTTCGGACTATCAGAAAAACTGTGTATTGATTATATTTATATAAAT
>JBEBHV010000211.1:0-3428 GCA_040080715.1 Rickettsiales bacterium | reverse complement strand
ACAATGTTTCAATCACATGCACTAAAAATGATGAAAGTAAAAATGAAGAAGATATAATTAGTATACTTACAAATAAGCAAACTTTTGATATAGTAATGCCAGCTCCAGTTATTCCAATTCCTGCAGAGTTATCTTGTTATGTATATATAAGAGGAACATTGGATGATCATAATAACAATGAAAGATATAAACTTAACTTACTACTTAATGGTGAAACTATCTTTGATGATTATGCAGACACAATATTTGACCGTGGAATTAATGCAGAAACACTTGGAATTTTTCGAAATATAAGAGAATATACCCTTAAAGATAGGGTTCTAATAAATACGCGTATTCCTAACAAAATTTCAGGAGTTGTATCAGAAATGTCTAGACTTAATTGGATAGGTTTTTGTGAAATTTCATTAAAATGTACTATTGATGGTGTAGAAAGAACATTTACTGCTGACTTGCCAACTCATGATCACACTACATATTGTGCTGGCACAAATGCATTTATTGTAAATGGAAGTCATAAAGATTTTAATAATATTTCAATACCAATTCAATGAGACTTTACGCATTAACTAGTACAGTTTATATACGTTTGAGCACTTTATGCGTACTCCCTCTATATGCCATTGTCTGCCAGCCCCACCAACGGTCGCTATTTGGCGTATATTAAGCTGGGTGCATATAGCTCTGGTGGTTGTGTAACAGCGGCGGCAAATACGCATTAAAGCGTAAGCCACCATTCTTAGCTTTCTTCCTTAACGCCTTTGCTTGAGTTATCCGCTTTGCCTTTTCTTCGGCTGATAACCAATCATTCTGCTCTACTTTCTCTTTTGTCATTATCTGCATCCTTTGAATCTATTTTGATGGATGAACAAACTTAACGCGGGCAATAACCCGCAGTTGCGAGAGCAGGGCAGCACTATTGCCATCCTTGGCATATTCCTCAAAACTTTCTTTCAGAAAATCTTCAATCTCCTCTGGATGCTGTATAAAATATTGTTCTGCGTACTCTTGTAATGTTGTTCCTTTAGGCATGGTTTATTCTCCCAATTCAAAATATCAATTGATAGCGGCTTGCTGCACCAGCACCGAGCCGATGTAAAAATCCAGCTTTGGTAAGGCTTACCAGTGCATTTTGTGTTGTCCTTCGTACCAGTCCAGTTTCCGCCATAATATCGGCAAGCTGCAATCGCTTTTCTGGCGATGACTTGAAGCAAGCCAATACTAAAACGGCACTTTCAGAAAGACGCTGCAATGCTGCGTATCGCTTCCGCAGTATCCCAACATCTTCTATTGCCAAATTGAGCATTTTCACAAAAAACCAAGCAAGTGGTTCTAATAGATAATCAGAAGCATCCGTGCGATATTGTCCATCAGACGCTTGTCTTAGGGTGCTGTAATATATTGCTCTATGGCGTTCAATCTGGCGGTCAATAGAAACATAACGCACCACTTGGCGCAAAACCGCATCATCTCCCTGCATCAATGCCAGAAGGAAAAGAGCGCGACCAAGTCGTCCATTGCCATCTTGAAACGGATGAATTGCTAAAAACCTAAATACGAATTCTGTAGCAACCAATATAGACCAGTGATGCTCCCGTATGATGTTATTGTACCAATCAATTAAATCACGCATAGCTAATTCTGTAACCGTCCCTGCGGGTGCTGGCTCAAGAACTGTTTGCTGTTCTCCAGTAGCATGATTGACAGAAATCACTCTATTCGCAGCCGTTTTGTATCCTCCAGCGTAATTAGAAGCAGCAGGATAATAAGCAAGTAAGGAATTATGCAGCCCACGAACAGAAGATTCCGTCAGGGGAAACATATTATCTCCCTGAAGATAAATCAGGCTTAACACCTCCCTACATCCAACAACTTCTTCAATGCTGCGTTCACGGTCTTTAGACAGCTTATCTATAATAAATTCTTTATGCTCCTCAAAAGCTGTGGTTTTAGCATCCGCCGTAAGCGTAGTATCAACCCACTCTATTTCAGCATCCGTTAAAACTGCATTTTCAATACGGGTAGATGCGCCAATAGTGCTAATCATGGCGCATTTATGCAAATACGCCTTCTCTTCATCTTCCATAACGGAAAGTAAATTTGCCAACGGAATGAGCTTGGATTGAAGCTCTTTTAGAGCTTTCTCAAGATTATGGGACGGGACAAAAGATAGCATATTGGTACTTGCCTTAAATGGTGATTAAATTTCTACTTGCACCATATAGCACCTTATCGCACCTAATAATAGTGTTTTTTTAGGTGCGATAAGGTGCATTAAAGGAAATTCTTATAATAAGCCAATCCTAAAATGCTAATTTTTCTCAAAATTCAAGAATTATGAGAATATATTTTGCATCTGCAAAAACAATGATTTACAATTCTCATAAATCAATCTCAAAAGTATCACAATGAAAATCGGTTATTGTCGCGTATCTACGGAAGAGCAAAACCCTGACTTGCAACTTGCCGCGCTCAAGGCGGCGGGGTGTGAGAAGATTTTTACCGACAAAGCCAGTGGGGCGACAACGAAGCGTCCACAACTTAAAAAATGCCTAGAATTTCTTAGTGCGGATGATGTGCTGACTGTTTGGAAAATGGATAGGCTAGGGCGGTCGCTGCGTGATTTAATCATGCTCATGGATGATTTACAGGGGCAGGGGGTAGGGTTTTGCTCTCTCACTGAATCCATAGACACCACCACCCCTACAGGGCGGGCTATGTGGCAAATGGTGGGGGTGCTGGCAGAACTGGAACGCTCACTTATCAAGGAACGTACAAAAGCGGGTAGGGCGGCGGCAATGTCTCGCGGCGTGAAGATGGGGCGCAAGCCTAAGCTCTCGCCCCAACAGATACACCACGCCAAAGAATTGATAGAACAGGGAAAGGGTGCAAAAGAAGTAGCAAAATTACTAGGCGTGAGTTTGGCTACGATTTATAGGTTATAATTAACAGCATACTTTCTAAAAACTATAAGGAAAAATCACAATGGAATTGATAATTAGAAACTGTAATAGCATTGATAATGCTAAAATAAAAATTGAAGAAAACAGGCTAAATATCAAATATGGCATAAACGGAACAGGAAAAAGCACCATTGCCAAAGCAATAGAATTATATGTGAAAAATGATAAAACTCTAAAAGAATTAACCCCCTTCAAACATCTTGGAAAAGAAAATAAAGCGGATTTACAGCCTTCAATAGAAGGTGCAGAAGCCATAAAATCGGTTTCTATTTTCAATGATACCTACATAAACCAGTTTGTTTTTAAGCAAAGTGAAGTAATCAACAATAGTTTTGATATATTCATTAAAAACCAAGAGTATAACGAGAAAACGCAAGAAATAGAGAAACTTATATCTGGTATAAAGGAAACATTCAAAAACAATGAAAAATTAGAACAAATCATAAAAGATTTGACGGGTATGAG
>JBEBHV010000001.1:0-62508 GCA_040080715.1 Rickettsiales bacterium | reverse complement strand
TTGAATATACACGCTCGATTTCGCGCAACGGATTCTCTCAGGTAACGGCTGTATTCCGCGATGACGTAGATATTTACTTTGCCCGCGCTCAGGTGAATGAGCGCATTGCCGAAGCAAAAGAAAGCCTGCCCGAAGGCGTTGACCCGAAGATGGGCGCGATCTCGACTGGCCTTGGTGAGATTTACATGTGGACGGTGGAATATGAACATCCACGCGGCAAAGGCGCAGACATAAAAGATGGCAAGGCTGGCTGGCAATCCGATGGCAGCTACCTCACACCCGAAGGCCAGCGCATGAACTCGGATGTAGAATTAGCCTCCTACCTTCGCACGGTGCAGGACTGGATTATCCGCCCTCAGCTGAAAGGTGTGAAAGGTGTGGCGGGTGTCGATGCCATTGGCGGCTATGTGAAGCAGTACCATGTGCAGCCTAACCCTGAAAAGCTGGTGGCTTTGGGTTTAAGTTTCTCGGATGTGGTGAATGTGCTGGAGCGCAATAATACCAGCATTGGTGCTGGCTATATCGAACGCAGCGGCGAAGCCTATGTGGTGCGTGCAGATGGGCGTATCGAGAATGCCGAGCAGATCGGCAATATTGTGGTGGCCAACCGTGGCGGCATCACCATTTACCTGAAGGACATTGCGACCGTAGGCATCGGTAAAGAACTCCGCACGGGTTCGGCTTCTGAAAACGGCTACGAGGTGGTGGTTGGCACAGCACTGATGCTGATTGGCGAGAATAGCCGCACCGTATCGCAAGCCGTGGATGAGAAAATCACGGAAATCAACAAATCACTGCCCGAAGGCATCCACGCCAAAACGGTGCTGAACCGCACCAAGCTGGTGGATCGTACCATCGGTACGGTTCAGAAAAACTTGGCTGAAGGCGCACTGCTCGTCATCGTGATACTGTTTTTGCTGCTGGGCAACTTCCGCGCTGCGTTGATTACCGCGCTCGTTATCCCGCTTTCCATGTTGATGACCAGCATGGGGATGATTCGCGCTGGCATCAGCGGCAACTTGATGAGTCTTGGTGCGCTTGATTTCGGGCTGATCGTCGATGGCGCAGTGATTATCACCGAGAATGTCTTGAGCCGCTTGGCGCACCGCCAGCACCATGAAGGCCGAATGCTCACCCTGCAAGAACGATTGCATGAAGTAATGGTGGCCAGCCGAGAAATGATTCAGCCTTCCGTGTTTGGTCAGGCGATTATTATTATGGTGTATATCCCGCTGCTGACCTTCAGCGGTGTGGAAGGCAAGATGTTCGAGCCGATGGCGATGACGGTGATTTTTGCCCTGATCGCCGCGTTTGTGTTATCGCTTACTTTTGTTCCCGCCATGATTGCCATTTTTGTGAAAGGCAAGGTGGAGGAAAAAGAAAGCCGCATCATCCATAAAACCAAAGGCTGGTATGAACCCGCCTTACATTGGGCATTGCGTGCGCCGCTAAAAATCATCGGTGCGGCCACAGGTGGTTTTGTGCTCTCTCTCGTGTTGTTTTCCACGATGGGGCAGGAATTCATTCCGACGCTCGATGAAAAAGACATTGCCATGCACGCCATGCGGATTCCTTCCACCTCGCTCACGCAGTCGCAGGAATTGCAGTTTGCCGTGGAAAAAGCCGTTAGCAGCGTGCCAGAAGTGGAGTTTGTATTCTCCAAAACGGGCACGGCGGAAATGGCCGCTGACCCGATGCCACCTAACGTATCGGACACATTTATTATTCTGAAAGACAAAGACCAGTGGCCTGATTCCAGTATCGAAAAGTCAGAAATCATTGCGAAAATCAACAAAGCTGTGTCTGACGTTCCAGGGAACAACTACGAATTCACCCAACCGATTCAGATGCGCTTCAACGAACTGATTTCAGGTGTGCGCTCGGATGTGGCGGTGAAGATCTACGGCGATGATTTCGGCGTAATGGAGAAAACCGCAGCCCAGCTGGTGCAAACGCTAAAGTCTGTTGAGGGCAGTGCGGATGTGAAGATGGAGCAAACCAGCGGCCTTCCCATGCTGGAAGTGAAGCTGGATAAAAACGCCATTGCCCGTTACGGCCTGAATGTCAGCGATGTGCTGGACGTACTCGCGATTGCCGTAGGTGGCCGCGAGGCTGGCTTGGTGTTTCAAGGGGATCGCCGCTTTGATATTCTGGTGCGCATGCCCGATTCCATGCGGCAGGATTTAACGGTGTTGGAAAACCTGCCCGTGCTGCTGCCTATGGATGACGATAATATGTCAGACCGCATCGGTGGCCAGCCGCACACTCGCCCAGCCTATATCCCTCTAAAGCAAGTGGCGAAGCTGGAAGTGACGGACGGACCAAACCAGATCAGCCGTGAAAACGGTAAGCGCCGCGTGGTGGTACAAGCCAACGTGCGCGGACGCGACATCGGTTCATTTGTGAAGGATGCTCAGGCCGCGATTGATAGCAAAGTGCAAATCCCCGCTGGCTACTGGCTGGAATGGGGTGGGCAGTTCAAAAACCTTGAAGAAGCCAAAGCGCGGCTTGGTGTTGTTGTGCCAGCCTGCTTCTTCATGATTTTCCTGCTGCTGTTCACCGCGCTTGGTTCTGTGAAGCAAGCTCTGCTGGTGTTCTCTGGCGTACCGCTGGCACTCACGGGCGGCATTATCACCCTTTGGCTGCGCGGGATGCCGTTCTCTATCTCGGCAGCGGTGGGCTTGATTGCGCTTTCGGGCGTGGCCGTGCTGAACGGGCTGGTGATGATTACCCGCATCAACCAGCTGGTGCGCGAAGGCATCGAGGCGAACACAGCCATCATCGAAGGTGCGCTTTCCCGCTTCCGCCCCGTCCTGATGACGGCACTCGTTGCTTCCTTGGGCTTCGTGCCGATGGCGATTGCCACAGGTGCTGGCGCGGAAGTACAAAAACCACTGGCAACAGTGGTGATCGGCGGGTTGATTACCGCAACCATCCTTACGTTGCTGGTGCTTCCCGCCATTTACAAACGGTTCAACCTTGCCCGCGACCTGCTGGCAAAGGAGGAACTGTGATTTTTTCAACCAACCCTAAAGGAGACTCTATGACCGAGCTAAAATCCCTGTTTGCTGCATCTGCCCTCGCGCTGGTGATTGGCACTGCCGCACCAGCGATGGCAGGTGAGCATAAAGCCGAAGATGGCAAGAAAATGGAAAAGCACGAACACAAAAACGGTGACCATAAAGATCATGGCAAGCATGAAGGCCATAAAGAGGGCGATCATCATGACCATAAAGAGGGCGACGGTCACGATTATGATAAGGAAAAAGCTGGGAAATCCGATGCAAAAAGCAAAGGCCAGTAAATGAATACGGTCAGAGGCATGGTGCTTTTGATCGTAGGTGCGACGGGAAGGAACAAGTTTAGCGACATGACCTTCCCGCCGCGCTCCCCAAACCTGACGGGTTTCGTCAGGAATGTTTAACCATTCTAAGGAGAAAGTATGAAAATGCTACTAAAAAGCCTGATTTTATCTGGTGTTGCCGTGCTATCCGTAAGCTCTGCTGCGGTGGCGCGTGATTATCCTGTATCGCCTCAGCAGGCGCGTGTGGAACGTAGCTGGGAATACTGGAACAAGAAAAATCCTGATTCCAGCCCAGCGCGTGGCGAACGCCAAATGTCTGATGCCGCTGCAACGCCCAAAGTATCGCAGTATCCTTGCGGTAAAGGGTGTGTCTATAGCCATGAACTTGGCGGCTATGTGCAGAAACACTACGGAAACAGATAGATGAACTTACCCCTCCGCCTTCGGGCGGAGGGGGATTTTAACCACGGAGAAAACAATGAAAACATGGATGATATTAGCCGCTACTGCACTGGCACTGAGTGCCTGTGCATCGCAACCACCCAAAACACTTGACCAGAAACTTTCTGAAACCTCTGACGCAGCAGATCGCAAAGAAACGCTGCGGCTTGCGTGCCTGAATGAAGCAGAATGGCCAGCCAGCTTGCAGAAGGTTCGCACCACAGGGCGGCACGGAACACAGCAACGTCAACGCTTGAAGCGCACGCCTGAGATAACGGAAGTGAAGTCACTCTGCCGCCAGATGGACGACCTCACCACGGCGGATGCGGAAGAAAAACTGCTGCCGAAAGAGCTGGCTACAGCATGCGCCACCAAAGTCGCTGCTAAGAAGCAAAAGGAAGGTAAAGGCTGGGCTGAACATGCAGACCGCATCGCGCATATCTGCAAGGAAATGACGGGTCAGAAACTGTGAGTTTCTGCCACGATCATTGTAATGAAAGCGGGCAATCAGGCGTATCGACAGAATACCGCAAGGTGCTGTGGATATGTTTGATTGCCAACGCGGTGATGTTTGTGGCGCAGATGGTGGCAAGCTACGCCGCGCATTCTGTATCCCTTCTGGCGAATAGCGCAGATTTTCTCTCCGATGCCGCTAACTATGGCATCAGCCTCTATGTGCTGGATCAATCACTTCGCCAGCGTGCCAAGGCCTCGCTATTCAAAGGCGTTTCCTTGGGCTTGGTGGGGCTGTGGGTGGCGTTTGAAACACTCGACCACGCACTACAGCCAGAAATGCCAAAACCCCTCATTATGGGCGCTATCAGTGTGATTGCACTGGCGGTCAATGTCGGCTGCGCGGTGCTGCTCTACAAATACCGTGGCGGTGACAGCAACCGCGAATCCGTATGGATATGCAGCCGCAACGATGCCATTGGCAATATCGCCGTGATGATCGCCGCCGCTGGCGTGTTCGCCTCCAGTACCATCTGGCCAGATATTATCGTCGCCGCCATTCTCGGCTGGTTGTCTGTATCTGGCGCGTGGCGGATTATTCAATCAGCAAAAAAAGAATTATAAAAAAAAGCCCCGAACCTTTCGGCTCGGGGCGGAGTAGTGACGCTTGCTTGCTCAAGCGTACTTGGACTCTATGACAACTTCGATAATGCGGCTGTATTTTCGTCCTTGAAGTGTGGTGGCACGGTTCTGCACGCGGTACACATTGCCAAGTGTGCCACCTGACAGAAAGATGGTGACTGTCGTGGTGGTTTTTGCCGTGCCTCCCTGTGTGAACGTAGGGCTTGGCGAAACTGGGTCTTCGCTAACTGCGACATTATCCGCCAGCGCGATAGAAGCATTGCCAGGAGCATCCACGCTGTTGCTGGGCACGATCCACAGGCTGGTTTGTATTGTGTCGCCTGTTTGAGCCAGCTCGGTGCCATAATCAATTTTGTAATCCAGCAGTTCTGCCGGACTTTTGGAAAAACGTGTTGGTAGTGCCATGAAACCCTCTTTATGCGGCAGTATCACCTTCAACCCGGATGATGACGGAATCGGAGTTATACGCAGCGGCGGCGGCATTCACGATGCGTTTCAGCCAGATTGCCTTATGTTGACCAGCTGGGATGTTTCCAATCGAGAGCGCATTGCCTGATCCTGCCGCCGATGAGAATGTCACCGCGCTTGGCGCAGTGGATTCATTGGCAACCGTCTGTTCCGTACCGTTCACCGCAGATGTGCCAAGGCCAATCTCAGCAGAGGTGTCAGCACTTGGGGTATTCGTCTGGATATAGACTTTGGCCGCTTGCAGCGTCAGGGTCGCATGCGTGTTCTTGACGTAGAAGCAGCGATACTCCGTATCACCCGCCGCCGATTCCGCGCTGCTGACATTGTCAAACAGGTTGGCAACCGTGGCATCCACGATTTGTGTGGTGCTTATTGCGCCGCCGAGTGCCGCATTGGGGTCAGAGTTAGCGGCTCCACCGCTCAGGTGAAATTTCAGATCGGTCGATGTAATGGGCATAGTGAAGCTCCGTGTTGTCAATTAGTGGATGGTTCGGCTTTCTGGCAAAATGGTCACAATGCGCGGCTCAGCGCTCAGGCTGCTCGACGCTTGCCTGACAGGAACGGCATGAGAACGCTCTGAAGCCAGAATATGAAGCAACGCCTCACGCTCCTGAATGTTGAGCGTGCGATCGGCTGGGGTTATGATCTGGCCGATATTGATGTGCCAACGCAGGTCATTGTTGGAAGCGGCAATCTGCTCAATTTGCCAGAGTGTTTCGAGCTGATGCGCAATCGCATTCAGTGTGTGCCATTGTGTAGCCAGCTGCTGCATAATATGCTGGCGCGCATCCCATGACAGGTTCAACTGCTGGATCACGCCCTGAAGCCCGTTCCATTGAGCAATCAGGTTATTCGCAGCCAGTGCGACAGCATTCCAGCGCGTATCCAGATTCTTGCCGGTCAGTGTGTGAATATTCCAGTCGTATCGCGATGGGCTGATAACCGATTGTAAGGCGTTCCAGCGATAATCAATCGCCCGCGCAACGCTCTCGCTCAGGTTCCATACTGCTGTTTCCAGTGATGACACCAGTGCGGTGATATTCCAGCGCGCATCTGAGGATGTCAGCACCTGCTGCAATACATCATAGCGGATTTCGGCCTGATTTGTCGTTGCAGCCAGAAGGTTCCACTGGATTGATGATTGAGAGATCGCAGCCTGAAGCAGATGAAAGCGAAGGTCTGCGGCTATGCCGATGGAGGCAATCGTGTTCCAACGGCAATCTGCACTCGCAAAAACGCTCTGGATGATATGGAAGCGCGTATCAAGGTTTTTGCCCGCATTGCTTAGGAGATTCCAGCGCACATCACTTGATTCAGTGGCTGAGGCCAGCAAATGCCACTGCAAGGCCTCTTCTGAGAGAATGCTGGATAGCGTATTCCATTGCGGCGTTAGCGCTTGGAAAACAAGCGATAGGCTATTCCATACCGGTGACATATCACTGGCAACTAGTGAACCCGTTGCCTCAAGCGGAATACTGCCAGTTTCAACCTGCGCTCCATCAAAGAGTAAATTTCGTGAGCCAAAACGCATGTTATGCCTCCGCTAAGTGAAACGCTCCATGCACGATTCCTACTGAGCTGGTATTGGCCACGGCTAGAAGCTGCAAACAGGCGGCATCGTCAATGATAGGGCTTCCGCCGAACCCGCCGAGAAACGGATTCATGCAACGCTGCTGGATCGCATGAATGCCCACGGCGAGATTGGGCAGAAGCATCAGTGGCTTGAATAGCGTGATGCCATAATTGCCAGCCGTGGCGGTGGATGATGAAGGCGTTACGGATTCCACCGAACGAACGCCAATATCATCATCCTGCAACGGTATCGGTATGAACCGCCCGAGCGCGTTATCGTTTGTTGCGCCAATCACTACGGGCTTACTCGTGCGCCCAGCCACACCTGCCTGATTGGTATAGGAAACCGTGGCAGTTTGCGCGAGCGTGCCGATGGCTGCGTAAATCTCTATGGCGGCCATGACACCCACGCCGTCCGTGTAGCGCGTAAGTGCTGCCGTGGGCAGATTCGTGGTCTGGGTTGCAGTTGCTGTTCCTGACAAGCCGCCCTGATGACACAAGCGATCAATCAGCCATAGTGAACTGTTAGACGTAGTAAAGCATCCTGCCTCAGCCTGAGCCAGATGGTAGGATTTGGTGAGGTTGGTTAATTTCGGCTCAGAAAACAACGCCCCCACCGTATCCGCATTGCACGCTGCTGGAGTGGAAGGGATTGCGCCAGCATCAGGCGTGGTGAGCCATAGGCTGGTTAGTTTGGTGGAGGTGGCAGTTTGCGAATTCTTGGTGAAGAGATATTGCTTTCCTTTCTCAATCGCATCTTTCAATGCCTGATAATCTGCCAGTGCCATAACTACCTCTCCGCAAAGCCAGCGGCGAACATGATTTGCGGTGCAGCCGTGCTGTTGGCCATGAATGCGAGCGCAAGGCAGGCATCGGTGTCTATTTTGGGAAGCCCAGGTAATCCCGTCAGATAATCACGCCAATAGCCTGTGCCTGCTCCAGGAATCAGGCCAAGCCCTAGTGGTTTGGCGATCACCACGCCGAAGTTTCCAGCCGTTCCCGTGCTTGCTGAAAGCGTGACAGAATCAACAGCCTGCACGCCCGTATCACCGTCCTGCAATGGGAGCATGATGAGGCGTTGCGCTTCACGATAGCCCGTTGCACCTATCAAGGCGGGTTTTGTCGTGCGGCCAGATACGCCGTCCTGATTGGTATAGGATGCAGTGATGGTGCGGGAAGTCGCACCAATAAGGGCGTAAATCTCTATCCATATCTGGTTGCCTATGCCGCCTGTGTTGCGAGTGAGCGTGCCGCCGACTGTTTGCGCCGTAGTGACAATGCCCGAAAGCCCACCGTTATGCAGCAGCCTGTCATAAAGCAGTACCGCACCCGCTGCGCTGCATGTCATGCCATTGCCGAGTAACCACTTTTCACGGCCACCCGAGGGGTTGGCCTGCATCAACCCGCCGCGTGTGGTGTTATCGGGAATGGCGGCGGCGGTGGGAACAGCACCCGATCCGCCCATGCTGGAATTATACTGCCAGAGCGATGACATGCGGCCTGCAACCGTGGCATTGGCTGCCGCGCTATCAATGCGGTTATCAATCCACACAAACAGATTCTCAGGGTTTCCTGAGTTTCCACCCGTCATGCGATTGATGACTTCACTTAAATCTGCGAATTGTGCCATTACAAGTCCTTAGGATACAAACAGCATGGCTTCTGCGGCACGACGGCGGATCAATCCCTTCACGGGTTTTTTTCCCATACGATGCCAGCGCAGCATCTGTTCCGGGGTATCATCAAAACGCAGAGCATTCAGCACTTCCACCAGCGTGGTATTGCCAAAGGCTTTCGGGATATTAAACGCCAGCGCGACGAGCGCGGAAAACTGATTATTGGTGAGTTTTACGCGTACCTTGCGGGTAACAACTCTTTCCGCATCCAGCAGATCCTTTTGGAATATCGCCTCCGCTTGTGCCGTGGTGATGGAGCTAAAACGCTCCCCCGGCTTAATGAGATGCCCCCAGCCGATGGTCATTTTACCGCCAAGATCGGCATAGGGTTTGAGTTTCAGCCCCTCGAATTCTTTAATGAGGCTGATTGCTTCTGGATTGGTTTTCATAGGATTAGCCTGCCTTTCGATGTTCGTTACGGATTTCACGGTGTATCTCACGGGTTTCGCGAATCACCGCGTCCATTTCGTTGCGTGTGTCTTTGAGGATCAGCACCATCTCTTTCAGGAGCTGCGTTTGGGCATCGAGGGTGTGTGAGAGCTTATCCAGAGTGTTTTCAAGCGAGCGGCGGATGTACCAGACTTTCACACCGTCCTCGTCAGTGACAGCGTGCCATTCGTGCATCTCGTGCACTTCCTTAGCCATTTGTTCGAGCGCGGCGTTGTGGGTGTAACGCACTCGCTCTTTGAGAAATCCGAATACCTCGCGCAGAACCAGAAGCGCGAAAAGCCCTCCAGCCCCGAGCTGTAAAAGCTGCTGTTCCATGAAAACCTCTGAGAATAATGATGATTAGGTGATACGATCTGCTACCAAGTCCAAGGACCACGTGGTTTCAGATACTGCATCGTGGTGCGGATCACGCCGCCCGTGAAATTACCGCCATTGGCAGTAAGACGTATGGGCGTATTCGCATAATAGGCGGTCGGCCCGATGATGCCGATATTCGTGGAATCAAGGCCAATGCCGATAAAGTTTCCGAACTTGGTGGTGTCACCCGCCACGCCTACGCCAAACGATGTCGCGCCTGTGATTGCAGTCATTACGCGTACATTCACAGTCAGCACTATCGAACGGTCGGGAATAAAGATGGTGCTATCGACGAATGCCCCTGAGCTTACAGTCACATCCTGAGTTTTATGCTCAACGCGCAAATACTCGCCCGTTTCTTTCAGCAGCAGGCTATCTGGCACCCATGCCGAACCGTCATATACGAAGTATTCATCGGCGGCTTCATTCCAGAGCCGTAGGCGCTTGAAGGGAGCGACAAAATACCAGCTGCCACCTTCCACCGCCTGAGCGATCTGGCCAGCTTTTCCTGCCCACGCACCCGTTGGAGAAGTACCTACCACCCAGCAGTGCCCGACCGTTGGGCTTCCAGGCGGAGTATTCAGCCCTACGTCTTGCGCTACCGCCTGAAGTAACACATCAAGCAGGTTTAGCGCCTGATTATGGGTTACTTCCTTTTGCGACTGCGATTGCACAATGTAGGGCAGTAGTAATCGTCCAGTGGTATTGGCCATTGGCTTTCCATTTGATGAATTGTTTGTTGATTAAAGCGTTGCAATTCCGGGCGTGCCGCGTCCAACGACTGCTGACATCTGGTAGATTTTGACGCTTAAGGTAGTTTGCACTGCGCCGAAATCCGTGACTTGCTGTTCGGCGGTATAAACGATGCTCGGTGATGTAATGTCTGTGAATGTGCGTTTGACGGTTACGCCCTGCATGATTTCAACTTCATAGCGCTCGCTTTCTTCTGAGAGCGGAACATCTACGCCGTCGCGCCATTCGCCGCCAACGCGTGTTCGCCGCACCCATGTGATTGTCCAGTCGTTTGCGGCTGTCAGGTTGCGCACACCAGTGATCATCACGGGTGAAAACGGCTTCAGGGTTTTCCCTGTGTAGGTAAAAACCTGCTCAGGTGTCACCGCCAGCGTATCGCCAACGCTCACCCCCTTATACCAGCGCGCAAGGCCAATCAGATTGTTCTGAAGGGCAATACGGGCAACACTTGAAGACAACAGCACGAATCGCTCTGCCAAAGCATGCGTGCCAACTTCGTGCTCCGTTCCTGCGCGCCCACGCAGCAACATGGATAGCCTGTAACGGTTTGCACCAATCAGCGTGGCGGTTTGAAACTGGATGATCTCATTGCCAAGTAATGCGGCATTGGCACCGTTGAGAACGCCAAGTTCAGTAGTGCTGGATAGCGTGCCACTGGCAAGTAGCACTTCCACCGTTCTGGCAACATCAAACACATGCGTAGGACCAGCTGGCAGCACCGTTAATGCACCGCCAACCGTTGCCTGACTGACCAAGGAAGTCAGGAGGTTAAAATTGTTGCCTCCTGCTTCTCCGCCGTCGTCCGAGCGATAGACGACCGCGCCATTCCAGTTTTCACCGAGCGCAGTTACGGCAACGCGCATAATGCCCACTGGGTCAATGTCATTGGGCAGTGGAGGAATATCAATCATCTCCAGCCGCGTACCGGGTATAACAGTGCCTTGCTCGACAACAGGCGGTGTTTCACCGGGCGGTGTGTAGAAATCATAGGTGGATACGTCTTCCGAAGCCGCCGTGACTTCCGTCAGGCCGTTGCGCTCGATGCGCGTGGAAAGCACCCGCATGGAAGTTGGCACCGCGTTTTGACTCACGATGATAATGTCGGTGGGCTCGATGGTGGAATAGCGCGCACTCACATTGAATTTGTAGTTATTGCGCTCATTCCAGGCATTGTAGAGCGTGACATCGGCAATCGTCTTGCCCTGCTGGTCTGTCATCACCACGGGCAGGTTCAGCCCAACCTTATTGACCGCATTCACGGTTTGCCGCTGAGAAAGCTGCGTGCCGGGATCGAAGAATGCGGCTCGGTTGATGTAGGTGACATTGACCTGCTGCGGCAAATCCAGCTCATGCTTGCGGATCGTTTCCACCAGATCGCGCACATTGCCGTCTTTGCTGTTCGGGATAACGTCCTGATCGCTGATAGTCGCGGTTTCCTGCCCACCACGCTTAATGAACTTGAGCAGCCCGTCCGATTCAACGCAATCAAAGAAATACGCTGATTGCAGCTGCTCTAAGGCTTCACGAATGGTGATGGTTTGCGCGACTAAGAACCCATCCACGGTATCCGTCAGACGGTTCACATCATAATCACTTGCCGTGAGTCCGACCTTTTCCAGTAGCTTGGCAACGATAGCCCCGAGCGTGGAATTGCCGAGCTTGCCGTTGATCCAGTGACCAGTTTTCCAAAGGATTGCATCCGCCCAGACATTACCCAGATCTGGCCAGAAAGAAAACGGGCGCGCATCCCATGTCCAGATGAAGGAACGCGGCACCAAACCGCTTTTGCCACTTAGGGCATTGCGTGCTTGCAGATAATCGAGGGTTGCATTTATGGCTTCACGCTGCGCCTTAAAATCGACACGCCCCTTGCTGGCACGAGGATAAAAGGATTCGCTGGATGTTGGGTCATAAAAGACGTTCGGCTGATTTGCCGCACCGTCAACGGATGGAAAGCCAAACTCCGTGAACCAGACTTCCTTCATTTTGGAAGTCCATGCAGTTTGCACACTGTTTGGGTTCACATGGACATTTGACCACCAGTATTCGAGGTTTTTCCATGCGTATTTTGCATCGGTGTAATTGGTAAGCCCAGTGCGATTGACAGAATCGGCGTAGAAATAGTCCCAGCCTTCGCCTTTTTCCCAGTATTCCTTGATTTTGGCTTCGGTAATCTGGCTTTGAGGCAGATCAGGCGTAAGTGGGAAGTAGCTGTCGATGCCGACAAAATCGATGCTGGAGGAAGCCCAAAGCGGATCCAAGTTAAACCAGCCGCCCGTGGAGTGATACTCGCTCCAGTCTGCGGCATAGGTGGTTTTAACGGCTGCGCCGACATCGGCTTTTACCAGTGCTGCAAGCGATACTATCTGGCCTACCGCAGGAAAATTGCCTGTGGTGTTGCTGTAGCTGGTCATGCCCACCAACTCAGAGCCAATCACGAAGGCATCGATATTGTTCTTGAGATAGACACCGCCTACCTGAAGCTGCGAATAGTGACGGATAAAGGCGTTAAAGCCATTGGTTTTGGTGAACCAGCTATTACAGTCCGTCAGATTGGCAGGAGTAATCCGCCCGCGCCAAGGCTTCGGTGTTGGCGTGATCTGATCGACGAAAATCATCGGATAGAAGAGAACCTTCAACCCGCGTGATTTGATTTCGGCGCATAAATCCACGACTGACTTATCACTGGGTGTTCCGCCGTAGGTTGGTTTTCCGTCGCCAAACAACAACACTTGCTGTGCGGTTGCTCTGGTTAGCCCTGCTACTGACCAATCCTGCGGCTCAATGGAAATGCCCGCCGTGCCAAACTCCACTTTCGGAACAATGGTACATGCGCCTGCATCCGTGGAAGTGGCAAACCATGTGACGACCAGCCCCACCCATTCGAGGTTTGGAAATGTGGCCTGAAGCTGATCGAGCGATAGCTTTACATCCGCCACATTGTTGAAATTGTGCATGTTGATTGGGTCTTTGCCCGAACTGGCAACAAAGCCGCCCGCCGTATCTTCGCCCAGCTGCTTGGTGTAAATGCTTGGCGCATAGACAAACTCGCCCGCACCAGGAATCAGGATGATGTCTTTCACCTTATCTTCGACGGCGGGTTGGAAACGAACGCTGCGCCTTACTTCAAACGTGAAGTTAGGAATGCGGTTGCCAAACTGCGCCAGAGGAAAATCCTGTATCACCACATAGGCAAGCCCACGGAAAGCAGGTGTTTTTCCGACCCCCTCAAACCCTTCCATAATCGTATCGGGGTTTTGGGTTTCCGTACCCAGATAGACGTGATACTTGCCTTGACCAGATTGCAAAAAGTTTTCATCCAGCACCTTGGCATCCGCCCAGACACGCACGATTTCATCAATCGGCCCTTTGCAAACGGCAATCGCCATAGTGACGAAGTATTCATAGGACACGCTGGTTTGCATCTGCGTCACACGCCCACCGCCACCGCCTTTGCCCCCGCTTTGCGTGCTGGATGTAGTGGTTTCCTTACGAACTTCGCTGATAGGACGCGCCCAGATGACATTGCCTGAAAGCCGCGCCGTACCAAAAATTTCCGGTATGACCTTGCCGTAATTGGAAGTCTGGATGCGTAAATCGGATAAACGCGGTCCTTCGACATCAGGAAGCCTGACGGTTTTCCCGCCGCCGAACGCACCTGCCACGCCCATACCGAGGCCATAACCGATCACCGCGCCTTGCGGCCCACCGATGAGAAATCCGCCAACAGCACCGACAACAGGAAGAACGCTAGACATGAGTTATGTTGAATCCGTAAGTAACTGAGGAAATCGAAAGGCTGCGACAATCAGCCGCTTCCATGTGTCATTCAGCCGATGCTCGACCACTTTGCCGATGCTGGCATAGCAGTGGATGATACCAAGCTCCCCGTCAGGCAGCCGCGAAACGATGCCGACATGCTGTGGATCCTGATGAAACCGAAACAATAATATGTCAGCGGGCTGGTACTCCCCTGCCGTGGGTAATTCGTATAAATGTAGGGAAACTGGTCGTTTTAGACTCTCCCCCACCGGAGTAGGGGGATAATCAGCATGGTCATAACTGGCGAGCGGAATTCCTTTATCATCGGTTAATCCGAGTGTTTCCGCCACGCCGACCACCAGCCCGATGCAATCCACGCCGACACCCTTTAATCGGCCTTGGTGATGAAACGGCGTGCCGAGATAGCCGCGCGCCTGAAGAACTATTTGCTCGCGCTTTGATATTTCCACGAAAGCCCTCTATGTTGGTGTGATGGATTGGTTTTTCATATTGTTTGCAGCCTTTATTGCTTCAGGGCTGACGTTGTTTTCAGGATTTGGTCTTGGCACGATCCTGATGCCTGTTGTCGCAATCTTTTTTCCAATACCGGTGGCGGTTGCAATCACAGCTATTGTTCACTTGCTGAACAATCTCTTCAAACTGGGATTTCTGTGGCAACATATTAACAAAAAGGTTCTCATAAATTTTGGGTTACCCGCTTTGATTGCGGCAATCCCTGGCGCAGTTTTGTTGGATTATCTATCGGTTTTAGATCCGCTTGCCAGCTATAGCTGGCTTGAGCAAGAAAGAGTCATTACCCCTGTTAAACTTGCCGCTGGACTGCTGCTGATCGTATTTGCTACCGCTGAGTTGTTTCCTGTCTTAGGTCGCATCACCAACCACCGCGCAAGCATCACTTTGGGTGGAATCTTGAGTGGTTTCTTTGGAGGCCTATCGGGTCATCAAGGTGCATTCCGCAGTGCTTTCCTCATCAAAGCAGGGTTGGGTAAAGAGGCATTTGTTGCTACGAACGCTGCGATTGCCGCATTGGTGGATACCTCACGCATCATTGTTTATGGTCTGACATTCGATCTGCTGTTGATTCAATCACAAAGCGGATTGATTGGATTCACAACGCTCGCGGCCTTTCTTGGTGTATTTATTGGAACGCGTTTTCTCAAGAAAGTAACGATTGGCTTTATTCAAAAGCTGGTTGCTGTAATGCTCTATCTGCTTGGCGGATTGCTAATGATTGGCATGGTGTAACTATCTGTCCATCGTGCCAGCCGTCTTGCTAATGGCATCTGTGCCAGGGACAAACGGCTCACCACGAAAATTGATGATATTGTTGAACTTGCTGATGCAGGTTTGATGCGTTTTGTCGCATCCAGCGATGATCTGGAAGATGTTGCCGACCTGTATGGCGTAGGGCATGGCTTGTGCGAGTACCACTTGCTTGTTGGCAAACTCTTTCACTTCCATTTTGAGGCCGTTATTGTTGCCCGAAGTCCACGTGATTTGACCGCCAGTGAAATATCCTGCGGCTTGCGTTAGCGCGTTACTGGTAAAGATCAGGCCGCTGGTGACAGTGGTCACCGTGCCTGTGAAGGTAAAGCTGGTCAGCACCTTCTTGCATTCGCTATCGCCCAAAATGGCGCGGCAGGATGGTTGATAAAGCTCCCCGATGGTTTGCTGAAGGTTTTCTGCCAACCCGCGCAGCTCGGCAATGAATGTGTCTTTCTGCATGGTCACTTCGCCAAGCCGTCCCCGGCGCAGTAGCATTCTGCCCTGCGAAAGATCGAGGTAGTTCACGATGAAGATTTCAACTTCGGCAAAATCATATTTGCCAGCCAGCAAGTCAGGCGCGGTAATGTAGCCCGCCTGAAACATGCCTTGCACCTCGACGTTATCGACGGAGAAGTTATCCTTGGTTTCAACGCTCGAAGGTGTGAACCCTGCTATGGAAAGGTAGGTCAGGCTGGCGAAAACAATATCACTATCCAGATCGGTGAAGGTTTTGACCACACCATCCGTGCGAGTGATTTTCCAGCATGTCGCAAGCGTCGTGACTTCCCCTTGCAGATGCGCGGTTAGATTAGGTGTGATGGGTCTCACAGGCGTACCTCCACCAGCGGAATATCCGACCAGCTGCGAGTACCGAAATCATCAATCGCCGCATCGAGCTGATCGGTGTCGAAGCGCACTGGCACGTCGAACTCAAAGTCAGCGGTGACCGCAACGCCGCTTCCAGGCGCGGTAGTGAATGTCACTGCGCCTGTGGCGTAATTCACCGTGTAGCCCGATGATTGCAGAACGGCATTGAGGTAGATTTTGAGCGCGCTATTGTTGACGGGCTTCTTAATGACGCGAGTCACCGTTACGCTGCTGGTGTATTTTTTCGTCAGCTGAAACACGTTTTGTGAGCCGTTGCCCGTACCGATGTTCTGGGCAACCGCCTGATAATCCGTCCAGTCCTTAAAGCGAAAGCCAATCGCCTTGCCTTGGCGCGCACGGAAAAACGCAATCAGCTCATCGAGCTGGCTTTGGGTTTTCACTCCATGCGCCACATTGTAGCGGGCGCGAGCGGCACTCCAGTTAATGTTGCGCTGCTCGAACCCGCTAAATGCCTCGATGACATCGGTGGAGAATGTAGGCCCACCGCTTGAGCCGTAAGAAATGTCGGCTGGAAATTGAATCTCGACAAAGCTCACATGTTTCTCCGTGCTTTCTTGATTGCCAGTGCCGCCTCGGTCATGATCTGCCCTTGGCTGCGGCGGAAGGTTTGAGCATCAGGCGTGCTGATGTTCATGTGGATGACCACGGGGGATTCCTGCTGTGGCTGCTGGCTTTCCTGCGTGCCGCTGAATCGGGGCAGCTCATCGGGTACGAATAATTCCCGCCCGCGCTCACCCGTGACATAGCGATTACCAGCGAGCACACGTCCGCCATCGGCCATGAATCCGGCAATGTTGTCATTCACTGCCATCATGCGCCGCACTTTCTCATGCGGGATGATTTCGCCATTCACTGAAGGGGTGAATAGCTCAGGACCACGTTCGCCCACCACGATTGGCACGCCCGCACGGACTCTCCCGCCATCGGCAAAAAAGCCGCCGAACACGCTACCGATGATGGAGCCAAACCCAGGCAGAATACTGTTGCCGATAAAGCTACCGGCAAGGCTCAGGATACTGCCAAAGCCTCCGCCACCAGCACCGCCGCCAAACCCAAAGAGGCCACCCAGTGCACCACCGAGCTGGCTGAAGATGCCGCCAATACCGCTGCTGAAACTCTGGAATATGCCTTGAATGCCACTGAGAAATCCGCCGCCTTCGCCCGAGCTGGAGAAGATCGAACCGAGCTTGCTAAGAAAGCCCGTGCTACCGGCACTATCTTTGGCAAACTGTCCTGCCATGTCTTCGCCCAGCTTTTTGCCATAGTCAGGCACGAAGATGGTGGAGAACGGCCCACCAGGTTTATTGTCATTGGCAGGCTTGCCGAGTATCTGGCCAAAGATGCCACCGCCGCCGCTATCGCCAGCAATCTGCCCGAAGATGTCAGACAGAATGCCCCCGCTGCGACCGCCGAAGATGGTTTCCTTCTGGCCAAGCAATGCTTCCAGTATGGGACGCGCCGTGATTTCAGTCAGGATATTGAAATACATGTCTTTGAAGCCAGACATCATATCCTTGAAACCGTCTTTACCTTTACGGAAGACGCTTTCCAGCCCACGCTTAAAGGTGTTTTCAAAGTCACCTTTGAACTGTTCTGCCAGACGCTGGTTTTCGCGCCAGACAGGATCCTGATCGCGTAGCTCCTGCGTCAGCTCGGCCATTTTACGGCGTACCGCTTCCACGCCCTCTGCCGATTTAGGCTGTAAGCTGTTTAGCTCTTCAATGGCGCGGTTGTAGCGTTCCTGCGGGGTAAGCGTTTCTTCGATGAGCTGCTTCAGCCGCTCCTGCTTTTGAATTGCAGGATCAGCCAATCCGCCGCCGCCTGTTTTGCCTGAACCTTTACCGCCCAGTAAGCCGTTGATTTCAGTGAGGCTCACATTACGCTTTGGCGGTGCAGGCAATGCAGGACCAAACGGCGTATCTGAAACCTTGCCGCCTTTTACCGCTTCTTGCGCTTTGCTTGCGGGTGAGGATTGCTGTTGCAAGCGGTTAGCTTCTTTCACCACATCCTTGCCAAGCAGATTCGGGATGGAATCGACCGCATCGCTTAATCCCTGTTTGATGTCGTTAAACAGGGACATGGCTTCTTCTTTGAGCTTGCGGAAGAAGCCCAGAATCGCGTCGATTTTTTCAGAAATGAAGGTAACGATTTGCTCGAAGAATCCACGAATAGATTCATAGATACTGCTGAACACTGCTACCACCGGTTCAGGCAGAAAGTTAAACCGCTCGGCAATCGCTGCCACACCTTCGGACACAAAGGATATGGCGCTATCGATATATCCGCCAATCGCCTGAGTGATGCGCTGCCATAGATCGGAGATATAGGTGGAAAGGCCGTTATAGGCTTGCTTCACGCCCTCAACCCAGCCTGTAATCGTCTCGCGGATGCGCGTGAGCGTCACATTCCAGATTGCCTGAAGGATGTTGCCGACCGAGGCATTCAGTTCGCCGATCTGCACCACTTCGTCTTTGTAGCTTTGGAACAGCAGGACAAGCCCAGTGATTGCCGCCACCACGATACCGATGGGGCTTAGAAGAATGCCAAAGGCCGCTGCCAACCCGCGAACAGCAATACCCGCTGCCGCAGTGACGGTGCTCATGGTCAGAAACGGCGCAACCGCTGCGCCAATGCTATTGCCCACGCGCAATAACAGCCCACCGGCTGACGACATGACCGCGCTCAAACGGCTGAAGACACCGCTGACAGTGGCAAGATTCAGCCCTACCAAACCCAGTGCGGTGTTAAGCGCGAAAGTGCCTATCGCTGCCGCGCGCGTCCACAGAGACACATTGCGGGAAGACGTGGCAACCGCCGTTGCGCCTGTGACGTAGAGATTCGCCGCAGCCTGAGCACGGGTTAAGCCGCTTGCCTGTGCAATGGCCTCCAGCGCACCAAGGCGAAGGTTGGTTGCAAGCGTAAGCGCCCCTTTGCTCAGATTTATGAAGATGCTTAAGAGTTTCCCTGCCGCCAGGACGGATAGTGCAGCCGTAATCAGTCCGATATTATCGGCAATGACCTGCAAGGCTGCGCCAAGTCCTGCGCCAATGGCATCGGCAAAGCCGCTATTGGCAAAAACAATCAGCTTATCGGCCAGCGTGGAGAGTGCGGGTGCAAGCTGCGCGCCGATGCGCCGAGTGGCATCCTGCACGTTGTTCTTTAGGACTGTCAGTTTGCTGTCGAGTGTCGTGAAAGCAACCGCAGCTTCCTTATTCAGCGCAGTGTTTTCAATGTATGCCTCGTTTGCTTCCTTGACCCGCTGCTTCAGCGTATCGAACCGCACCGCAAGCAGAGGCAACACGGCGTTGATCTCCGTGCCATTTAGCCCAAGGGCTTCCAGCACTTTCTCGGCATTGCCGCCTTGCTCAATCACTCCGCGCAGGCCTTCGATGAATTTCATGAATGCGCCAAACGCATCTTTACCGAAGCCTTGGGCGAATTGTTCGCCCGTCTGACCCGCCAGCTTGCCAAGGATACGCAGCTTTTGACCGCCTTCATCGGTTGCGCTTTTAAGTGTCAGGAATGTACGCAGGATCGATGAACGGGCAAGCTCGGGCTGCTGGCCAAACTCTTTTAGCGCAGTGCCAAGCCCCGCAAGGTTTGCGCTGGAAACATTGAACTGAGCGGTTGCCTTGGCCAGCTCAATCGTCATGCGCGCAATTTCGGCTTCGGTGGCTGAAGACGCATTGCCGAGAAATACCAGCGTGGATCCGAGCTTATCGACGGATTGAACGGCTTCACCTGTAATGCTTAGGATGCGTGCCATTGTGACAGCGGCTTCATCGCCCACCAGGTCAGTTGCCACTCCCATTTTGGCAATGGTGTCAGTGAATTTCAGGATGTTATCGTTTCCAGAAATGCCAAGCTGACCTGCGGCTTGGGCAATATCAAGCAGCTGATTTCGTGCAACGGGTGTGGATTTGGAAAGAGCGATAATGCGCTTGCCCAGTTCTTCCAGCTCCTGACCTGCCATGCCGGTGGTTTTGCCCACGCCAACCAGCCCTGTCTCGAACTCGGCAAAGGATCGGATGGAACGACGAACAAACTCACCGATGCCGAGGCTGGCGATTGCGCCTTGAATGGAGAAAAGACTACGGCGCAAGCGGTTGAAGCTGCCGTCCACTTCCGTGACCATGCCACGGGCGTTGGAGCGCACGCTATCAATGGCGCTATTAACCTGCCTGCTGCCGCTGGTTGCCCCACGGCCATCAATGGTTACGACGAGTCTGGATTCCACGGGGTTT
Organism: Rickettsiales bacterium; assembly: GCA_040080715.1. Lineage (GTDB taxonomy): Bacteria > Pseudomonadota > Alphaproteobacteria > Rickettsiales > SXRF01 > SXRF01. The sequence goes on along the minus strand of JBEBHV010000001.1, from coordinate 42,211 downwards.
CTTTTCCATGCGCTGCGCCCGCTTTTCGACTGATTCTACATAGGCATGATCCATCGCCCGTATGAGGATGGTGAAGCGTTCAATATCATCCGTTGGAAACAGGCGCAGATAGGTTTCAATTTCAGACAGCGGGATAAAGCCTGTGCCAAACCCCGCTGTCCGACTTGGGGACAGGAAGATAAACGCATCCTGAATGTCGAGAAGATCAGGAAATATCTCTGGTTCTCGCAGCAAGGCTGATGGGGTTTTGCCTTCCTGTTCTTCTATGCGTCTAAGGAACCCGATGTGGGAGCCCCATTCGACGCTCCATCTGACCCACTCGGTAAGTTTTTTTCCGCTTGCCCCAGCGATTCATCGCGGAAGAACTGGGCATCGCTGGCAAGATCGACCACCAGATCGCGGAAGTCCTGCAAACGCGGGTCACTCAGCACTTTAAGCGCATTCTCGATGGAATACTCAAGGATTTGCCCGCCAAGTGTCAGGTTTTCCCAGTCAAGCAACACGGTTTTGGAAAGGCACTGATTAAGGATGCGGTTCTCGGTTGCCTCATCCAGCGTGCGTGCACGGATCTGGCGTTCATAAGGCTTGGTGAGCTTGGCATAGAGCTGCTTGAAATTGGGATTGCGAAGCCGAGCTACTTTAAGGCGCAAGCCGCCACCGAGGTCATCCGTCCAGACACCCTGGTTTTCTTTTTCGACATCGGTAGCATAAAGCGAGAGCAAGTCAGACATGAGGAAACTCCTTGTAAGTTATGATTGATTATGGGTTAGGGAAACGGTCAATTTGCACGGTAAATCCGTAGGTCGGATGCCGCAGCGCTTGGAAGGAAAGCTCTTCGATTACGTCGGCATCAGGTTCGCCCGCCACCAGATTGCCTTCAGTGAATTTGATGCGCGGCATGGTCAGGATGTAGGCATTGCCTGCACTGTCGGTCAGGCGTAAAGCAAGTGAGCTTTCCGTGCCGGCCAGATATTTGCTGTAGAGGCTGCCCGCCGTTCCTTCGTAATAGGCATTGAGCTTGCCTGTCACCACCGCGCGGCCAAGCCCGATGCCGACATTGCCCAGCGTGCCGACCGCTTTCTGCGCGCGCAGGTTATTGTCAATATCGAGATTGAACTCCTGAATCTTACCCGCATAGGCACTGCCAGCTTCCATGATGAAGGCGACATTGTTCACCGCGTTCAGTACGTTATTGGTGGGAGCCGCCACCGGCCCACCTGTGCCAATGGAAGTGTTGGAGATAGCGGAACCCTTGCCCATGAGATTGAAGACGGCGGTAAGGATATCGCCCACCGATAGCTTCCAGCTCATTTTGGAAACGCGCATGCCCGTGAAGTTTTTGTACTTGGTGACATCCGAGAACAGCGTTTCAATCGAGAAGCTCTTTTGCGTGGTACCGTTACGGATGGTCGTGCCTTTAATGCTCCGGCCAGCAGCGGCGGTTTCATTCACCAGATTGGTTTCGCCTTTCACGGTGATGGTGCCAGCCGCAACGGTCAGCACCTGAAAGAAGCCGTTATTGTTGGGATTGGTGAAGCCCGCCGTTTTAATCCATTGTCCCGCTTTGATACCTGCGGTGACAAAACCGTTAGCAGAATCGGTGAAGCTGTCAGGGGCACCAGAAACAGCGGCATAAGTGCTACCCGACAAGTTAACGGCGGTCGCCCAGCTATCGAACAATGCGCCTTCAAAGAAATCATCAAACGCACCGTAAGACAGCTCGACATTTACGTCGCCTTCCGGTTCGGCATCGGTCTGAATCAGGTCAGTAATCTGCCGATCCGAGCGAATTTCTTTGGATTGAATAGTTTCAATGCCAAGGTTTAAGGTTTCACCCGTAAAGCGAGCCGCTGTCATAGCGGCGGCTGGGGTTACGCCCCAGGTCACTTCTTTGAGGTAAAATAGTTGCGCGCGCGCGGTATCTGCAAAAGGCATAGGGATTCTCCTTTGGGGTTGAGTGGAATGAACAAAGCCAGACCCGCAGGGCGGAATCTGGCGTATGGCACTGAGAAATTGAGTTTAAGAAATGCGGTCGCGGTAGAACGGGACGCTGATGTTCACCCGCCAGTAATTGTCTTCGATCCCGATATCGTTTCTGCCGCTATACCTGCACACGATGCCGCTAAAGCCCTGACCGCGAAAAATATCATCGACGGCCTGAGCATAGAGATCAGCCTGTTTGATGCCGGTTTTCTGCGGTACGTAAATATCGACGCTGATGACACCTGCATAGCGAAACAGTCGGGTTTGCCCGATGCCTTTGAGGGCTGCATCACCGTTAAGAATCGATAGTTTAAGATAGCCCGTTTCCGTCGCTTTCTCGGCTTTCAGATTATCAAATACAAGCGGCACTGAGGGATAAAGAGCCGTAAACTGATTCTTGAAACGCTCCTGAATGGCAATGCGCTGTGCATCATAGGTCATAGCCCAGAGCCTCCGAACTGTGCTTGGATTTCTGAAAGTGTTACGCGCAACATCCCCTGCGGCGCTTGTTTGCTGGAGCCGAATTCCAGCACGCCGATATATGGCAGGTTGTTGGCGATAGAGATTGCGGTGAACGGCTCTGCGCCTTCAATGACAGGTATGCCGTTTGAGAGTGCATATTGCGTGGCTTGATCCTTGGTGAATTTATCAATCTCAATCGTGCCAGCAGGCACGTTATTGACGGCAACCAGCCAGTTGCTTCGCGCTCTGCCAGTATCAACGGGGGTACGAATCACCACGCGCCGGAGCACTTCCAGCGCGAGCTTGCGGGTGAGCTTTGCATGATCCTGCGGCACCACGATGGTAGAGAAAATCCGCAGGTCACGGTCAAATTCGTTGATATTGGAAGGCATTATGCGCGAACATGCAGCTCATAGACGACTGCGCTGTCTCCGGCGTAATCCGCTTTAACATGCACGATGTCATAGGCTGCGCTGCCGATCAGCAGCTTGTCGCCCTGTTCGGGTGTAACCAGTAGTGCAGTAGCGGCAATCGTTACCTTGCGGTCACCTGCCTTCACCAGCCCGCGCGCGATAAAATGCTCGCTGAAATCTTCAATAATGCCCTTGATGGGGTAATCATTCACGGTGCTGGTCACTTGCCCTGTAGCCGTATCGTAGCTCTCTATGGTGGGCTTGCGCAGGGTGACGGATGCGCCGTAGGTTTCAATGCTGTCTTTCGCAAAAGACTGAAATTCGTGAGTAAAGCTCATGCGCGAAACAATTCTGCGGTGGGTGAATCTTTGTACAGGCCGTTCAGTAACTGCCTGACGAGTGGATAGGTGCGCTGCGGATTGGCGTTATCGAAATACTCGATTTCCAGTGAGGCAACCTTCTGGCGCTTCACGCCTCCGCCACGCGCGAGTGAGGGAGAAAGCGGAGCTTGGGTAGCCTCTAGCGCCAGCTCTGCGGTTGCATCTTTCACGCGTTTTGGCACGGAATCCGAATCGATGTTTCGGTAATCCTTGTCATAGACAAGGATACGCGGCCAGCCGAGTGCCTGATTGTACACCTTGATATGTCCCAGCCAGTAAAAGTTACTGTCCAGAAAGCTCGTGGCATACAGTATGGCAGCTTCCTTTTCGGGATTGGTTTTCTGCTGCCATACGGTGTTGTTGCGTGCCTGAAAATACGCATCCGCCTCCGCTAAGGTGAGATAGGCGTTGGCATTTGCGAGGCCAGTACCGTTTTCGACGACTAGCGTCATGACGTGAATCCTTAACTTGGTGAATGATTAACGCAGCAGCTCGGCAAGGAGTGCTTCGTTCTGGTCACGAATGGCCTGAAACTCCGCCTCAGTGGGATCGCGGCCTTCGCTTAAGAATTGCTGCATTTTTTCCGCACTGCTGGCGTAATTGGCTTTCAGGTTTGGGCTGACTTGAACCAGCGCAATGATGCCGCGCAGGAGTTCGAGGAAGAATTGGGTTTGCTGGGGTGACATGGCCATTATCGTTTCTCCGTATAGGTAAGGATGAGTTGTTCCGCTTCCTGAAGCGCAGCTGCTGCCGCATTCACTTTGATGGCAAAGTCTGCTTCTGGGCTTGCGAGTGCGCGCGCCGTGCGCGCCAGATTCAGCGCGGTATCCGTTTTTGATACCGCCGACTGAATGGCTTTTACGGCTTTATGGCATGGGCTGGACACTGGCTGCGGCGTGCAGCTATCCTTATAAGCAATGGCCGTAATCAGCACGCGCTGGTAATCGCTCTCCAGGCCATAGAAGCGTTGGAGCGTGGTTTTTCCCTGTAAGGTCGTGCAGGCAATGAGCATGCAGCACAGGGCGATAAGGCTAAGGTGTTTCATCGGGTTCTTCCTTTCCGAGATTGAAGATGGGGTTTTTAGTGATGGCGCGCAGAATCAAGTTGCCCACGCCCACGATGGTCACGGCGATGGCCATTTGCAGTTCAGGGTCAATATCGATTCCGAACTGGGTGGACATCCACGCCGCGAATATCGCCACCAGATTGAAGATGACGGTTTTGAAGCCATTCAGCATGTGCGCCTCCTAGGATTGTTTTTGCTGGCGTTTATTGCCTTGAGGCTTTGGCTGTGCCGCTGGTTCTGGTGCATCCGTGGCTGGCTCCTTTTCAGGCTCTGCTTGCGGTGCAGGATCAGCTACAGGCTCTGAAACAGGCGCTTGCTCTTCAGGTGTTGGTACAGGCTCAGGTGCTGAGAAAAGCTCAGGCTCATCTTGGTTGGCGGCAGGTGCAGCTTCTGCTGTTGATTCCGGTGCAGCCGTAGATTCGATTGCGGGAGCTGGTGTTGCAGGTTCAGGAATGGGTGTGCTGGTTGCCGCCTGAGCGTTCTGGTCAGCAATGGCTTTGTATTCCGCGAGCTTGCCTTCCAGCTCATGCTCGAAGCAAACATCGTGATAACGGCACAGGATACTGGCAGCAGCCGATGCGTCCTTCTCAGGAATTTCGCAGACACCATTTTCAAAATGATAGGTGCCGATGTCGAGAGTAAGACCGTGGTTAGGTCCATAGGTAGTAAGTTTAACGGTGCGTTCCATAAGATTTCTCCGAAAGTTGATGGGTGAAAGACAAAGGGGAGCCCAAACGGACTCCCCTCTGCTGCGTGGGTAGAAAGTAGTGGTTAGTTGGTAATGCCCGTCAGCGCGCCGATGCCCTTTTCAGAGAATAGCGCCATGCCGCAGTACCATTTGACACGGGTGATGGTTTCATCCTTGGTTTCCGAGATACCCACTTCCTCGATCTGCAAACCATTGGCATTGGCGGCAGTGATACCGGAAATACCGTGCATCATTGAGCCGTCATCCAGCGTACCGGCAATCACCGACGTACAGGTCGTGGTGGAGCCTTTGGTTTGGTTAACAGGGAAATAGTCGTTACGGAAAATCGGGATGTTACGGTAAGCAGGCACCTGCGAACCGTTAGGCAGAGTGACGACATCACCGATACTTGCACCGCCTAACGCACGCAGAAGCGCGAGATAGGAACGAATAGTGCGAGAGTGCATCAGCATGTAGTCCACCTGACCATCCTTATCCACCACCTTGTCGAGCAATTCGTCGAGCAGCTGGAAGGATAAAGGATCGCCGTTAGCACCAGCGCCTGTCACGGCCTGACCAGGCACGACCAGCGACAGCAAGCCGTTGAAGCTGTTAGCCGTACCATCACCGTTAATCATGGTGTTTTGGTACTGTCGGCCAACGGACTTCGCTTTCGAGGCGACCTGAGTGGCTTTCTGATCCTGCACCGTAGAGCGTGTGGCTTGGATAAGACCGTTCACTTCGGCATCACCGACGATAGTGGTCAGGCTGGAAGTCACCTGCGTGAAAGTTGCAGGAGCTTTGGCGGTAATGGTGCTACCCACGCCAGCAAATTGCACGTCGCCTAACGCGTTTTCACGGTTATAAGCGAGCGCGTTTCCTTCAATCGGCTGGAAAGGAAGCACTTGATAGAACTGGTTAACGGTGATGACGTTTTCAATCACCCCCGAAACCAGCAAGTCTTGGGAGAGCTTGGCACTCTCCGCGAGCGTTACAGAAGGCATAATGGTTCTCCATCATTGAGATTAAAAAAGGTTTCAATGACGCTCGAACGTTGGATCCCCCGCTGTTCAAACGTGGGTTTTGCTTGCCAACTTCCGCAACCGGCTCTCCCGAAAGTGAAAGTGCGTGACAACAAAAAAGGCGGTCACCCTCACGGTGAACGCATTAAAACTGGTGGTATGGCTGTGCAGTCTATTTGCGCTGCGCAAGCCCTTGGGCAATTTTATCGACTGAGTTCAGCTCGGCCTTGGAACCCGCATTGGTAGTTTTTGTGTTCCCCGCAGGAGAGCCGCTGCCTGAAGCATTACTGCCCTGATAAAATTTAGGTTTTTGCTTCTTGAACTGATCGGAGAAGAAGCTGTCGATGGTCAGTTCAGGAATGGGGTTGCCGGAATCATCGCGCACGATCACGTTGAGATGATCATCAAGGGCAAAGCGATTGCGGGTGAGTGTCAGCACATCCTCGACATCATCAGCAAACACGCCAGATTTAGTGATTGCGCGGCGTACCGTATCATTGAGGATGTAATTTTTCTTGTCACCTTCAACGCGCTCAATCGTTTCCTGACTCTTCTTGAGCTTCTTTTCGTAATCGGTTTTGAGATCGCTCAATTCCTTGGTGAAGTTGGCTTTGGCGCGCTCCAGGGCTTCCTCATATTTACCTTTGGCTTCCAACGTCTCGCGCTCGCGCTGCTCTTTTTCCGTTTCCCATTCTTTTTCTTTTTCCATGAGTTTGGTGTATTTTTCACGGTCAATCGATTCGAGCTCCTTGGCGGTTTTATTGAAGCGGGTTTCAAAGTCGGTGCGAATTTTACGTTCGCTGTTCAGGGCTTTGTCTTTCGCGTTCAGTGCCGCCAGCAGCTCGGCAGGGTTGATGGCAAACTTTCCATCCTCCGCCTGCTTATAGAATTTGCGGCTTTCCTCCGGCACAGCGTCCAGAGCGTCAATGATAGTGGGAAGATCAGACATAGGGTCTCCTTGGGTTATGGCATCCCGCCAGTTGAACATGCACGCAGCCAGCCTCACGCCAGAATGCGCGCAACAAAAAAGCCGCCTGAGTTTCCTCAAAACGGCTTGCATCTGCGTTGATCGCAGAATTCAGATTACGTTAGATATGTTTTCCTGCCCTTGTAATGACAGCACAGGCACAGATACCGCGTCATAATGGAATGTACGCTATTGCCTTTGACAAATACCGCTGGATGTACCGCTAAAAATTCCGTGCTGGATACGCCTTCATGAAACTCGCAAACCTTGCATTCCAATCTGCTCGCAGCATCGTCTTCGCTGGAAACATGCTTTGCCTGTTTCCCGCCTTCAATCACATGAAATCTATGCTGTATGACATCCATCCCGCCATTGTATCAGCGGGGATTATATTTGCAACTTTGCAAACAGTTTTGCCTCCGTTTTTTTGAGTGCGTCGAGCGTGAGTTCCTGACCGCTCAGGTCAAAAAACTTATCCACGGTAAGGTTGCCGTCGAGAAAGAGTTTTGCCTTGGTTTTGCCAAGCACGTCTTCGACGAATTCGCGCGGCTGTTTTTTAAGCCATTGCTGATAGGTCAGCGATTCAGGCACTTGCCCATCCATCGATGCGCGTGTTGCTTCTGGCAACTCCGCAAACTCACTGCCAAGTTCCTGCCAGCTTTTTAGGATTGGCGATGTTGTGGAGCGGCAGTTGGGATGACGCGGCGGCATCGGCCCCGTGTTCAGGTTATGGGCAGTGCCGTCGAGCGAGATGCAAATCTTGGATGTGCGAGAATCCAGTGTTGCTACAAAGCGCCAGCCCTTTACCAGATCGGCATTGGACTGATACAGCTCATCGCGTGCGCGCGCCGTAACATGAGTGACAGAGGTACGCACCAGACGCTCGACATCATCGCGGGAGCGTTGCAGCAAACCGTCCTTATAGTTCAAGGCTTTGGTTCCGCGAATCCTGCGAACAATCTCAGGAGTGGTTTCGCCTTCAACCATGCCAATACGCAGCGCCTGCTCAATACGATTGACCGTTTCGCTGCTTAGGTCTTTCACTTCGTCAGCGATAAACCTGCCGGCAAGCGGCTTTGTTTCGATAATCGCACGCAGAATCTCAACCGATGGCCGCACCAGTGTGATTTCAACGGGGATGAGCTTTTCGATCAGGTTGGCCGTAAAATCCGATTCATACTGGCTGATGCCAGAGAGCTTTCCGTCCAGCTGGTCATACAAAACCGCATAGGCTTCTTTGGTTAAGGCTCGAATTTCTGCAAGCATTGCCTTCAGGCGACGTTCCGAAAAATCGGTAATTTCGGCATTGGCGAGTTTGCTTAAAATATCCTGTTCACTGCGCACCAGCGTTTCCAGAATCTCACGGACTGTCTTGCTTGAGAGGCGTTGCAGGTAAATCTGATGCTTAACACTAGCATCAAACAGGGTTTCATTGACGGTTGGCATCGTTCGGCTCACTTACCTGCGGGACATCATTAAAGCTTTCGCCCTCGGCGTTAATGAGTTCGATTTCTTCTTGAACATCCAGTTCTTCGCGGAGCACACCGCGCCGCTTCATTTCGGTGAGGTACGTTTCGCGAGATAGTTCACCTGAGAGCCTTGATTTCAGCAATGTGTCTTCATCTTTTCCTGAGATGAGCGAGAGCCCAAAATCCTGATTGATGTCGATGCCGCCAAACTCCGTGTCGGTGAGCTTTGCCCATTGCGCCATGAGAGTAAAGACTTCTGCAAACGCGTTTTCGAGCTTGCGCACCATGTCCTGCAAGGATGAATGCGACTGAGCAGTGTCCAGCGAAGCAGCGGTTGCTGTGGATGCACCAGGCCGCTTGAGCAGGAGCTGCGCGCCCATCGAATCCATTTTCTCTTCGATGTCTTTGATTGCCTGACGGCCAGCTTCCACCGCCTTGCCCGAATGTTCGACATAGGTGAGCTTGGCTTGCGGATCATCGGAGATGATCATCCGGTTCGGCCCGACTTCGATTTCCTTCTGGTCTTGGTTAAAACCAGCACCGTGAAGCAACGGGAAGCGGATAAAGTGCAGAATGTGCTCCTGATCCGACGAAGATTGCCAGTGCTGGATATTAAGATGCGCCAGATCCAGCAGCGGTGGCTTGGCGGTCATGAAGCCTGTCTTGCCCGTGTAGAAGGTGACCAACGCAATACGCTTGAGGGAGATATCGCCCTGATCGACCAGCACCCACTTGTCTTTACTTTCAAGCTGATAGACTTCAAAGCGATCAGGCGTAATGACGCGGATACGTTGCACAATTTTCTCGCCCCAGTCACCGTCAGGCATGCTGACAGCTTCACGGATGCGGATCTGGGTGAGTTGCTTCACACCGGCAACGGTTTCCGCACGCCATGCGAAGAGGTTCTTCGCCAGTACGTTCACGCAGTAAGGCCGCAACTTGGCTGCTTTTTCATCGGCCAGCGTGCCATCGGTTTTGTTGGGCGGATAATCCACGAGAATATGAGTAAGCCCATCGCGTAATCCCGCTTCAAGCACCTCGCGGGCAAAAGTGGTGATATTGCTACCGCATAGATCGATGTTTTCCGCCCATTCATCGATCAGTTCTGGGGTTGATTCCTTCACCACCACAGGCTTAGAGAACGGTTTGCCCACCATTTTCTGAATCGTATCGGCAAAGGCATTGTAGAGAAACGAGCGTGCCAAGCGGTTGCGATAGGCTTGCTGGCTTTCTTTTGGTTCGCGTGGCAAATACCGTGTTCCAGCCGCACGCAGGGCATCATTGCCCTGCATGAGCGTATCGACAAGATCCAGATTGTCCTGCATGTCGAGCCAATCAAGGCTCGGCGTGGCAACAGTGGTTTTCTTTACGGTCATAACTACAGCAGAAACTCTTGACTTTGTTGTTTGTCCCCGCCACCCATCAGGGCATAGCGGCTTTCATCGGCGGCGTGGTCTTCCGAATCCGTGTCCACATCGTCAGGATTTTTCTGGTCACGCTGAAGCACGGGCACGGTGCGTATCCAGTCGGTACAATTCTCAAAAATCCACAAGCCAGGGCTTTCTGGCTTGTCTGATATTGCGGCTTGCAGCATGGAGCGCATTTTCTGCCACCCCGCGACACGGTTGTTATCGGCTTTAGAGAAGACAATCTGACCGCCCACCTCGCGTGCACCCTCGCGTAGCTGGTCGTAAATGCTTGGCCCACCTGCTTTGATAAAGATGGATGGATCGGCAACACAGCCTCGCCAGATGCGGTTCTGGCTGCGGTTAGCAATGCCAGCTCCGAGCTGCTTGTTGTTCAGATGTAAGCCGACATTCGCCTTGGTGTAGCCCTGCACATCCTTATCAACGGTGTACCATTCTCCGATGCGGATCATGGAGCCGCGTGGGAAGTGTTTACCAAGTGCCTCGATCGGCACGCCGTCGCTTTCTGCCCAGAAGCCTAAGGATGACGGTTTGGCCGAACCCCAGTCAAAGGAACGACGCAAGCGCCAGCCTGAAGGAATCTCGAAGGGGGTCAGCACATGATGGGTTGGACTCCAGACATCATCGAAGAACCCGCCCGCGACAATATCCCAAATGCCAAAGCGCCATGCTTTGATAAGTGCCGATGATCCTGCTTGGAGCAGACGGCGCTCATAGTTGGGGTCTTTCAGTGTCAGCGCAGGGTTGTCTTCAAGCCGCGCAGGAATAAATACCCGCACTTCGTGGCTTACAGGGTCAATGATGGGCGTGAATCCCCCAGGTGCTGGCGTGACAAAACGCTGTTTTACCCAGTTATGACCAGCACCCCCAGGGTTGCCAGTCATCCGCAACCGCACAGGCACGCCATGCGCAGAACGCAATGTCGCTCTGATACGGTCAATCGGTGCAGGTGACGGCCAGTTGGTGACTTCCTCGATACACACCCACGTGTAGCTATGTCCTTGGTAGTTTTCCGCGTCATTCTCATCCCAGAGATGACGCAGTTTCAGGGTTGCGCCATTGAGAAACGTCCAGAGTTGGTTACCTTTGTGCCATGTTGCTCCCAGCTTCGGGTAAAGTTGGAACGAACGGAACAGCACTTCTTCCAGTTGCTTGTAGGTACGGCGGAAGAATACGCCGCGTGCAAATTCACCGTAGAGATGGGCGTGGTAAGCAAAATCACCCAGCATGCCGTCTGTTTTGCCACCGCCGCGAGCGCCGCCATAAAAGACTTCAAAAATCGGACAGCTTAAGAGGGCTTCTTGGGGTCCGGGTTGGGGCTGCCAAACGGCAATATATTGTCGGCCACCGCCTTTGGTTTGAACCTGCTTTGCCATGCGTCGGGATTCTCGCTGAGTTGAGGTGCAACGATGACATGCGGTAAATCCTTGCCTTCTGGCCCCGAGTGTTCATGCCGCTCGGTGTATCCACGGTTTTTGCCTTTAGTTTTCAGGTAAAAAATAATGGCCGTTAAATCACCGTCGCGTATTTTTTCGACAATCTTGCCCTCGGCCAGATCGAGCACACCCTGTTGACACTCTTCGATAACGCGTTGCAGCCGCTTGCTGGACTGGACATAGCTGGTGACCGTGCTTGGCGCGCAGCGGAGTAAATTGGCGGCGACATATTGCAGACCTGCGGATTCTCTCAGTGCATGTTCGATCTGTTCAACAGTAAATCTAGGTTTCCTCGGCATGCGTTGGTTCCGCCTTCAGTTGCTCCAGCCGCTCCATCGCTAAATCAACCAGATCACGAAGTGCCACCGCGCTATTGAAGACATTGTTGCGCTCTTTCACGAGCACCAGCGCATCAAAAAGCCGCCCGAACTCTTCATAATGCGCAAGATGGATCGTCTTTGTTGCTTTGGATTTGTCGATAATTTCGACCGCTTTCTGGAAAACCTCTTTTTCCGAAGGCAGAAACAGCAATGTGATTTCTTCATATTTCGGCGTGCCAAGGGACAAGCTATCGATGTCTAGTTTTTCGAGTACGTTGAAGGAATCATCGGTCAGGCCAGAATAGGCTTTGTATTGTAGAGATAGCGATTCATAGAGCCGCCCGAGGATATTAGGGTCATCCTGCCCAGTGATGGCATTATGTGAAAGCTGGATGGATACCCTGCGCTCAGGGGTTAGGTAATTTTGAATAACCATCACCGGCACCACGCTTTGCCCTGCGAGCTTGGCGGCTTCCACACGGTGATTGCCAGAAAGAACCACGAGTTTATTGATTCCAATATCAGGATAGATCAGCACCGCACTGGTGGATGCTCCGTCTTTTTTGATGTTTCCAGAAAGACGGCGCATCTGATCGGCGGTCATGTAACGCGCATTCTCTTCAGCCGAGAGCGTATAAAGCGCCTCGATTGGCAAAGTAGAGAAATTGACCCGAAGCGGCTTTTCCTCTCCGTCATCCGGCTCAAAGAAGCAGATTTGCTCAGGTTGAAGATAGCTGTATTGATCGGGATCCGTTGAAAGTTCAACGCTTGCTGGATAGTTTTTCGACATAGGACTTCCCGAATTTAGGCCACCACCAGTTTGAATAAATATCCTGCGGGGTTTCGTTACGCATGGCGGAGCCGTAGTTGATGATGTTCCCCTCGGCAGGATCGTCGGCTTCACGGCGGTTCAGCATTTCGTAGATGCCGCGATATTTCATTGATACCGCGTTATGAGTGCGCGCTGTTGTCACCACATAATCAATACGGCTAATGATTTTCTTGCTGACGATATCGAGTAAGGTTTTGGATGTGGCGAGATAGGCGATAAACTTGGATAGCTTCGCCTCGCGGCAGATCGTTACATCCGAAAGCAAGTAAATGGTGCTGTGTCCAAACGTCGGATATTTCGGCAGGCTGTAGATGATTCCGCCGACCAGCATTTTGTCGATAAAGACAAGGAAATTGGCAACTCCCGTTGAATGGATAATGGTTTTCTGAAGGTAGATATCTTTGATGAAATCCATGTGGCGGCTTTCTGCTTGGACAATCTGCACTCGACTATCAGGGTTAAGTTTCAGCGGTTCTATCGGATCATAGGCGAAAGGCTCAGGCTCCTTGTAGAGATGCCGCACCGATGACTTCTCCGTTCTGGCGTAGCAATAATGCGGCACTTTCCGCCCAGTCACATATTCCAGCACCGGCTTGCGGTGAGGAAATAGCTGGTCTGAAAGAATGCAGTATGGAACGCCCGAGGCATCCACCTCGTCGATGATGTCGCCCAGCATTTTTGGGTCATACAGGTCATAATCCGGTGCAGGCCAGTGGATGTTTTCCTCAATGAACTTGAACTGGCTTTCATAGTCGCCTTTGAAAAATGGCGGAAACGCTAAAATGCCAGCGTCTTCAGCAATGGCTTGTTTTACGTGCTTTCGCCAATCCCCTGCGAAGTAGCCGTGCAGCTGCATGTCGGGTAGAAGCTGATCGAGCTTGTCTTTCGCCTTATCGAAGAAGTGGTCAAAGTTTTCGACGTAGTAATCGAAATGCTTAATGGCATATTCATTCTTGCGCGCACCGTAGCGCGCCATGTCACAAGCTACCAGGACGGCGGCAGTTTTCTCGAAGAAGCTGTTTACGTCTGGCCGTTCCTGAATGAAGGAAAGTGCGCCTTCAAAACGGATGTTGAATTCACGGTTGCTGGCAAGATAACCCACGGCGGATGAATACAGGCTGACATCATTGCTGAAGACAGGCAGATGCGGAAACTTCGATTTCAGCGCACGCTCAATCCGAAAACTACCTGAGCAGCATACATAGGCACGCTCCCATTTCTTAAAGTCGAGTATTCTAAAAACCTGCTCGATGCAGGCGGTTGGGACTGCGCCATAGAACATTGATAGAGCCTTGTTTTTGCATGATATTTCTTTGTTTCGGCGGTCGTTTCTTGTGTACGGCACATGGGCTATGTGCTTGGATTATCTCACCTACCACACCCACTACCGAACCAGACGATGAGACAGAAAGAACCAATCGACTTAGGCAAAGAATTTAGAAAACTGTTTGATCGCTTCACATACCGCAGGAATTGGCACGACGCGTTTCGTGACTTCATCGACATCACCGCCTGTGTTGTGCATCAGGAGCCGTACCATCGCGGGCTGCTTGAGCGTGACGATGATTATGAGCGTATAGAAGAGCTCTACATGTCCACCATCAAACGCTTCGATAAGGAAGAACTGGATCTGGTGAGTAAGCTCTATGCGTTTACGCACATGGCACTGGGGTCAACAGGTGAGGACTTTCTGGGTCAGCAATATATGGATTTGGAAATCCACAATAAACACAACGGCGAATACTTCACACCCACGCACATGGCGCGGATGATGGCGGAATTAAGCATGCAGGGCTGTGGGGATACTATCCAGTCGAAAGGCTATATCACCTTGCAAGAGCCGACATGTGGCGCGGGTGTCATGGTCATCGAAGCCGCCAATGTCATCCGCCGGCACGGGCATGATCCGCGATACACGATGCTGTTTCAGGCAATCGATATTAACCGCGTGTGCTTCAACATGGCGTATATCCAGCTTTCCATGCTTGGGCTTGCGGGAAACGTCATCCACGGAGATACGCTAAGAGCCGAAGTATGGGAGTGCCGCGCTACGCCGCAATGGAAGCTGATGACCAAGCACCACGTTCCTGCCGAGATTCTGCCAAACGTCATTGTGCCGCTGAAGTCACAGGCGGAAGTTCCAGTGCCACAAGCGGTACAGGCCAGAAGTACCCAGCAATTCGCATTTCAGTTTTAGGAGGAAGTGATGAAGGCATTGCAGCAAGTAAATGACGGAGGGTTGCCCCTCCGTCACCCTACGCCAGGGTACCACCCCAAAGCGTACTACCACAACCTCCAAACGTCGGAGACGGTCAGAGGCGGCATCAGGGTACCACCCCAGATGCGCCCCCGATTATCAATAGTTTTATCAAGTCTGCAACCATGAGCGCATGAAAGGAGCTTAAAATGTCTGCATCCATCCACGAGAATTGCATTGAAATACTGAGGCGTACCCATGACGGTGACGACCTATCGCCTGAGCATTTGCGGCTGGTTGAAATCGCTGTCAATGCCAAGCCGAGCGAGAAGATCGAAGCGGCCATCATGGCACTGCTTGCCCGTTGCCGCGCCGGTTATGAGAAGCCGTGGTTTCATGGCATCGAACACCTGACGATTGACCATGTGGGTTACGTGTTCTGGAAAGGCCGCGAGGTCGAGCATTACGATAATGATTTTGCCTTCACCGAGCGCGGCAAACGATCCGCCATAGAGCTTGCCGAACGCTGCCGCCATCTGGAATCCATCGGCGTGGAAGTCACATGCAGCAACGCGATCTGGAAATGGGAGAAATACGCCCCGAACGCTGCATAAATACTTGTTTTATATGGCGTTTTCTTGTTGACTGTAAAGTCAAAAAAGCTAGGATTTTCAAACTACTACCACAACCAACCAAACCAAACGGAGACTTGTTATGACCACTTTAATCGAACTTCAGGAAGAAGCCTTTGTCGCCTTATTCCAGCCAGTCAAAAATCATCTGAAAGAATCTGCATCCTTTGACTGGGGCAACGGATACGGCACGATGTTTGAAACCTACGGCGACGAGCATGATTATGTCGTTGCCCAGCCGCAAAATACCATCTGGACGCTATGCAGCGGTGACGATGGTGATTACATCACCAGCGGCTATCACTTCGCAGATCGGCTTGGCTATTTTATCAGCCAGCATCCAGTGCCTGAAGGGGTTGAAGTTCAGGTGACACTGCCGCGCATCGATGACAATGGCGAGGAAGAAGCCAATATCCACGATGCCGCCTTTGCCATGACGGGACGTGTAGAGGCTGTCATCGGCGATTATGATTTCTGCTCCAGTCATCAGGAGCTGGATATTGAATACGAGCTGTATCGCATGTTGGGCGAAGCACGCGCTCTTGTTGGCGTTACCAAAAATGACGGCACGCCAGCGGATAGCTATCAATTCCGCCAGCAGCTTAAGCAGATTGATGAGCAGCTTGCCCGCTACGAAGCCGAACGCGCCGAGTTCTTGGCCGAAGCCGTTTAACCCTTAACCGCGCTGTGAATTTCGACCCGCTGTGAAAGCAGCGGGCGATGACGCACGCCCAGATGGAGATACATTATGATGACGCACGAAGGAATATGGACACCGTGGGGACGCTCACAAGGTGGCAATCGCTACATGCCGGGTGTTGATTTTTACCACACCGCCAGTCATGGCGGCATTAAGCTCGCCCTCACGCTCAATGAACAAATCCCGCCGCCATTTAGGAATCCTGAAGGCTGGTATGAAGAGGACTGCGAGTTCGCCATACCGTTTTACTTTTTCCACGATGCTTTAAGGGAGCACTGCCTGAAGCATGGTCTTCAGGGACATACCATGTCACCCGAAGACTGGTTCGGCAAATATGACAAAGCCTATTATCTGGGAGTCATCGAGCGATATTGCCGCGCCGCCTGTGTGCTGCATTTTGGAACGCAATATAGCGATGAACAGCTGAATCAGAGCTTCACCAATCGCACCGAGCTTGAACGGGAAATTGCCGAGATTCAGCGCAGGATTGGCGCATTCAGCTCAACCCGCACCCGCACGCAGGAGGCTGTATGCAGATCGTCGATCTGACAGAGCTGCTAGAGGCTATCAAGCTCAAGCATGGTGACCGCTGGTATCTGGCAGAAGAAGCGGTGCATGACGCAGAAGCACTCTGGCAAGGCAAAGCCAATCGGCACGGCGTGTTCATGGGGTATGAAACCATCACGCTGGCGAAAGTCGGCTCATGCAATGCCGAGGCACGCATCATCCAGACAGGCAAAGGCTGGTGGGCAGCCAGCAGCAGCTACGATTATGGCTATGGCGGCGCAGGTTCTGCCCCTTCCGTATGGGAGCGCCAAGCCTTCCTGAACCGTGAAGACGCACTGGCGGCAATCGCAGAAGAGATTACCCGCTCGTTTGCAACCATCGCTCAGGAACGAAACAGCTGCTCAGGCGAAAAGAACCGAAGCGATGCCAAGCGCATGATCGAAGAGCTGCGCGCCTACAAAACCCCACAACTCACCCTGTTTTAGAAAGGATAAGCCATGAACCATCTTGCCATTGTTGTTGAAGGCGGTGTCGTCCGAGAAATCTATGCCAACGATCCTGCTGCGCTCAAAGTCACCGTGCTCGACTTAGACATCGAAGGAAGCGAGCTACCGCCTGACGCAATCGCCAACATCCATGTGTTTCCAGTCGAGTCGTTTTCGGGAATGCACAAGGATTTGCTGAACGCCTATTGCGACGCGCAGTGGAACGATAGCAACCTTGCAAATAACTAGCTGATTTTATTGGTTTTATTGTCGATTTTTGTGGACGGTAAAGTCAAAAAAGCTAGGATTTTCCTACTACCACAACCAACCAAACCACCAAGGAGAAACCGTTATGTGCATTCATGCAGAGCATTATGAACAACTATTAAACCTCGATCCGTTGCTGCCCGAACGTCAGGCCAAAGAAAGCCTCCTGATTCCAGCAAGCCCGATGCCCGGCAGCATCACGGTGAAACATCGTGGCGCATCCGTCATGCGAGTAGAGATTGCCTTTAACACCGAGCAGCAGGGCAAGCTCTCGCCTGACCATAAAATGCTGGTGAAGGTGGATATGTATCACCGCAAGGCCATTCCTGAATCCATCTGGTTTCGCTGCAAGGGTACGACGCATACCCGCGTGCCGAACAAGGGCATCGATCAGGGCATCCAGACGGTGCTGACCAACCGGCTGAACGCATGGCTGGAGATGCTTTCCGCATCCGCAGCAACCGTTCACTAACCGACACACGAGCAAGACAATGGCGATGTACCTGCATTTGGTGCGCGGATTAGCGCGCCCTGAAATCACCGAAAACGGCACGTATGTCGGCGTGATTCAGACCATTGGCCCACTGGCAAACGTCGCTGAATCGGCGGAAGGCACGGTGCATCTGGTGTTTTGTGACCCCGATGATCCGCACCGCGTGTGGCTCGATGACGAAAAGATTCTAAGGCGTAGCGGCAATCGCTTCCACTTCGCCGGAGATGAGTTTGCAACCTTCATAATCAACACCCAAAGGAGTTACCCATGAGTGATTTTGTTAAACTGTGCATGAATAATTACAAACGCCTGATCGAGCTGGTTCCCGATTTAGAGAATTTGCGCGGCGGCTGCTACCGCAAGCTCAAAGCCAAAGGCTATATGGATTTGAGCTTTGAAGTGCTGACCCGATCAGGCAACAGCATGGATATTGCGATAGCGCATTACTACAAGCAGAACGGCGATTTAGTGCCTGACCCCGATATGCGCATCCGCGTTGATCTGAAGCACAAAGCGGCAATGCCCATGTCATTCCAGAATGCGTTGTACTACCGCGAGGCGATGGATGAAGACGGCAAAGGCAATAAGCGCGAGGCCGCAGATCAGGCCTCCTTCCTTAGCCAATGGCTTCGCAACCTAAAATCACAAGGCCACACGCTGGCTGAAACGGTGGAGGGTTAATCATGCACAATCTGCATTTTATCATCGTCAAAGCCGATTCAGCCAGTGATGCCGCCAACGAAGTGGAATCCGAAATTAGCAACTGGGGTAATGAAAACAACTGGCGTTCTATCGGCGGCGTTGCCTCTGAAGATGGTCAGGACGACATAGAAAACCACGATGGTGGCCGCTGGGGATTATCCTTTCTGGACGAGCTGGAGGAAATCCCGAAGGAAGGCTCATATTTTGCGCGTACTGTGTCGTATGTTCAGTGGCTGGTGAAAGACCCAGTCACGCTGGAATACCAGCCTTGGGCTTCGATCTGCGACTTCAAGGAAGGCATCAGTACGGTCGCCAATCACCTGATGCACTTCGACGTTGAGAACGGCGAGCTTCATGAATTATGGGCAGCCAGCCGCAACATCAAACAGCTCTATGAGTTGCTCGGTGCACGCCGCTCCCTAGCGAAGGGTAATGACCTGCCAGAGTTTTACGATTGGCAGTTTGACCAGACAGGCGTGACCGACATGACCGCTACGAGCGACGGCAAGCAGCGCTACATCGTATTTCTCGACATGCACAGCTAACATTTAGGAGGATTATCATGGCTGATATGTATGGAGCGGTATGCTCCAATGTGTTCCAGGTCAAAGACGTGGAGAAATTCAAGGAATGGTTTGCCCAGTATCATTTCGGGCAGGACATCGAGCTATTCGTGCGCAATGAAGAGCGGCATGTTTCTTTCGGCGGGTACGAGCAATACCCCTCCGCCTATCCGCGCATCATGGACGAGGAAGAAGACGAATTGGTAGAGGTGGATTTGAACGCCTTTGCCAAGGAGCTGTGCGAACATCTCGAACCGCGCCAGATTGTGAATGTGGTTGCAGGTGGCAATGAAAAGTTGCGCTATGTGTCTTTCGATCAGCTGATTATCGCACAGGAACATCCTGACAGCCCGTATTTTGGCATCATTAGTTCCGACGATGACGACCATGTTTTGTTGGCAAGGGTGCTATCAAAAAAGAGTGGTTAAGGTGCTGAAAAAGCGTGCTTTCTTGTGCAATGCTGCTAACATGCTGCTGCTACCACAACCAACCGAACGAACCGAGGACACATGCAGACCAGCAGCTTCTTTCTTTACACCGGCCCAGGCCGAGTTTCCATCGCACGATTTGCTCCAAGAGGCATGGGAGGTTTTAGAATCTTCCGTGCTCTCGCTCCGGGCAAATGGTTTAACGAACCGCCCTACAATTCCAGTTACGATGCCTATCGTAAGCGGTATGAATCAGAAATTCTGAAGCCGCTCGATCCGCAAGCAGTGCATGACAAACTGCATGAGCTGGCTTTCCCGCATGAGCCTGTGTTGCTGTGCTGGGAAAAAGACCCCGTGTGCAATCCTGAAGAATGGTGTCATCGCCGCATTGTTGCGGATTGGTTTGAATCCGAACTGGGCATTGTTGTGCCTGAGATGAAGTTTGAGATACCAAAGAAGCGCAAGCGGCTTCCAGCTCAGGCATCGCTCTTTGATGAATAGTTGGAGCGGCTACTAGGAGTTGCACCTAGCTGACAGGGTGGTGCCCCGTCATCCTCTACAGGTCGCCGCAGATTATACTCAAGATTCAGAATTCTGGAAAGCGTTATCTCATTGAAACATAAAGATTTATTTTCGCTGTGATGGTCGATTTTTGTGTACGGCAAAGTGTCCGTGTGATTGGATTTCCTTATAAGAAATTGAAACACAACACAAAAAGGATTCAGCCATGACCGATAATCTCGTCAGCCGCCTCTTAGTTAGAAAAGCCGAACGCCGTGTTGAAGATGCACGCAAGCAACTCAAGAGTGACATGGAATTTGCCATTCGGCTTTTGCAAGACGAACTCAAGCGGCTTGAATCACATGACGAAGTCACGTCACTGATTTGTTCTGCTCTCAGCGACCTGCCAAAAGACGCGGCTTTGTTCCATGCCGCAAAAGAATCGCTGTCTGACATCCAGGCGATGCAAGCAGCAGAAACTAATTAACCCACTACCACAACCACCAACCACAAGGAGAAAGTTATGACCAAAGACACCAAAAAACGCGTTGCAGCCAAGAAAAAACCTGTTGCTGTAAAGCGCAAGCCGATTGCAAAACCAAAAGCACCTGTTGCCGAAGAAGGCATGCAGATGATCGCACTCGAGCGCGTCTATCCAAACGCCGAGCAAGCCAGAAAGATTTTCGAGGAATCCAAACTGCGCGAGCTTGCCGCATCCATCCGTGTGCAGGGCTTGATGAACCCGATTGTTGTGCGCCCCGATGGTGAAGGCCGTTTCATGATCGTTGCAGGTGAGCGTCGCTTCCGCGCATGCCAACTGCTTGAGCTGAAGGAAGTGCCTGTCATCATCAAAAAGATGGATGATGAGGCGCTCACCTGCCAGATGATTATCGAAAACCTTCAGCGGCAGGATATTACACCGCTCGAAGAAGCCAGAGCCTTCCGCAAGGCGATGCAGGATTTTGATTACAGCGTTGAGCAGCTTGCAGCGCGGATTGGCATCAGCCAGCCGCATCGCATTCTGGATCGCCTGACGCTTTTGAACCTGAAGGAAGAATATCAGGTGCTGCTGGAAGATGATTTCCTGACTCCGACCCAGGCCTACTACATGTCGAAAGTGCCGACTGAATTTCAGGATACGTTCTGGCGCATGATCCGTGATGGCCGCGTCGATACCAATTCTCTCGCAGCCGTGGCGCAAGGGTTTATCGACACTGCCAATCAGGTTGATCTGTTTCCAGAAGCCCGCCTTTCAGCTGAGGAAGTCAAAGCCCTGCGCAATCTCGAAACCTATATCGAGAGCATGGCTGGCACTGTCAGTCGTTTCTTTAACAAGGACGGTGAGATGGACATCCTGAAAAAGATTGACCCCGCCCGCGCGCTGACGATTGCTGAGAAGATCCGTGTCATCGGTTCCGTGCTGACGCTTGCCGAAAAGAAGCTGCGTGCACCTGCTGCGCATCAACGCGTCATTGTTGAGCTTGGTGTTCAGCGTGGCAATGCCGAAGCCGAAGACGTGGTAGCGGATGAAATGGAAGCTGCGTAAGTGAGACCGAAGCCGGATGGCCGAATGAGGCTGTCCGGCTTTTTTTAGTGATTCGGTTATCCCGAAGAGGCAGCATAAAATCATGCAAGTGCAGGCAATTACAATGGCTTGCTGTGATTGTGCCAGAATTAGAAAATCCCTACCAATCCCACTTATGAGGGTGTTTTTGACCAAAAACAGGGTCATTTAGGGGTAAAATCACGTCCCAGTGATGTACCAACAGGTACCGAAATTCGGAAATAAGGCAAAAAAAGGTGGGCGGAAAGCAATCACGCTTCCCGCCCGAGCTGCACAGGGAGGATAACCGGCCAATAAAAAACCCAGCGTGGGGGTGCCAGCTGGGTGGGGTGCGTAATTTTCCGATTATGCTCAGATCATAGCTAACGCCGTGACGCTATGCAAGTGTTTTTATTGCTATTCAATATGTTAGCAAGTTTGCAAGCGCCTATCTCCGCTTGCGACGCTGCTGCTCTTTGTACATGGCTTCGTAAATGCTGGAGAGCTCATCCAGCACAAGGCTGATGAGCTTCTTGCCTGAACGCCTTGGCCACTGCGTCCATTTTTCGAGCGCGTCCACGGCGATGCCCTCTATGCACACCTGATAGGCAACCTTCCAGTAGGTGATGCCCAGCTGCCGATCAATATACCTGCGGTTCAGTTCGTCACGCACCCTTGCATACCGCCGCTGGGAGTCCACGCGCCCCTCGGCAAAATCTGGGAACTTATTGGTCTTGCTGCGGGGCATCCCTGTGGGGATCAAGGCCACCGCACGCGGCACCAGCCCGCCATAGTAGCAATCCCAGTAAAGCCGCTCACCCGCCGCATGCTGCTCTTCAGAAATAAGTGCATAGGCTTTGCAATAATCGAGCGTGGTCTGGGTGATATTGCGTGCGCGCTTTCTGCCTTTTTGCGGATCGGTATAGTTGCCCTCGGCATCGACATACTCAATTTTCATGGCATGGTGGTTTTCAAGCTCAGGGGTTCCCAGATCCGAGCAGAAGCCGTCGCCCTTGAGCTTACGGTTGATTTTGCTGTGGCGGATGGTGAAGTCGATTTTCTTCTTCTTTGATTTAGCCTTGCCCATGCGCAGCCTCCAGCTGATGACGGTACGATGAGGCAATTTCTGGCGTGAGGTGCTTGTCGCGCTCATAGGCTTCGATTTTCGCAAGCGTGCGCGCCTTGATCTCGATGATCAGTGCTTCGGGTGAGAATTCCGGCACGGGCTTGTGGGTGAGTTGCGCCAGCATTTTATCCACGTCGATCTGGTGCTTGGCTTCAGCCTCGATCTCTGCAAGCGGTATCGGTGCGGGTAATTTCGGAGGCTCGTTGGCAATCGCCAGTAACCGCTCCAGCCGGAAAAGCCGTTGCTTGCGTTCACGCAGCTCACCCTCGATGGAGGCTTTGAGCCTTCCAGGGCGCGGGAAGAAGTCACAGCGCGGATCAGGATCGTTGCGATAGCGCGCACAGGCCTTCTGAATCAGGTCATGCGGAAATCCTGCCAGATCTGTGAGTGCATCATGCAGCATGAGCTTATAATCCCGAACGTCGCGGCTCGGCATAGGACACCAGACCGAAAGCCGCTTAAGCTCAAACCCGATATGCTCATCGGAGGCAGGTTCCACCATGCGCCGCGCCAGCTCCGTTGCGTTAACCAGCACACGGTATTCGTCGCTGCCAAGGCGGATGGTTGGAATCGGGCGGATGGAACTGGTGGTATTCAGCCCTTGCGATTCTGCCTTGCGCCGATCAATCGCGCCCGTTGCCGTCAGCGGATAGCGGCATGACCAGTCGATGTCACTTGCGTTCAGATACGACTTCAACCAGTGCTTCAGTAAACGCGTCATGGCCGCTTCGAGTTCTTGGCTCTCGCGGTGGATGGTGGTGACTTGCTGGGTCATGGGTTATCTCCTGTGTTTGGTGGTTGTGGTAGTACGCCCGATCTTTGACAGCATCCGGGATGGCTGTTCGGAAGTACGCAAGGCTGCTGATCGGGTGTTTGTCCTTGCGTTTGAACACATGCAGATGTTTGAGAAACACCTGCCGGCACAATTCGATGTCGGCTCCTGCTTTCAGGAATTCGCGTGCATGGTCGGAGTCATCGCCATGCGGCCACGGTCTTCGCATATTCTCGCCGTACACTTCGGCAATGCAGTCATCGAAGAGCTTAATGACTTCCACGACGGGTTTCGCACGCGCAGCTTCAGGAGAGATGATTTCATCCTCTTCTGATTCTGGAATATGGATTATGGCTTCTGGACTCTGGCCTCTGGCATCTGACGCATGCGCGTGAGGGTTATCCATGCCCTTATCGGGTGGGATATCCTCGCCCAGTAATGTCGGGTTATCGTCTGGCTTAACCCCGTGCGTATCCTTTGGGATAACGGGGGGGTTAACCCCCCTCTTAACCGTGGGGTTATGGGGTGGGTTAACCTTACGGTTATCCTTGGCTTTCGGTGTTTTTCCGAGCTTAGGATTGCCGCCCATTGAGCCAAATTTGCGGCCTTCCTCGCTCACAAGATAATCGCGCACCATGCGCCGTGAGAAAATTACGCCGTTCTGATCGCGGCTGAATACACCCGCCTGTTCGAGTTCATTCATGCAGGTACGAATGCTTGCAGGGGTGGATGCCGTTAGGCGTGCCAGCTGGTCATCATTGGGAGGATTGCCACGAATGAGCAAATGCCCATAGGGTTCCGACTGGTGCATGAGTGCCAGCAGCTCGATCCAGAGACCGCGCGCGGCAAGGCTGCATATCCGCAGCGACGAGTCGGCTTGCCAATCCGTTGGAAAGAATTTGAACCAAGGTCGTTTGCTTTCTGGCTGTGAGGGCATGTTATCCCTCCAGGTCAAGATCAAGCGTCGGCGGTTCTATGCGTCCAAGCGTTGATATGTGGTTGAATGCGTGATCGAGCCAATCCTTAAATCTCTGGCGGTTGCTAAATCCGAACATCTCAAGGACGATATCGATTCCCGCACGATTGATGAGTGGCAGGTGATACATGCCGGAAAGTGATTCCAGCACCGCCTGTGAGAGGTAAGGACGCAGCGTGATGCGCCTGAGAATGGCGGATGGTTCCGTCAATTCGAGGATTGCGCATAGATCACCGATCACTGCCCAGGGCTTGCCAAAGCGGTCGATGACGACGCGCAGCTTTTGCCCTTCATACTCCAGATAAAGCAATGGGTTTTTGGAAGGCGATAGTTCAAGTCGTGCTAAATCGTGCATGGCGTTTCCTCATCGTTGGGTTGAACCGCCACTAAAGGGGTGGACATTGCCTTGGTCGGTTGTGGAGCTGCGGAGCCACTTTCTTTCCACATCGAGCACGCCGTCAGTGCCGTGCAGCGGGTAGCGAATGATGGCTTTTTTGCTGGCCTGTACTTTCATGAACACGGGAGGTTTGCCCTCAAGCCGCCATTTTTCGAGGGCTTTCATGGTCACCTGCCAGCGTTCGCAGAGTTGCTCAGGTGTAAGGTAGGTTTCGCCAAATCCCTCGCGCTTGAGGCATTGCTTCACGCCTTCAGTGATGAGCGCCTGTAGTTCTTCTTTGTTTCTCATGGTTTCCTCCTGCGGCGGGAGGCTTTTCTGTGCTCGGCTTCGATGCGCTCAAGGAATGACTCAAACACCGCCAGCTTTTCATAATCGGGATCAAGTTCTCGCTTTACCCAGCGCACGTAATCGAGGGCGGATATGTCTAACTCCAGGCAAACATCCGCAAGGTTTCGCCCCATCACTGACAGGCGCTGCTGGAGTGATTGGAATTTTTGCGCTTCCATCTCGGTCAGGATTTCATCCATGCGCCCGATGGTAGCAATGAGACCACTATTATGGCCGTTCACCCACCGCGAGAATGTGGAAGGAGCAACGCCTGTGCGCGCACACAGCTCATTTATGCTGACACCGACGAACTTGGCGCGCAGGCGGATGATTTCGTACACCCTGCGCTCCAAGGCACTGATATTCTTAGGAATGCGTAGATCGTTCATAATTGCCGCCCTGTTACTTCGTTGCATTTATCCGCAAGGATGCAAACAAAGTAACAAGTGGTCAAGAGGAAACTTGCAAAGGAATAACAGCTATAGTAATCTGTAGGAATATGAAGGAAGCCAAAGGGTAAAAAAAGTTTGCGA
Organism: Rickettsiales bacterium; assembly: GCA_040080715.1. Taxonomy (GTDB): domain Bacteria; phylum Pseudomonadota; class Alphaproteobacteria; order Rickettsiales; family SXRF01; genus SXRF01. The sequence continues at coordinate 16,597 of JBEBHV010000001.1, read as the reverse complement.
ACATGCAAACACCCCGCGCTTCATACAAGGAAGTAACATGAGCATGAAGACTGCAAAGCAACTAAGGGACGCGCAAAAAAGCTGGCTGGAGGAAATTCAGCGGCGGTCGGGTGACAACTTCACCCAGATGACGGAGGCGTGCAATCTCTATGCTGAGAAGACAAAGCAGCGCGTCGTGGGGAAGGATACCCTGCGCCACTTCTTCTATAACTACAAGGATGCCAGCAAAGCAGAAAGTCGCGTTCTTTCCGACCGCATGGTGTTCATGCTCTATAAGGCCTATGGGTTGGAGCCGAGTTTTGCTCCCGATATGCTTTACCGCATGGAAAACGATAAGGCTGACATCTCGGAATATGCCAAGCTGTGCAAACAATATATCACCGACGTTTCATTAGCGCAGGGCATCTATCGCACCGATGTCGCCAAAAGCGCGGGAATTTCTGACGGGGATTTGAGCCGCCTCTTTAACGATAAACTGCCAAAAGGCTTGCCCCTCAAGAAGCTGGAAGCAATTAAGGAAAAGCATAAGGTTAACTTTCCGCCGAGATTGCGCAGCCATTTAGAGGCGAAATCCGACACCCGATCCGAGCTTCCGCTGGTGGGCTATGTATCCCTTAAATCGAGCGATCAGATCTGGCTGCTGAATGAGCGTGAGCAGCGCAAAATTCCTGTGCCCGATGGAATGGATGCCAAGCGAGGCAGAGCCATTGAGCTGCGCGGCCCCACGATCAGCGCCTTTGTGAAGGACGGCATGGCGCTTTACTACCATGAGCCAACCAAAGGCATGACGGAAGATTGCCTCGACCAGACCTGCTTTGTGGAGCTGGAGGATGGAACGCTCTGCATCAAGCTCATCGAGCGCAGCAACCGTGAGGGATTTTACCGGCTGCACTCACTGATTGATGGAGCAATCCAGGAATCGAAAATCAAGCGTGCGGCTAAAATTGAACTGATCCGCCAGTAACCCTTCCAGAAGCTGCTTCATTCTGCATCACGGCGCTTTATGCGACGCGTGAGCGATTTCCTGTTGACGGTATTCCTTTATTTTGCAAGTATGCCTATATGCAAAAGAGTAACACCTTGCGCAACCAAAACTACCACAACCACCAAAACCAAAACGGAAACCATCATGAGCGTGCATACCAAAGCACCCCTCCTACCATTGCCAGATGAGCCACTGCCCGAAGCCGATCCTGAAATAAGGATTGAGCGGCAAGGACATAAGCTCATCGCAGAGGGCGAATTCGTCCACGAGCTATCCTATTTTGCTCGCGGCGATTCTGATGATGGCAATGGAGGACTCCATGCCAGAGCTATGGTTTAACGCTTGGGAAAAAATAGCACCCCATCCGATAACAGGTAAACCCGCGCGCGAGGTTCGCATCGAAAGTGAGGCACTCGCTTCCTTCGATGATGCCATGCAGGAGCTGGAAGATTACGCCGACAGCTGGCGGAGGCACGGCTTTAATTACTACGGCACGTATCAGCACGCGCTGGATGCCAAAGGCAAAAATGCTGGCATCACCTTTCATGATGACCTGATGGACGACCTTGATGCGTGGATCCGCGAAAAAGAAGCGGATGCAAAGGCATATCGCGAAGCCGCCACTTTATCAGCGCATCAGCTCTGTGATGTAGGGAGGCGCGCATGGTAGTGAGCACTCTCTCCCTTAAGCCCACGCTGCAATCCCAGTATCCAGCCTCCACGGTGCTGATCTGTCCTGAATGCGGCGGGGATATGATTCTGCGCAAAAGCCCGAAGTTCCCGAAGCCATTTTACGGCTGCACGCACTATCCGATGTGCCGCGCCACGCACGGTGCGCATCCCGATGGTGCACCGCTTGGCATTCCTGCCAATGCCGAAACCAAACGCTGGCGGATTGCCGCGCATGCTGCCCTTGATCCGCTCTGGGGGCGTGATGATGACAGCTTGCATCAGGTGATAAAGAAGCGTTACCGCCACGCGGTCTATGACTGGCTGGCGTATGTCCTGCAAATCAATGATGCCAAGCGCGATTGCCATATTGCCCGATTCGACATCCACCGCTGCCAACAAGTGATTGAAGTATGCAAGGGCGTGACCCGTGAGCAGATTCTGAACTGGCATCAGGCGCGATTCCAAAAGCAAAAGCCAAAACGGAAACGGAGGCCGCCGCGTTATGCTCACTATTGAGAAAACCGTCATCCGCTCTTCTGGCTTGCCGTCTTATGCGGATTGCCCTCGGCGTGCGGCGACGAAATTCCTGTGGGATGAGCTGATAAAGGCTGGATACGAACTACGCGAAACCCCGCAAGGAATTGGTGCGGCACTCGGTAGCAGCACCCATGCCTCCGCAGCCTATTCGCTGAATAGCAAAATCTATGATGGCAATATAGGCAGTGAAGACAGTGCGCTCGATCTGGCCTTTGAAACCTTCAATGAAATCAGCCGCACCGAAGGTATTATCTATGACGGCACCACGCCCACCTACGACCGCGCCGAGCTTCAGCTAAAAACGCTGGTGCGCTCTTACCGTGTGCAGGTTGCACCTGTTATTGAGCCTGTCGAAGTGGAAATCCGTTTAGAAGCCGATATTGGCGGCGGGTTCATCCTATCGGGTCAGTTTGACGTGCGCGAAGCAATCACCATCCGCGACCTGAAAACGGGTGCAGCCAGCCGCGCCAATATCTCGCAATATGGGGCGTATGCGCTTTTGTGCTCTGTGCATCAACGCACCGTTGAGCGCATCATCGAAGACTACCTGCCGCGCAAACGCGAGCCAGAGGTTGAGTTTTTTGAATATGACGTTGGTGCCGCCACCAAAGCCGCGCGCGCCATTTTGAAACGCATCAAGGACGATACGGCAGCGTTCCGCGCAAGCGGTGAACCCACGTCCTTTATCGCCAACCCGCAATCCATGCTGTGCTCCGATCGGTACTGCCCCGCTTGGGGAACAGCATTTTGCCGTGAACACAAAGTGAAAGGAGAATGACGATGAATCAGAAAACCGAAACCGAACCGCATGTTCAGGGGCTGCTATCGCTCTTGAATGAGGGTTGGGTCAAAGACCGCTTTAAGGCACTGGCCAAGGAGCATTTAACCGCCGAACGCATGTTGTTTCTGGCGATTGAGTGCGTCCGAAACAATCCTGCGCTTGGTGAATGCGACCATTTGAGCGTCCTTGGCGCGTTTATCACGGCGCAGTCACTGGGCTTGGAGCCAAACACGCCGCTCGGTCATGCCTATCTGATACCCTACAAAGGCTGGACAAAAGACGATCAGGGCAACTGGAAACAAAAGCAAGCTGAGTGCAGCTTCCAGATAGGCTATCGCGGTTTCGCCCAGCTCTTTCACCGCACAGGCAAAGTCGTGACCTTCTGTGCGCGTGCAATACGTGAGAACGATACCTTCCACCATGAAGAAGGCACGAACATGGTGGTGCGCTACAGCAAAGCCCTGCAATCACGGGGCAAAGTCATCGGTTCATTCTGCCATATCAATAAGCTCAATGGTGGTCAGGATTTTGAACTGCTCACACTCGAAGACATCGAGCAGGTTCGCAGCACATCCGAAACCTACAAGTCATTGGTGAAGAGCGTTGAACAGGCGGAGAAGAAAAACAACAAGGTGGAACTCGATAAAGCCAAGGCGAAACTCGCGGATACGCCGTGGGTGAAGTGGGAAGACATCATGTGTGCCAAACCCGCGATTAAGCGGCTGGCAAAAGTGAGTGATCTTGATACGCAGGTCAGCATCGCCGCTGAAATCGATAGCCTGTCCGATGTTGGGCAAGCGGATTTCAAAGCCGTGGTGGATGCAAAAGACGAGCATGAAGTCTTCGATGCGTTCTCGGCGCAGCAACAGCGCGCGGCACTCCCGCAGCCCAGCGATAAGCCCATTCCGACGCTGGATTTAGGCGGTAAGCCTGAAGCGCAGCCCGTTACCAGCAAATCCAACGGCAACAGCCCAAAGCAGCCATTGGCACAACCTGACGGCTCACCGCCAGGACATCCCGCATCATTCAACTATGGAGGTTTCTAATGATTAACGTCACGATTCACAATTTCCGCAAAGTTCAGGAAGCGAGCTTTGACATTGCGCCCATCGCGTTGCTGGTTGGCGAAAATGAAAACGGCAAATCCAGCATCGCGCAAGCGGTAGCACTTGCATCCGCGCAGCAGCCTTTGCCTAAAAACATCGCCAAAAAGGATGCGAAGCAGCTGGTCAATGATCTTGCTAAAAGCGGCAAGGTCATGCTGTCACATAACGGCGTAACCTCTGAAATCTCATGGCCACTGGCGGAATTCAAAACCACCGGCCAAGGCAAGCCGATCACGGCATCTGAGTTCGCCGTAGGGCTTCGCACGATATTCCAGCTCTCCGCAGCCGAGCGCGTGGCCTATTTCATCCGCTTGCTGAAAGCAGAACCCACGCTCAAGGATTTGCAGCTGGTACTTCCCAAAAGCCTTGATCCGAAGCTGGAAGAAATCTGGAAGCAGATTCAGGAATCAGGGTGGGAAGAAGCGCATTCCACGGCCAAAAGCGAAGAAGCCGAGCTGACAGGCAAGTGGAAGCACATCACGGCTGAATCCCGCTGGAATGTATCGACCGCTGGTGACTGGCGACCCGCCGCATGGGAACCTGAGCTGGAGCGTGCTGATCGTTCACAGCTAGAGATAGCTTTTGCCGAGTGCAACAAGGCGTATGAAGATGCGCTCAAGTCGGAAGGTGCGATTGCATTTGACCGCTCACAGCTGGAAGCACAGGCAGCAAAACTGGATGAAAACGCTCAGGCGGTCACCACGGCAACAACTGCACTGACCGATGCCGAAGCCTCACTGCGACAGCTTTCACAGCAACTTGCCGCGATACCCACCGCTGACGGCCATACGCTAAACTGCCCCGAGTGCGGCACCGAGCTGATGCTTCAAGCCTCTGAAGATTTACTGGGCGAGAAGCAGCTGGTGCGCGCCGCGCAGCAAACACCGGAGCAACAGGAAGAATATCATCGATTGGGTAAGGCACTGAAAGATGCCGCCAGCGCGGTGAATCAAGCGAAGGAAAAACTGGTCGTCGCACAGCATCAGCTTAAAGCCTCGCAGGATGCCAAGACGAAATTGGAAACCATCACCGAAGTGCCGATTGCCGAGCAGGATTCAGGCTCTGCGAAAAAGTCATTGGAACGTGCGGAACGTCGGCTGGATATGTTCAACGCCGTGCAACGCGCCCGCGCCACCTACGAATCCATCCTGACCCAAAAGGAACTGGTTGCTGCGCTTCACCAGAACGGCGTGCGCAAGGCAAAACTCGACGAGCAACTGAAGGCCTTCAACGATCAGGTGCTGAAACCACTATCGAATATACTCAACAGCGAAGTGGTGTGGCTGGACGGTGATTTGAACCCTTGGCGCGGAAATCGCCCGTATCACCTGCTGTCACGCTCCGCTCGATACGCCGTGCGCGTGTTGCTGCAAGTCGCCATTGCCAAGGCCGATCAGTCCGACCTCATGGTGATTGATGACATGGATGAAATCAATGACCGCAGAAATCGCGGTTGCCTGATGTCGATGATCATCTCGTCTGGCATCCCCGCGCTGGTTTGCATGGCCAAACGCCCCGAAGAAAACGCTCCCGATCTCGCCGCAAAAGAAGCCGGCAACACCTACGCTGTCATCGAAGGCAAGGTGCATGACCTCTCAGCAATGCAGGGACAGGAAGCGCAGGTGGCATAAGTATAAAAAAGGAACTGCACATGGAAGAAACTACCACAACCAACCAACCGAAGAGACAAAAGCTCACAAAATCCATTGTTGATAACGCGCCAATTCTGGATAGGCGATACCATATTTACGATTCAGACATCCCAGGGTTCTCGGTGAAAATCGAGCCAAGTGGATCAAAAATCTATGTTTTGGATTATCGCTCTGGTGCTGGCGGCAGGGATGCGCCGAAGAAGCGCGTTAAAATAGGAAAGCATGGCGCTCTTACTGTTGAACAGGCAAGGGTCATCGCAAAAGAGTATTATGCCAAAATCGCACTTGGTGATGACCCTGCCGATCAGCGCCAAGCGGAAAGAGGCAAGACCTTACTCAAGGACTTTCAGGAGCGATATGTTAATGAATACATCGTGCATCATAACAAGCCTTCTACGGTTACAGGCAAAAAGGAAGTTTTAAGAACTCTGATAATGCCGCACTTCAGGAATCATGCGATGGAAGATATTACGCGTAAAGATGTTCAGGAATGGCATGGCAAGCTCCACAAGTCACCGATCACCGCAAACCGTGCGCTTGCTTGTATATCTCACATGATGAGTGTTGCAGAGGATTGGGGAATTCGTCAGCCAAATAGCAACCCTTGCCTTGGCATCAAACGCTACAAAGAGAACAAGCGCGACCGCTATCTTAATGAAAGCGAATTACGTAAGCTGATAGAAACCATCAACCAATGCGAAGAAGAAGGCACAGAAGAACGCAGCATGATGATTTTCTTTCGTCTGCTCATCTATACAGGTGCACGCCAAGGGGAGTTGCTGACTGCAAAATGGGATTACGTCAATTACGACGAGAATACTCTCGACCTTCCTGATTCCAAAACGGGGAAGAAGAAAATTAACTTATCGCCATTGGCCATTTCAGAGATTGGGAAGTTAGAGCGTGTGGTTGGAAATCCTTACCTGTTCCCAGGCTATTTTGTAGGCGTGAAAGAGAAGCTGGGAAGACATCACTCGCCACCAAACGAAATGTGGCATCGAGTCCTTAAACGTGCTGGTATTACGAATCTGCGTAAGCATGATTTGCGTCATGCCTTCGCGTCGTTTGCAATTATGGCTGGATTAACGCTAGAAGAGATTGGTCAGCTTCTTGGTCACCTAACACCGCAAACTACGAAGCGATATTCGCATCTGGTTGATTCTCATCGCAAGAAAATCTCTGATGCTGTTGGCATGAAGATTAGTGCCATATTGGAAAGAAAAGATGAGACGGTCATCAATCTGGATGAACGTCGTGAAAACATCAAAAAATGATCTGGTAGAATCATTCGACAGAAAAATCTTCTGCGTCTTCCAGTCGGCACATAGTCGGCACGGTGGATAGAAACTCCTATCGAACTAAATGGAACTGTAGTAATGCCTGATTTTAACAACACCCTGAAAAATCTTGTCTTATAGTGGATTGTAGGGTTATATAGTGCATCAACGGGATGCCTCTATGTCTGACTCAAAATCCGGTGCCGCAAGGCGTGTTGGTTCGAGTCCGACCAGGGGCACCATTACGGAAGTGGCCGTTTAGAAAACGGTTCGAGTCCGCTCCAGTCAAAGACTTGGCTCTGGTTCTAAGTTTCCGATTATGCTCAGATCATATCTAACGCCGTGACGCTATGCAAGTTTTTTTATTGTAGTTCAATATGTTAGCAAGTTTAAAAACGGTGTCAATTCTGCAATAGTCGCCATAAATGCCCTTAACTATCTGGGTTTCAAAGCATATTATCCTTGCATTTTGAACATTTAATCATCAGAATACCAGAATGACATTGCCCCGCCACACACTCACTCAGCAGATTGAACATGCACTTTCGCGCAATCCCGTGGTGTCGCTCATCGGCCCTCGTCAGTGTGGCAAGACAACACTCGCACGCGCCATTGGAAAATCTCAGGAAGCAACCTTCTTTGATCTTGAGCATCCCGTTGATGCCGAGCGGCTAAAAAATCCGCTCACTGCGCTGGAGCATTTGCGAGGTTTAGTTGTTATCGACGAAGCACAGTTAGAGCCAGCCTTATTTCCCGTGCTGCGCGTGCTGGCTGACCGCACACCGCTTCCCGCACGGTTCTTACTTCTAGGCAGCGCTTCTCCTGATTTGGCGAGCAACATTTCAGAATCACTGGCAGGCAGAATTCACTTCGTGAATATGTCTGGGTTCAATCTGCATGAAGTAGGTGCTCCGCATTGGCGAGAGCTTTGGCATCGTGGTGGTTTTCCACGGTCATATCTGGCAGAATCAGATGCAGATAGCTTCAAATGGCGCGAGGATTTTATCGCGACATTTTTGGAGCGCGACCTGCGCCGCCTTGGAGTTATGGTGGCACCAGAATCGCTGCGGCGGCTATGGATGATGATCGCGCATTATCATGGGCAAGTGGCAAAGCTCTCTGATATTGGGCGGTCGCTAGGAGAAAACCACACCACGATCCGCCGTCATCTCGATATTCTGGAAGGTGCGTTGGTGCTCCGCCAGCTTCAGCCTTGGCATGAGAATGTAGGAAAACGGCAAGTCAAATCCCCGAAAGTATATGTGCGCGATACGGGTATTCTACACACGCTGCTTGGTCTCAGCAATGCCGCCACGATTGAATCACACCCAAAACTAGGAGCAAGTTGGGAAGGCTTCATCACCGAGCGCGTCGTAGAACTGTTCGGTGATCGCAACTGTATGTTCTGGGCAACTCAGGCCGGTGCAGAGCTTGACCTTTTTGTACTGCATCAGGGCAAACGCTACGGTTTTGAGATTAAATATGCCGATGCGCCCAAAACCACTAAATCCATGCGCGAGGCGATTAAAACGCTTGAGCTGACCAAGCTGTTTATTGCGTATCCAGGCAGCAAAAGTTATGTGGTGGATGAACATATTGAAGCGGTTGGCATAGTGGATTTAGAAGCCAAGCTGAAAAACCTGGCTGAATCGTAATTAAAGGGATTCTTATGAAAGGTGGCTGTCATTGTGGTGCTGTGCGTTATGAAACTACGGGCGAATCAATCACCCATGCACTCTGCCACTGTAGCGATTGTCGCCGTCATGCGGGTGCGCCGATGGTTGGTTGGGCAATGTTTCTAGAGAATCAGGTGGGCATCCAAGGCAAAACAAAAACCTACAAATCATCCGAGCATGGTCGCAGAGAATTTTGCCCCGATTGTGGAACAGGGCTTTTCTATAAAAATGCAGAAATTCTGCCAGGCATTATCGACATTCAAACAGGCACGCTGGATGATCCCAACCAATTACCCGCGCGGTGTCACATTCAAACTGCTGAGCGAATTTCTTGGCTGACCGAAGTGGGTACATTGCCTGAATTCGAACGCTTCCCTCCGCAAGAATAATACCACTTTTTCAGGCTATCAGTTTGTTGACTTATCGCCGCTTCCGACTACATGGATATCTTCTGCATGCCGCCATTATAATATCTGCTGGACAGGTAACGTGACAAAGTAAAGCGAATTAACACACCGATTACGGCAGTAACCGGAATAGCGATCAATACACCGACAAAGCCAAAAAGTGCCGTTCCGGCAAGCAAGCCAAAAATAATCCATGCAGGATGCAGGCCAACTTTTTCACCAACTAATTTCGGAGTTATGAAATTTCCCTCTATTACCTGCCCTACGACAAACACAATCAAAACCGGGAGCATTCCTTCCCATGTGCCGAATTGAAAAAACGCAACTGTCAGCCCGATTGCCATACTGAATAACAATCCTGCATATGGAATAATAGCAAGAATACCGGTTAGCATACCAATAAGAATACCAAATTTCAGACCAACTACTGAAAGGCCTATGGCATAAAATACACCAAGGAATAAGCACACATTTATCTGTCCGCGAATAAATCCGGCAAGTGTTGCGTCAATAATCGCCATCTGCTCACGGATAGTTTGTTCATGTTTGCGGGGAAGTAGAGAGTGAAATTGTGCGGTGATTACATCCCAGTCACGAAGCAGGTAGAAAGCGATAACAGGCGTGATAAGTATTAAAGATAAAATATTAATTATCGCCATTCCCGATTGAAACAAGCCACCTGCCATGTCGCCAACAAACTTCAACATGATACCGGAAAAGTTATTCGCTGCGGTTTTGATGCTTTCCACATAATCTGCCGGAAGTGTTCCTATCCAACCGGAAATTTTTTCCTCATATTTAGTTTCCATATCTACAAAATAAGTAGGAAAATCCTTGAGCAGATCCGATAGCTGGCTGAAAACAGTTGGAATAATCAGCAGTGATACAAGAGTTAAAATTGCAAAGAAAGATAACGTAATAATAGCTGTGGCAAGGCTACGGGAAACCTTATATTTTTCCAGTTTATCGGCTGCCGGATCAAGGAAATAGGCGATTAACGCGCCAAGGACAAAGGGCAGGAGAATACCGCGTATCAGATAGATAAATACAAAAAATACTATTCCAACAGTCAGCCAGAACAACCATATTTTACTATTATTTGCAGGTTTGTTATCTGTTTCAGTCACGTGATACCGTCCAATAGTCTTTGCCTTGTAATAATCTTATTTTATTCGCAGTAATTGCTCTGGCAAGTGAATCGGAAGCACCGCGATAATGTAATATCATATCTACCTGTTTTGGAGAAACTGCAAGTAATTCTAATCGATCAACCATCGGCAAGGATGAGAGTTTGCTGCGTAGGGAGGTCCATGTTCCTAAAGTAGAAATGCTCGCCAGCATCATAATTTTGTTGCGTTCGCCACCCCTTACCACTTGCAAGGTAGATACGTCTTCAGTTTTTTTATGCTGCAAACCGGTTATAATATCACGGGCAGCGCGCGCTAACAGCAGGTCACGGGTTTCCTGCGGATCAGCACGATAGCTTAGGGCATTTATTTCACTACTGTTGCGTGAAATTCGGCGTTTAATTACTGATAGAATCATGTCTGGCTTCTGTACAAGTTTTGCCTGAACAATAACTATATCACTGATTCCATAACGAATAATCATCGGTGCTAATGATGAATAGTTAGTCGTATTAATATCCCCGACATCAATGGTACTGTTATCTTTGGCATCGCCGAAAGGAACTATGATATCACCGGCAGGATTTTCCAAGGCGACGTTTCTCCATATCGAACGCCACGGATTTGCATCTTCCCATAGAATCACCTGCGTACCTTCCTGGTAGGAAGGTATTATCAGAAAAGAGTTTATAGCGTTATCTCTTGCGTTAGCGGGCAGTTCTGAAGCTTTTTTTATAAGTTCCGAAAGTTCATCACCATCAAAGCTGAATACGAGTTGGGCATGATAACGATTGCCACTGATTTTCTCATCCAGAACCTCGGTTCCTTTGACCATTTTGCTGATTTTGCGGGTATCGAGAGAAGACATGATGTCATCTACCTGACCGGGAGAGGAAAGCTTGTTAAGCAGGTCGGTTAAGGCGTTCATCGCCCCCTTATCCATAGCCTGGGCACGGGCATCCACAGCGTCCTTACCGGTGACGTCCACCTCTATCTGGCTGTTAATAATAGCTTCTCCAGCCCAAGCTGCTGGAGCAAAAAGCACAAAAATTATAAATAAATATAATATTTTCATCATTAATATGCTTGAATGAGAGTGTATGCTTCAGTATTCATACTAGGTAATGTAGAACATCGCAAGATAGAAGCGGATAAAATCAATGGCAATTAACAAGAATGAAGCAACCAGCTATAAACAGGCAGGTGTTGATATAGATGCAGGCAATGAGCTGGTGAAGCGGATAAAGCCGCTGGCAAAAGCTACTCGTCGTCTTGGTTCAATGGATGAACTTGGAGGGTTTGGAGCGTTATTTGATGTTAAGAAAGCTGGTTACATAGATCCCTTGCTGGTTTCATCGACCGATGGCGTAGGAACAAAGCTGAAAATAGCACAGGCAGCAGGCAAGCATGATACTATCGGTATAGATTTGGTGGCGATGTGTGTGAATGATTTAATAGTGCAAGGGGCAGAGCCATTATTCTTTCTTGATTATTTTGCCACCGGTAAATTGTCAGTCGATGTTGCCGAACAGGTGATAAAAGGTATTGCTGAAGGTTGCAGGCAGGCTGGCTGCGCCCTTATTGGTGGCGAGACAGCGGAAATGCCGAGCATGTATGCGGACGGCGAATATGATCTGGCAGGTTTTACGGTGGGAGCGGTAGAGAGGGGCAATGTATTGCCACTCAAAACTCTGAAAGCTGGCGATGTTCTGCTTGGTCTTGCTTCCAGCGGTGTGCATTCTAATGGATTTTCTCTGGTGCGTTATATTCTTGATAAAAATAACCTGAAATTTGATTCTCTTGCGCCGTTTGCTTCCGGAAAAACTGTTGCTGATGTATTACTCACACCTACGCGGATATATGTAAAGAATTGCATATCGGCGATTCGCGCTTTCCCGCAAGGGATAAAGGCTTTCGCGCATATTACCGGCGGCGGGTTGCCGGAAAATTTACCACGGGTTCTGCCTGATTCGTTATCCGCCAGGATTGATAGAAACTCGTGGGCGATGCCGGAAGTATTTAATTGGCTTAAAAAAGTTGGCAATGTTCCTGAACATGATTTCCTTAGAACGTTTAATTGCGGAATCGGGATGGTGGTGGTTGTAGAAAAAGAATCAGCGCAGGAAATCTCTGCTTTGTTAACTAAAGCTGGCGAGACTGTTTATACGATTGGAACTCTGATACCGCGTGGTAATGAAGCGGTCGAAATAAAATAAGTTTGCCCTTAATTGCATATGAAAAAACACCGTGTCGCAGTCCTGATTTCTGGAAATGGCAGTAACCTGCAGGCGCTCATTGACGCTGCGGGCAAGACTGATTATCCGGCTAATATTGTTCTGGTTATTTCTAATAAAGAAGATGCTTTTGGACTTACCCGCGCAAAAAATGCTGGCATAGCTTCCTATGTAGTAAATCACAAAGATTATAATTCGCGTGAAGAATTTGATATGGCGGTTAATGCTTTATTGCTGCAAAACCAAATTGAATTTGTTTGCCTTGCCGGTTTCATGCGAATTTTATCTGCCAGATTCGTTAATGTATGGAAAGGAAAAATGCTGAATATCCATCCTTCTCTTCTTCCCGACTTTAAGGGGGCGCATGCGGTGCGTGATGCTTTGAATTCCGGTGTGAAAGAAAGCGGTTGCAGCGTGCATCTGGTGACTGAAGAGATGGATGCAGGGGAGATTATCGCCCAGGCAAAAGTTTCTATTTTGTCAGATGATACGCAGGAAACACTGCATCAGCGTATTCACCGGCAGGAACATATCCTTTATCCGTACGCTCTTGAGTTATTGATAAACAGGCATTAATTTACCTTAAGAAAATTATTTTATAAAATATTAATGTAATTTCTTAATCAGTTTTTTACAAAAAATGCGGTACAATTACGACAAATGCGTGTATAATCTGCCATTGGTTGCCTGTGACGTAGTTTTATGGTATACGCTATGGCTGACTTTTAGTACTGGTTATTTCTATGGATATTGGAATGAGTGAAGGTGATGTTAATAAGAGCGGGGCAGATACCTTCGGGGATTTGTTCAAGGATGATCATGCCGTCATTTTACTGCAGGGACGTAACTCATTCGGCGACTCTATTTATAGCTATGTCGAGGTAGCCCTTCCTGATATAAAACGTTTATACGCCACACTTAACTCTGGACAGGATTTTACTCCCAGCGATTTTGGAGCTATACTGAGTGCTGGCAAGGGTACTCCGTCAGAAGCACTTCGTAAAGAAATGGCATCAACTTATAATATGTTGCAACCATCCACTCAGGGGGTTGTTCCAAAGCCTTCTGCATCTGCACCGGTTCAGAAAAAAGCATGGGATGAGTACTAGGCAGGTTCTTAGATTGTGTAGGTCTAATTTTGCAGTTGACAGTTGTCAGTAGTCGGTGGTCAGTTGTCAGTGATTTGTAACTCTTAACTCAGCACTCAGCACTCAGCACTATGTCCATTCCATTTCCTGATATTGATCCTGTTGCCATTCATCTTGGCAGCTTTGGCATACGCTGGTATTCACTTGCTTATATGGCGGGCATTATTCTTGGCTGGCAGGTTATTGCGCGCGAAAATATGCGCAGGTCTCTTGTGAATTTAACCAAGTCCGCGCTTGATGACATGATTGTGTGGGCGGTATTGGGCATCGTACTAGGTGGCAGGCTTGGTTATGTATTGTTTTATAAACCAGAGCATTATCTGCAATATCCGCTGGAGATTTTACATGTTTGGGAAGGTGGTATGTCTTTTCATGGCGGGTTGCTGGGAACTATACTGGCGTTCTATCTCTTCTGCCGTAAGCGTAAGATTAATTTTCTGGGACTTATGGATTTGGTTGCCTGCGCTGCGCCGATTGGGTTGTTTTTTGGGCGTATAGCTAATTTTATCAATGGCGAATTATATGGGCGGGTTACAGATGCCTATGTGGGAATGGTTTTTCCGCATGGTGGCTCACTGCCCAGACATCCCAGCCAGCTTTATGAAGCGGCTTTAGAAGGGTTACTGCTGTTTATAATTATGATGTTGCTGCTGAAAAAAACTGATGCGCGGGACAAGGCTGGAAAATTAAGTGGAATGTTTCTAATATTATATGGCCTGGCAAGGATTATATGTGAATATTTCCGTGAGCCGGATAGTTTCCTTGGGTTCTTATATGCAGGCACGACTATGGGGCAGTTGCTCAGCCTACCCATGATTGTAATAGGTCTATATCTGGTTACACGGAAAAAATATGAATCTTGAAGAATTAATAAAAGAACGTATCAGAAGGTATGGGGCAATTACCATTGCTGATTATATGCATATGGCACTCTCACATCCTGAACATGGCTATTACATGAAGCGCGATCCTTTGGGAGTTGCAGGGGATTTTATAACTGCGCCGGAAATTTCGCAGGTATTTGGGGAGATAATCGGGGCTTGGCTCGTGCATAACTGGCAGTTATCCGGCAGTCCTAAAGAGGTCATGCTGGTTGAGCTTGGAGCAGGGCGAGGGACGCTGATGGCGGATATACTCCGCTCCACTAAAAATGTCAGCGGTTTTCATGAAGCTATTTCTGTACATCTGGTGGAAACCAGTCCGGTGCTTCAACAGAAACAATGGAAATTACTCGCAGGAAAACATAAGCGCGTAGAATGGCATGGTTCGATAGATGAGTTGCCGCAGCTTCCAATGTTGCTGGTTGCCAATGAATTTTTTGATGCTTTGCCGATCCGCCAGTTCGTGAAAAAGCACGATGGCTGGCATGAGCGGATGGTGGGTGTGGAAGGCGACAAGCTGGTGTTCATGACTAATGAAAAAAAGGCGATGCTTCCTATTTCCATGATTCCTGCGCAGTCAATACTCGAAGATTTGGAAGGAATACTCGGGGAAGAAAAAAAATTGGCAGCGGTTGCAACTTCTAAAGAAAACATAATTGAGACCTGCGAACCGGCAATTATGATTATCAGGCAGGTTTCCGAGCATATCTCCAAACATGGTGGGGCGGCACTGGTGATAGATTATGGCTACACGGAAGGCAGCCAGAAAGACACTTTGCAGGCAATGAAAAACCATGCCTATCATGATGTTCTGAAAGATGTTGGTGATGCTGATCTAACCGCGCATGTGGATTTTCTGGCACTATCCCAGGTAGCGCAGACGGAAGGCGTTAATGTCCATCAAACAATAGCGCAAGGCGCATTTCTGATGCAGATGGGAGCGGGCATCCGCACTACTAATTTATGCGAAACCGCAAACTCTGAACAGCAAAAAGCTCTGATAACCGGGCTTAAGCGTTTGGCTGATCCAGAGGAAATGGGCGGGATGTTCAAAGTTCTGGCGATTACTTCGAAGAATATTATATAAATATTTGGTCGTTATTCCATCAGCGCGTTCTTGTGGTTTTTGGATTCTGTGCTTTATCAAGAGCCGCCTGAGCAGCGGTTCTTCTGATATTTTCCGCTGCTGCCTCTTCAGTTCTTTTTACAAGTTCCTGATCTTTAAAATCCTCGTTTTTATCTGCCATGATTAGATCCTCCGTAAATGGTTTGTTATTTTGAACTATAAAACCTTGAATTAGGAGTCCCAGTATAGCATCATTGAGCGCGTATTGTATTACAATTTTATGAAGATTGCATGTATCACACCTGTCCGGAACTTTCTAAAATTTCTCTAATAAACCACGGATTTTTCACCAGGAATGGCGGGGTCAGTGACGGAATTTATGCATCCCTCAATTGTGGCTATGGCTCGGGCGATGATTTTGCAAAAGTTAGTGAAAATCGCAGAAGAGTTGCAGCAGGAATGGGCGGTGAAACGCTTTGTACCGTTCACCAGACCCACAGTCCTGACGCGGTGATAGTAACCGATATATGGGAGCATAAAGACGCACCAAAGGCAGACGCACTGGTAACTAATAAACTTAATATAATTCTTGGTGTGCTGACTGCCGATTGTCTGCCGATATTATTTGCCGATGGGAAAAACAGGGTGATAGCAGCCGCCCATTCCGGGTGGAAAGGGGCAATGGGCGGGATAATTGAAAATACCATAGAGAAAATGCAGCAGCTGGGGGCGAATATGGCTGATATTTCCGCGACTATTGGGCCAGCCATTGCCCAGAAATCCTATGAGGTTGGCGCAGAATTTTTCGAGCGTTTTGTGGCTATAAGCTCAGAAAATTCTAGGTTTTTTATGATGCAGAATGATAAATATCTCTTCGACCTTTCTGCCTATGCAACACACAGGCTTACAAAATCCGGAATTTCGCAAATAAATATCATTGCACAAGATACATATTTTAACGATAATGAATTTTTCAGTTACAGGCGCAGCTGTAAGCGGGGTGAACCGGCTTATGGTCGCCAGATTTCAGTAATAAAGATGATAGGAT
>JBEBHV010000024.1:0-14616 GCA_040080715.1 Rickettsiales bacterium | reverse complement strand
GATGTGGAAAGAAATAAAGGAAACTCTCATCAGCAGATTCCTGAATCAGCCTGATATGGAAAATAAAATACAAGACATGGAAGCAGATGTAGAAGCTGGCAAAAAACCAGCTACTCAAGCTGCGTTAGAGTTGTTGTCATCCTGAGCGAAGCGCAAGCGCAGCACAGGATCTCGCAAAATTGATAAGATCCTGCGCAATTGCTATGCAATTCGCAGGATGACGATTAAACGTCCAGATTTTCAACACTGAGCGCGTTGCTTACGATGAAGTCACGGCGCGGCTCTACAATATCTCCCATAAGCGTGGAGAAAATTGTTTCCGTTTCCGCGTCATCTTCAATTTTCACTTGCAGCAGCCGGCGGGTTTCCGGATTCAAGGTTGTTTCCCAAAGCTGCTCCGGGTTCATTTCTCCTAGTCCTTTGAAACGGTTGATGGTTGAACCTTTTTTAGCCCATTCCATCATCGTGTTATACAGCGCAATCGGCGTTGCGATAATCGCACTATTCTGTTTGCGGGTAAGAGTTGATTCTCCGGCAAAATATTCATCAAGATACGGAATCTGCGCAGCAATATCAAAAGCATCCTTGCTATGCAGGTATTTTTCCTCGATGAAGAAAATTTCTTCAACTCCACGCACCATGCGGCGGATTTTGAATATTCCGGCATCAAACGTGCAAGCCCAGCCAGCTTGTTCGCCGAGAAGTTTTGCTAGTGATTTTTCCCATGCACCAGCTTTTTCAACGCTACCATCCTTGCCATCAAAAACATGGGCAAGAGCCGCAGCTTCAATCAGATGCACCGGAATTTTCTTAGCAAGTGAAGAAACTGATTTAGCAATTCTTGACGCTTTGGTAAGCACGGTTTGAAGTTCATCTACACTCAGTATTTTTCCATTTACCAAGGTCAAACTTGCATCTTCCAAACTGCTAGCTTGCAAATGTTGCTCAAGTGCTTCGTCATCCTTCAGATATACATCATGATTACCACGACGCATTTTATACAGCGGTGGCTGCGCGATATAGAGATAACCCTTATCAATCAATTCGCGCATCTGGCGGAAGAAAAATGTCAGAAGCAGCGTGCGGATATGCGAACCATCTACATCCGCGTCGGTCATGATAATGATCTTATGGTAGCGGGCTTTTTCTATGTTAAATTCATCGCGACCAATGCTGGTGCCGATCGCAGTAATCAGTGTGCCAACTTCCTGACTGCCTAACATTTTATCAAACCGCGCCCGCTCAACATTGAGAATCTTACCTTTAAGTGGCAAAATCGCCTGATAATTACGGCTGCGCCCCTGCTTCGCTGAACCACCCGCCGAATCACCCTCTACGATGAATAATTCAGACTTTGCCGGATCACGCTCCTGACAATCCGCAAGCTTCCCGGGCAAAGACGAAATATCCAGCGCGCCTTTACGCCGGGTAAGTTCACGGGCTTTGCGGGCAGCTTCGCGTGCTGCCGCCGCTTCAATAATTTTGCCGATAATTGCCCGCGCATCTTGTGGATGCTCTTCCATCCACTGCGCCAGCTTGTCATAAACATAGCTTTCCACTACCGGACGAACTTCCGAACTAACCAGCTTATCCTTAGTCTGGGAAGAAAATTTCGGATCCGGAACTTTTACCGAAACAATGGCGGTTAAGCCTTCACGTGCATCATCGCCGGTGATTGCCACCTTCTCTTTTTTCGACATACCGCTTTCTTCAAAATATTTATTGATGGCGCGGGTAAGAGCAGCGCGGAAACCGATAATATGCGTCCCACCATCACGCTGGCGGATGTTATTGGTGAAAGCCAGAACGTTTTCGTGATAAGAATCATTCCATTGCATGGCAACTTCAACGCCCATTCCATCGCGCTCACCCTTGATTACCACGGTGTTATGCAAAGCGTTTTTACCCTTATCGAGATATTGCGCGTAAGCTTCTGTTCCGCCTTCGTAATAAAATTCTATTTCAGTGATAGGGTCAGTGCGTTCATCCTTAAGCAAAATATGCACACCGGAATTAAGGAATGCCAGCTCGCGCAAACGATGTTCCACTGTGGCTAAGTTAAATTCAGTCATAGTGAAAGTTTCTTTGGAAGGCAGGAAGGTTACGCTTGTACCCTTCTTGTCCGGTGCTGCGCCAATCTCCGTGAGATGCTGCGTTACATCTCCATGCGAAAATTTTGCTTCATATTGTTTGCCATTACGCCAAATGGTTAGGTTTAAATAAACCGAAAGCGCGTTTACAACCGATACGCCAACGCCATGCAACCCGCCGGAAACTTTATAGGAATTCTGGTCGAATTTACCACCGGCATGCAGTTGCGTCATGATAACTTCAGCAGCCGAAACACCTTCACCTTCGTGAATATCAACAGGGATTCCGCGCCCATTATCCGTAACCGAACAGGAGCCATCAGCGTTAAGGCTGACTGTTACCAAGTCGCAATGCCCGGCCAAAGCTTCATCGATTGCGTTATCCACTACCTCATAAATCATGTGGTGAAGACCTGAACCGTCATCCGTGTCGCCGATATACATCCCTGGACGTTTACGAACCGCTTCCAGCCCTTTTAAAACCTTGATCGAATCCGCGCCATAGTCATTCTGTGCGTCTTGTTCCATTTTTCTCGCTTCCGCTGTTTTAGTCATTTTGTTTCTCTGAAATTTACTGTTATTTTTTTATGTGTAACTTGTAGCAGAACAGGAAGTTTTTAAAAGCTTTTTTTACTAATATTTTTGCCTAAAATGCAGAGATTTACTTTGGTTTTTGCGCATTATTGGTAAGGCGTGATGATATGTTCATTTTGTGCGCATAAATTGCATCAACAATTATGATATTATCCACAGAAATATGAAAAAATATTGAATAGGGAAAGCCTATAATATTCCATTTGCGAAATTGATAAGACTCTGTGTATTTAAATTTTTTACCAACTTTGTAAACTGCGCAGGCATATGGATTTACAGCTATAAATCCAAGTGCTGATTCCAGCGACATAATAAATTTTTCTGATATTTCTATACCGGCATTTTGCTTGTAATATAAAATTGATGCTTGAGCTTGCCGGATAAAAAGCGAGCTTTTATGTATATTATAAATTGGGTTATTCATTATAATTTATTTAAGCAATTTGTAGAAATCCGAAATATCGCCAGGAGTAAGAGGGCTATACTCATTTTCTTCAATGGCTTGCGTAAGTAGCGCGTTTATTTCCCTTTGTTCGTTCGTTTCAGTTTTTTCCATATATCTGCGGATGAGATCACGCACAAATTCACTAGGGGTTTCATATAAACCGCCTTCGCCGGTTATTTCCCCAACAAAGCGTGCAAGCGGTTCCGGCAATGTTGCATTAAGGCGTTTTACTGGTGTGGAAGCCATACTAAGTTCCTTTCATAATTAGCACCAAATATCATACCATATTCACATTAAATGTGCAATAGATGCGATAAAATGCTTCAATATTGCACAATATCGCCGTTATCGACTGCAAAAAACTGAGCTTTTCCAACTAAATCGGCAAATAATCCTGCATCTGTGCCTGTCATCCACACCTGCGCGCCGGTATCAAAGATTTCTTCAAATAACTCAGTCCGTTTTATACTATCAAGATGCCCTGCTACTTCATCCAGCAAAATGATGGGAACAACTCCATGCCACAACGCACCGGAACGCGCCTGCGCTAATATAATCGATAGCATCAAAGCTTTTTGCTCGCCCATTGAGCAATTTTCCGCCTGCATGTTTTTTCCAAGATGGGTGACTTTAAGCTCACTGCGATGCGTGCCAATCAAAGTCCTGCCTGATTCTGCATCCTTATTCCTGTAACTGGCGAAGGCATTTTTCAACAAATTTTCGCATTCCACTGCCGATTTGCCATTCTTCAGCAAATCTTCAGCAAAACCGGAAACATCTATATAAGCCTTGGGAAAACTTAGTGGTGACGCTGATATTGTATAATTAATATGCTCACAGGTAGAAATTCTGGCAAGAGCAATGGAAGAAGCACATTCCGCCATTTTTTGTTCCAGTACGGAAAGCCATCCGGCATCCGCTTTGCCATATTGCAGCAATTTATTGCGTTCGCGCATGGCATATTCATAGTCATTCACCCGCGTAGCATGTTCAGCATCAAAACCAAACACCAGCCGGTCAAGAAATTTGCGCCCGGCGGACGAGCCTTCGCTAAATAACTGCTCCATTTGTGGAGTAAGCCAGATAAGCGAAACATGCAGCGCCAGTTCTGCCTGCCCGCGCACTATTTTTTCATCTATTTTGACAATGCGTTTATCAATATTTTCTACGGTTTCCGTGTCCCTGCCCGTGCCTATTTTAACCTCACCCATGCGCCCGTTTATGTTGGCTGCTATTGCCCAAGGAGCAGTTATCAGCGGTCGGCGGTCGGCGGTCAGTAATGAGTCTAACTCCAATAATTTGGCGCGGCGCAGCCCTCGCCCCACACTAAGCATGGAGATAGCTTCTAATATATTGGTTTTTCCTGCACCATTTTCGCCAGTCAGCACCACTGGCACAGATGATGTCTCTATCCGCGCATATTCATAATTACGGAAATTGGAAAGAGTAAGCGAAGAAATGGAAAGTTTTTTAACATCAGAGTTTTGGTTACCAGAAGCCGTGCCTGATAAATTATCTTCCTTTATCGCAATATCATCAATGCTTGACATCAGGAGTTTTACGGCTTTTCACACGTTGTTGCACTGAAGCCGGTTTCCAATAGGATTCATCATCAGCGATTTTCTGTAGCATCTCAATAGATTTTTCATTTAAGACAGGAATGGTGGCAGTTGTAAAATCACCCTCGCTGAAAACTACGCCGAAATCAGGATAATCACGCAGGAAATCTTCTTTTTTGGTTTCGTCAGGCATATATGTAGTAAATTTATCATCGGATACTGTATATTTTATCAGCATATATTTATTATTCGGATCTTTTACCATCAAGAATTTGTTATCGTCCAAAAGCAATGTGCGATATAAAGACGAATCTTTTTTTCCATTATCAATCGCCAGATAATTCTTACCAGATACAACAAATGACATGCAATCTTTGCCATCATCACCGCTAAGCCATGCTCCACCCAGAGATTTGTCAATAACCCCCTTCTGCCAATACACGCCAATATCAGTAATGTAGATACATGATGCCAGGAGCAGACACAAAAAAGGTAACGCCAAAAAGCATTTTATTCTCTGGAGATTAATCATACCCGCATCGGCATTATCACGTATAGCGAACTGACATCGGCAGTATCGCGCACCAGTGCCGGAGAATTGCCATCATTGAGCAGGAATTGGACGGTATCACCATCAATCTGAGTCATCATATCGAGCAAATAGCGTGAATTAAAACCAATCTCAATCGGGGTAGATGAATAGTTTATCTCTATTTCCTCAGATGCCACCTGATCCCCGCTTCCTGCGTTCAGAATCAGCTTCCCACTTTCCAATTGTAACTTAATAGCCCGCGATTTTTCGGATGAAATAACCGACACGCGGTCAACCGCATCCTTAAATATTTTACAGTCTACTTCCATGAGCTTTTCATTAGCCGCTGGTATTACTCTTTCATAATCAGGGAAATTACCATCAATTAACTTGGAAACCAGCACCGCGTCACCATAAACAAAGCGGATTTTAGTCTCAGACAAGGAGACTTCAACATCCCCTTCCCCATTTTCTAACAATTTACGCAATTCTTGAATAGTTTTACGCGGCACAATAACTCCCGGCATTCCATCAGCACCAGCAGGAACAGCAACTTCAACACGGGCAAGGCGATGCCCGTCCGTGGCAACTGCCCGCAGCACTTTTTCATCACCACTACCAGATACGTGCACATATATACCATTCAGATAATAACGGGTTTCCTCATTTGAAATAGCAAAGCTGGGTTTTTCAATGAGTGCCAAACATTCTGCTGATTTAAGGGAAAAATTATGGCTGAATTCACCATCCGCCATAACTGGAAAATCCTCGATAGGAAGACAAGCAAGCGAAAAGCGGGACTGTCCAGCGCGAATGGCAATCTTACTGCCGTCATCACTGGTTGTCAGCTCAATTTGCAATCCTTCAGGAAGCTTGCGAACAATGTCATAAAGCGTATGTGCCGGAACAGTAGTTGAACCGGATTTGCTTACTTCCGCCGGAACTTTTTCGACAACTGCTATATCCATGTCAGTGGCGGTCAGCGATACTTCGCTACCTTTAGCGTCAATTTTTATATTCGAAAGAACCGCAATAGTCCCACGCTTCTCAACAACTGACTGCACATGACCAAGACTTTTCAATAAATTCGCACGCTCAATAACAAACTGCATAAGATTTTCTTATAATTATGGGTTGATAACGGAGTGAATATAACAGTGAAAATTAACTTTGCAAATTAATGTTGCAAAACAATTCCTATTGACCCTTTATGGTAGTTATTATCTCTAAATTTAAATAATTTAAGGAGAAAAATATGAAGTTAGTAAAAATATTAGGTGCGGTTTTATTTGCAGCGACTTCTGTATTTTCATCGGGCTATGGTCATGCAGCCGATACTGTTGAGCTGCTCAATGTATCTTATGATCCAACCCGCGAGCTATATGAGAAATATAATAGTTTATTTATCACCCACTGGAAGGAAAAAACCGGTGGTAACGTAAAAATAAACCAGTCACATGGTGGCTCGGGTAAACAGGCGCGTTCCGTTCTTGAGGGATTACAAGCTGATGTAGTCACTCTTGCTCTGGCTTATGACATTGATGTTATGGCTGATAAAAGAAAATTATTACCGGCAGATTGGCAGAGCAAACTTGCTGGCAATAGTTCGCCTTATACCTCAACCATTGTGTTTCTGGTACGTAAAGGAAATCCAAAGAATATAAAGGATTGGGATGATTTGGTTCGGGAGAATATTCAGGTGATAACCCCGAACCCCAAAACCAGTGGTGGCGCACGCTGGAATTATCTGGCGGCATGGGCATATGCCAAGGAAAAATTCGCTGGTGATGAAAGCAAAATCAAAGGCTTTATAGGAGAATTATTCAAGCGTGTTCCGGTTCTTGATGCCGGTGCGCGTGGTTCAACCACAACATTTGTTCAGCGCGGAATAGGCGATGTGCTGATTAGCTGGGAAAATGAGGCGCATCTCGCTAAAAAAGAATTGGGCAAAGGAGAATTTGAGATAGTGTATCCTTCAATCAGTGTATTGGCGGAACCGCCTGTAGCTGTGGTGGAAAAGAATGCTACCCGCAGAAAAACGCTTGAGTTGGCAAATGAATATCTGGCATTTTTATATAGCCCGCAAGCTCAGGAAATAATTGCCCAGAATTTTTACCGCCCATACGATAAAAAAGTTTTAGAGAAACATGCTGAAATATTTCCGGCAATTAAAACTGTGACAATTGCAGATCTTGGCGGTTGGAAGAAAGCCCAGAAAGAGCATTTTGACGATGAAGGTAGCTTCGACCAGATTTATGGAATGGAATAGTAGCCTAATTGCTATTTTCTAACTCTGCAACAACCGGCTCAGCATTTCGATATCCTGCATGAATTCATGGTCGGAAGCAGTCAGTTCCTCAACACGTTTAACCGCGTGCATCACTGTAGTATGATCTTTTCCACCAAAACGGCGACCAATTTCCGGTAAGCTTTTACTGGTAAATTTCTTCGATAGATACATAGCCACCTGACGCGGACGAGCAACTTGGCGGGCGCGCCTTGCCGAATGCATGTCAGATACTTTGATATTATAATGGCTGGCGACTTGTTTTTGTATATCTTCGATAGAAATGCGGCGGTCATTAGCGCGCAATAAATCATGCAGAACTTCCTGCGTGCTTTCAAGCGTAATCGGGCGACCAACCAGCGTTGCATGCGCCACCACGCGATTCAGAGAACCCTCCAACTCGCGAACATTAGATGTTATTTTATGGGCGAGGAACTCCATAACTTTTTGCGGAATCGACAAGCCTTGCATCTGCTCAATTTTTGACTGGAGAATACCAAGACGCAGCTCGTAGCTGGTGCTGTGAATATCGGCAACCAAGCCCCAACCGAGGCGAGAACGAACGCGCTCTTCTATGCCTTCCAGATCAGAAGGCGAGCGATCGCCGGAAATAACCAGCTGTTTATTCTGGTCAACCAGAGCATTAAATGTATGGAAAAATTCTTCCTGAGTTGAGTCTTTACCGCTGATGAACTGCACATCATCAATCATCAATACATCTACCGAACGGAAATGTTCCTTGAAAGCCAACGCTTCTTTAAACCGCAAGGCACGAATAAACTGATACATGAATTTTTCAGCAGAAAGATATAAAACCCTTCTTTCCGGACTGTTTTTGCGGATGTGCCAGGCTATAGCATGCATCAAATGGGTTTTGCCAAGCCCAACCCCGCCATACAGAAACAAAGGATTGCAACCCTGAACTACATTCGCTGATTCCGCCACACGCCTCGCTGCAGCATGCGCCAGTTCATTAGGTTTGCCGACAACAAAATTATCGAATGTGTAGCGCGGATCGAGAGGCGCGCCCATCTGAACATCAATATCAAGCGGTGCAACTTCAACAGCCTGTGCTACCGGCTGCCAGCTTTGCGGTGTCAGCACACTGAATTTTTGCGGAGCAGCTGATGCACTATCAGTTGAAGCAGGTGCTGATGCAACAGCCACGACCAACTCAATTGCATAGCCTTCTGCAACTCCTTCTTCTGCCCATAAAGCATGTATATCATTTATATAATTCTTATTTATCCATTCGCGCATAAAACGTGTGGGAACATTTATTTGTATATAACCGGATTTGCTGCCGATAAATGATAGTGGCTTTAACCAACTGCGAAATACAGCATCACCGAAACGTGTGTTCAATTTACTACTGACATTCTGCCAGGCTGCTGCAAGAAGATCATCTATTGTTTCGTTCTGATGGTGTTGCAACAGTGCCATATTTTATCCCTGTATCCATGGAAGATTACTATATTTCCAACCTTGTTTTTTACCGCGATGCCCTGATTCATCGGTATCACCTTCGAATCCACCAGTGACATTAAAACAATATTTATATCCCGCTGCAGTAATTTCCACAGCCGCATCGAGCGAACGTCCTCCTGACCGGCAAATAAAAAACAATGGGGTATCGGTTTGAACTGACGGATTAGCGGTCAATTCATCAATAAATTTTGGATTCTGTGCAAAAGATGGATATATCTTCCATGAGACCGTGAGGAGTTTGCTTGGTGTACCAGCTAAATTTGGCATTCCCGTAAATTGCCACTCAGGAACAGTACGAACATCAACTAAAATTGACGGATTAACACTGATGTAATCAAAAGCTTCTTCAGGAGAAACTTCTCCAGCATAACTGAGTCCGGATATTTTACACTGTCCAGCCTTATCTACAAGCGCGCAGAAAGGACTATCAGGTTGCAACTTAGCAGATTCAAATACCATAAATTCAGCACCACCATCACCCGTTAAAAAAATACAAAGCTATAGCGCCCGCTTGTTAATCAGCGGTATGAAACATCAAAAATACGAGAAACTGTAATAAATTAAGCGGCCAGGTTTTTAATACGTGCAGATAGTCGGCTGAGCTTGCGAGATACAGAACCCATTTTCATAACACCTTTACTAACACCACGCATCAATTCCGGCTGCGCTTCCTTGAAAGCCTGCTGCGCCTCAGATTTTTTGCCATCAGCAATAGCAAGCTCAACCTTTTTCACAAAGGTACGAATACGGCTTACCCGCGCCTTATTTACCTCAGTACGTGCTGCCGTTTGGCGAATTCTTTTCTCTGCCGACTTATGATTAGCCATGTGTTATGTCCGTTACCTAAAATTATTTAATTTGAATATCTTTAAACTTATGTAAAACTTCTTCTGTAAAACTTATGTGTCCCACCGTGTCGACTCTATATTGCCGTAATGGGAGAGTCAATCTAGAGGCGTTTTTAGCGTTCGTCAAGCGCAATTAAGTACAAAATCATATTTTTTTATAATGGCTGCAACCATTGATTTTGCTGATATTTTAGTTAATATCCGCTCTTACAATCAGGTTCTTTCTATAATTACGCCCAATAAGTTATACACAGGGCTGGAATATGTTCATCTTACCATTTTTAGTGTAGAATTAGCGATTGAATTACAATATAACCTAGACTTATCATTAACACGTTATATTGCTAGACAAAATCAAACCGATTATGCGCCTCCTTTACCACACGCCACTTTCTCCATTCTGCAGAAAAATCAGGATGATGCTTAAGGAAAAGGGTCTGGAATTCGAACTGGTTCAGGAAAATCCATGGGATAAGAATCTGGATTTTTTTGCTCTTAATCCGGCTGGAGAAGTTCCGGTGCTGGTTGAGGATAACGGGACTGTTGTTTCCGGTGCTTATGCCATAAGTGAATATCTGGAGGAAGCCTATCCAGCCATATCAATGCTTGGTAGTATCGCAACTGAGCGGGCCGAAGTCAGGCGTATTATCGACTGGTTTGACCATAAATTTGACTATGAAGTAACCCGAAACGTGCTTTTTGAAAAAGCTTTCAAACATTATTTTGGTTATGGCGAACCAAGCTCTGCAGCCATTCGCATTGGCAAGCATAATATTTTATATCATCTCGATTATATCGGTTACCTTGCCAATGAACGCTATTTTCTGGCAGGCGATTCTCTGACTCTTGCTGACCTTGCCGCCGCTTCCCATATATCGGCACTTGATTATCTGGGGGATATAGACTGGGAATATAACAAAATGGCGCAAAGCTGGTACGCCCTGATTAAATCACGCCCCAGCATGCGTAATATCCTTACCGAGCGCGTACATGGCTTCCGTCCGCCGGTTTATTATGAGAATCCTGATTTCTAAAATTAACCGAATGAATAGACAAAGGAAGCAGTTATGTTACACGATCAGAATGACCAGAACGGTCGGATAAGTTATAAACGAGCATTATTCATCGCGCCTTTATCAGCCTTCCCGATTACCCTAGTCTTTGGAATTGTAAGAGATTCCTCAA
This sequence comes from Rickettsiales bacterium, assembly GCA_040080715.1. GTDB lineage: Bacteria > Pseudomonadota > Alphaproteobacteria > Rickettsiales > SXRF01 > SXRF01. Next base: position 3,588 of record JBEBHV010000024.1, on the reverse strand, counting down.
TTAATGATTTCAGGAGCATACTGGCTTTCTTGGGTCTGGCTCTGTTCCCCGCAATTGCAGCATTGTATTCAACGGTTATATATTACCTGTTCGAAGTCACTGTTTTCGGGATAGTTTTGAGGCTTGCACCGAAATTATTAAGCAGCCTCGGTAGAACCATTCTGGTAGGCCTTATTAGTGCAGAGGTGTTCTTATGGATTCAGTACTTTCCATATTGGGATATGGATTATAAGAATATGCCTTTTTTTTCTGTGATGTTTGCCGTATGTGGATTGGCGACCGGTTTAATATTCCACCGCCTAAGCCATATGGCATCAACTCGCTAGACCTTTGCAATTGTTTATATTGTAAAGATCCCTCGACTTCGCTCGAGATGACAGAAACAAAACAATTACTTTATGTTGTATTTGTCATTTGATAATAATATAAAAATAGCTACCTAAAAATAACCAAAAGGAGAATTCCTATCACAAATTTTATATATACTGGTGATTTGCCATCAGACCTTAAATTAGGCGGAGATATTGCCGTTGATACCGAAGCCATGGGGCTTAATAACAAGCGCGACCGCCTTTGCGTGGTGCAGATTTCCGATGGTAATGGCGACGCGCATCTGGTGCAGTTTGAACAGAATAAATATGCTGCCCCAAATCTTATAAAATTGCTCAGTGATGAAAACCATACCAAGATTTTTCACTTTGCCCGATTTGACCTTTCCATAATGCGGCATTACCTTGGTTTGAGCATCCATAATGTTTATTGCACTCGCACCGCCTCGCGCCTTGTCCGAACCTATAGCGACAAGCACGGCTATAAGGATATATGCAAGGAGCTTCTTGGCGTTGATGTTTCAAAGCAGCAACAAAGCTCATATTGGGGCGGGCAGACGCTAACTAACGAGCAGATTGATTACGCTGCGTCTGACGTTCTCTATCTGCATAGGCTGAAAGCAAAACTTGACGAAATGTTAGAGCGTGAAGGACGCAGCGAACTGGCAAAAGCAATCTTTAATTTTCTTCCATACCGCGCTGATCTGGATCTTGCAGGTTGGGAAAACGAGGATATTTTTGCCCATAGTTGAATTTAGGGATTAGGCTTTGGGGATTAGGCTTTAGGGATGATAAATAAAAATCAGGATATAAGCCACGGCAAGACTGTTTTAGATCAGGAAATAAAGGGTCTTGAGGCTCTTGCTGATAGCCTTGCTGATGAATTTGCAGCAGCAGTTTCTTTGATCGCCAGCATCAAAGGTCGGGTTATTGTAACCGGCATGGGCAAGAGCGGGCATGTTGCTAAAAAAATCGCCGCTACCATGGCTTCCACTGGCACACCTGCACATTTTGTCCATCCTGCCGAGGCAAGTCACGGCGACATGGGGATGATCACCAAAGATGATGTTGTTCTGGCATTATCTAATTCCGGTGAAACCGCTGAACTTGCGGATATGATTGCCTATTGCAAACGCTTTTCGATACCTTTGGTGGGAGTGGCAAGGCGTAGTGGTTCAATGTTGGTTGAGGCTGCTGATATTGCTGTAGTGCTACCGGAAATTCCGGAAGCGTGTGACACTGGCGCGCCCACCACCTCCACCACCATGATGATGGCTATTGGTGATGCAATAAGCGTTGCGCTGGTGAAAAGACGCGGTTTCAGCAAGCAGGATTTCTCGGTTTTTCACCCGGGCGGCAAACTCGGTAAAGCATTTATCCGTGTTTCCGATTTAATGCATGGTGGTAACGAATTGCCGCTGGTTCAGGAAGATGATGTTATGCGCGACGTGCTGCTTGTCATGACCTCCAAACGCTTTGGCTGCGCTGGCGTTGTTAGCAAAGCTAATAAATTAGCAGGTATTATAACCGATGGTGATTTACGCAGGCATATGCACCAGAATTTGCTGGAAAGCCTCGCAAAAAATGTGATGAAAGTCAGCCCGCTTACCATCCGCCCGCAAGCACTGGCGGCGGAAGCACTGGCGATTATGAACCAGCATTCAATTACCAGCCTGTTTGTAACTGATGCGGAAAGCCCTGTAGGAATAATCCATATTCATGACTGTCTGCGTGCTGGCGTGGCATAGTTATGACATCGATGGCAAAATACACACGTTTTGTTTTCCTGGGTAAAAACTTCTTGTGGATATTATCAGCCGGCATAATAGGGCTGGTGGTTTGGATAGCCTCGAATAATACTGCTGACAATGGTGGACGTATGGTATTTACCAACGTGCCAAAAAGCGAGGAACTCCAAAGCATAATGCAGAAACCGCGCTATCATGGCGTTGATGTTCATAACCGCCCCTTCACTGTGGAGGCGGACAGCGCATTACAGCAAGACAAGGACACGGTATTATTAGAAAATGTCAGTGCTGATATGACTAGTGATAATAACGCTTGGATTGCTTTAAAAGCTGGCTCCGGAGTTCTTAATACAACCACCAGACAAATGGAGCTTCTGAATGGAGTTGAGGTTTTTTACGAGGGTGGTTATCAGTTCCGCACCGACCGCGCTCATATTGATATCGCCAAAGGAACGGTAACAGGTGACCGCAGTATCGAAGGAAACGGTGTGGCGGGTACTATACAATCCAAAAGATTTTCCGTTGCTGAACGGGGGAATATTATAAATTTTAATGATTCCGTAAGAATGTTGTTGTATCCAGATAGGAAGGTTACTAATAAGGCAGCGGTTAAGAAACCTGTTGCCGGCAAGAAGCCAGCCGGAAAACCTGCCAAAACAGCGACCAAAAAACCAGAAACTAAGAAAGCTGTTACAAGCAAAAAAAAGGTGGGTGATAGCAAGACAAAAAATAATAAAAGTAATAAAGCAAAAGCTTCTGAGAAAAATAAAGTTAATACAAAAGATAAGAATACTAAGAAATCTACAACAAGCAAAAAGGAATAATAATTATTTCTATAGGAAAAATAAGTTCTAGCAATAACAGTAACAGTTGTTAAAATAGAAACCAGTTATGCAAAGTTTTAAAATTACATTTATTTTATTTTGTACGATGCTTTATGCATCCGGTTCGTTCGCGGCTGATTCTGCGCTACCAGCAAAGCTTAAATCCAATGCACCTATAGAAATAACATCTGACGCTCTCCAAGTTCTACAACAAAATAATAAAGCGATTTTTACTGGTCATGTCATAGCTGTACAGGGTGATGTCCGTATAAAATCAGAAAAAATGACTGTTTTTTATAAAGGACAGGAAGCTTCCAGCAATGATAGCAAGACTGAAAAGAAATCGGCTTCTGTTACGCCTGCTAAGAGTTCAATTGAAAAAATTGTTGTGGAAAACAATGTTTTCTTAAGCACTCCACAGGAAACCGCCAAAGGTGAAAATGGATTATATGACGTTGTTAACAACAAAGTTTATCTGAATGGCAATGTGGTTCTCACGCGCGATAAAAACGTTCTTAAAGGCGACAAGCTGGTCTATGATTTCAAGACTGGGAAGAGCGAATTAAATGCCGGAGTTTCGGCAACTGAAACTGGAACAACTGGCAAACCGCAGAGGGTTAAGGCGTTATTTATTCCTGATGATAAAAATAATTCGGAAAAGAAATAAGCATATTGATGGTAAATTAT
>JBEBHV010000210.1:0-3466 GCA_040080715.1 Rickettsiales bacterium | reverse complement strand
TGTGTATAAGAGACAGACCTAACACCAAACCAATATACTCAACAAATCTTGAGGCAACAAAAAGTCTCATATCTATTGAACTAGTACATTATTGATGAAAATATTTGACAAAATTTGTCAATTATTGTATATGTTTTAATATGACAACACTCAATATTTCCATACCAGAATCCATGAAAGCCTACGTGGAAGCGCAGGCAGCCGAAGGTGATTTCACCACCAGCGAGTATGTCCGCCACTTAATCCGCATGGATCAGGAACGCAAAACAATAGAAAAACGCGCGCAGATCGCCCAATATTTAGCACTTTGTGAAGAACAGATTGCAAGGGGGGAAGGTCTTACTTATTCGCGCGAACGAATAATAGAAAAGGCAAAGAAAATAAAAAAGCCCAAGAAAGATAATTAATTGCAAAAACTTGAACTTATCTTATCGCCAGAGGCAGATGATAATCTGGCAATAATTTATAATCATAGCTTTGATAGTTGGGGCAAGAAGCGCGCAGATAGCTATTTAGATGAATTAGAAAAATCGTTTGATATGCTATGTAAATCCCCCAACATAGGGCAGCAACACCCAGATATTTCTATTATTTATCGTATTTTCCCAGTAAACAAGCATTGGATTATATATAATACACAGAAATCACAACTCATTATTATTGCTATTATTCATATGTCAATGGATGTTGAAAAAAGACTGGAAAAATTTATAAAAAATATAGAAAAATGACCTATCAAATCACTATTTTACCTAATAGAATGCGGGTTGCCAGCGAGTTTTTAGCTGGTGTAGAAAGCGTCGCGGTGGCTGTAAGTGTCGGCACCGGCGCGCGTTATGAAAGTGCCACCGAAAACGGCATTTCGCATTTGCTGGAACACATGGCATTTAAAGGGACAACAACCCGCACTGCCCGCGATATTGCCGAGATTTTTGATGCAATCGGCGGGCAATTAAACGCTTATACTTCTATGGAACTCACCGTATATTACGCCAAAGTTCTTAAAGAAAACGTGACTCTGGCAGTGGATATTCTCGCTGATATCATGCAAAATTCCACATTCGATGAAGATGAACTTAAGCGCGAAAAGGAAGTTATCATTCAGGAAATCGCCATGCATCACGACACACCTGATGATCTGATAGTTGATTATTTTGACAGCACTGCTTTTGCAAATCAGCCTCTTGGTCGTTCAATTTTAAGCACGCAGGAAAAAGTTTCTTCCTATAGCAGCGATGATTTACGCAGCTATATGGCAGCGCATTACCGCCCGCAGCGTATGATTATAACCGCAGCTGGAAATATTAAGCACGCAGATTTTGTTGCACTGGTGGAACGATTTTTTACCATGACTAAAGTAGAAAATGGAAAAACTTTTGAAACAGTAAAATATATAGGGGGTGACAACCGCGTGAATGCGGATTTTGAGCAATTGCATCTGCTGATTGGCTTGCCAGCAGTTTCAATGCACTCGCCTGATTATTACGCCTTGCAGTTATACTCCACTATCTTGGGTGGTGGCATGTCCTCACGTCTGTTTCAGGAAGTGCGTGAGAAACGTGGGCTGGCTTACACGGTTTACGCCATGGCATCAGCTTACGAAGATGTGGGAATGATGAGCGTATATGCTGCTGCCGCACCTGATAAAGCAGCTGAGCTTTCCGCTGTACTCTGCGAACAAATTGCCGAGATGGCAAAAGATATTTCTGATAAAGAAATAGCCCGCGCTAAAAACCAGCAAAAAGCTGAACTGCTTATGGCACGGGAAAACCCGCAAACGGTGGCAACATGGATCGGCAGGCATATATTGTTATTTGGTGAGTACCGCGAAGCAGCAGGCATTATCAAAAAAATTGACGCGGTAACTAAAGAACAGTTACTTAAACTTGCGTCACAAATCGCAAGTGGAAAACTAACTGTATCCGCGCTTGGTGATGTTTCTGGTGTGCTGACTTATGAAGAGTTGAGTGGGAAACTGTCATCCCGTGCTTGACACGGGATCTAGGACAAAAACCACTGACAGAATTTGTGATTCCAGACCCCGCAATAAATGCGGGGTGACAAGAACATATCTAATCACAAAAGCTCAACTCACCTTTTGTTATCTGCCCTGCATCCTGTTTTTTCAGGTATTCCAGATTACGTAAAACGTAGGAAATCAGGCTGGAAAGTTGCATTTCCTCTACTTCCGCACCGCGATATAAATTGCGCGCCAGACTTTCCTTAAATTCATCTTTATTTGCTGCGGTTTTTTCGTAAGCATCAATGCGTCCATAAAATGCCTGCGCCATTTTCTTGACGCGCTTGCCAATCCCTGTGTCACTCGCACCCATTTCACGCAGGCTTCTGTCCATGTCCGAAAAAAACACTTCCCACACCGCCCTTATAAATTCTGGGGATTCACTTTTCAAACACTGGGTTAGCATAAATATATGCAAAACGATAACATCAAACCTGCCATCAAGCGTGTCAGCAACCGCACATTCCTGATAGAAAAACGGCTTTCTCGCCTGATTCACAAGTGCGACATATGCTTCGTGCGCTGGTATCTGAAATGGATCTGGCGAGAATATTTTTTTAAGGGCGGAAAAATTCACGCAGCAACCTTGGAGAGCATTTCTTTCTGTAGCTTTTCCATAGCCCGAACCTCGATCTGGCGCACGCGCTCGCGGGAAATATTATAAATCTGGCTTAAATCCTCCAGCGTATCTGGCTCATCTTTAAGCCTGCGTCGCTCAATAATATCACGTTCGCGCTCATTCAACTTAGCCATTGCATCGGTGAGGAGTGCTTTTCTGCCCTGCTGCTCTTCACGCTGCACCAGCACCGCTTCATGACTTTCTGCTGGTTCAACCAGCATATCCATTTTTTCGCCATCGCCATCAGCAGAAATCGCGCTGTTCAGATAGACATCATTACCCGACATGCGCTGATCCATATCAATAACTTCTTCACGGCTTACATCAAGAATTTTAGCAACATCACCAACTTGTTCATGGGTCATTCCGCGCTCACCAATCGCACCGATTTTGCTTTTGATTTTACGCAGATTAAAAAATAGCCTTTTCTGCGCTGCGGAACTGCCGATTTTCACCATCGACCATGAACGCAAAATATATTCCTGAATCGCCGCGCGAATCCACCACATAGCATAGGTGGAAAGGCGGAAGCCCTTATCCGGCTCAAAGCGTTTTACCGCCTGCATCATACCGATATTGCCTTCGGCAATCAGCTCACCCATTGGCAACCCGTAACCACGATAACGGAAAGCGATCTTCGCAACCAGGCGCAAATGGCTGGTAACAAGGCGGTGCGCTGCCGACATATCACCATGGTCATGCCAACGCTTGGAAAGCTCGTATTCTTCCTTCTGCTCCAGCACTGGAAACTTGGTAATATCCTGCAAATAGCGACGTAGCCCATCAGGCGACGACGGACTGGCAGGTATAGCAACCGCGCCCTTGGA
>JBEBHV010000209.1:0-3516 GCA_040080715.1 Rickettsiales bacterium | reverse complement strand
GCTAATACACCATATGAGTTAATATTACATTAAAAAAAACAACCATTAGTCTAAAATATTTTCTTACTTATCTGTAAAACTTCTTGGTGCGTAGTCCACTACCTTAAAACCATCCGGGGTTATTTCCATAATAGCCAGTTTTCTGTCGGACACTCCTGTGACCTTGATACGTACCAGGCCGCCGGCAGGAGTATCGAAGCCTTTTGAATCAGTTAAATCTTCAGCGTTTATTCCTCTGCCGGACATGGCAATTTTTGCCACAATACTTACAGCGTCATAAGCAAGAGCGGCCAGACGTATTGGCTTATAGCCATAGGTTGTGGTAAAACGTTTAGCAAATACTTCATATAATTCCGGAGGTGAACTTGGAAACCACGCCCCATGCAATTCGGGTATTTTGGAAAATTCCTTGTCATCCCATATTCCTGCCCCGAGTAATTTTATTTTCTGCAAATTGATATTACTCTTGCGCAGTGATTTTATTATATTGTGCATTTGCGCTCCTCCATCGGCAATAAATATAGCCTGGAAGCGGCGTTCTTCGGGAGCATTATTATAGGCTCCGACAATACGTGATACGGCAGCATCAATATTAGCCATGCTGGGTGCATATAGTTCAGCGGAAGTAAGCATACCTCCCTTTTTTGTATATGATTCGGAGAGAGTATCGCGTACTTTTTCTCCGTAAGGATCATTGGGTGCAAGAAGTGCCACGCGTTGCAATTTATTCAGATAAGCATATTCTGCTATTCTTTCCACCTGCTGTTCAGGTAGGAACCCAAAGGTATAGGTATTGGCTGAGGCAACAGCCTTATTGTTGGAAAAGCTTAGCATAGGGATGTTTTTTTCCTGCAGTAACGGTTTTATGGCAGTAACCGACTGGCTGAATAATGGCCCGATTACAAAGGTTGCCCCTTGCTCAATAGCTTTTTCTGTTGCTTTTTTAGTTTCGGTTACATTAACACCGGTATCTTTAGGTATCACGGTCAGCTGGGCGCGTATCTGGTCAGAAGGCACGGTAAGATAGCTGTCGTAAAGCGCGAGGGTCGCCGCATCAACCATGGCATTGCCTACGGAAGCCGACTCTCCGGAAAGAGGAACCAGCAGGGCTATTTTTATAGAAGGTGTGGCAGGGTCTATCGCGCCGATAGATAAATCGGGTTGTTGTTGCTCAGAAATAATGGGAGAAGATGGAATAGCGTTTCTTTTTATCTGCGCTTTAGGGGAGGGCTGTGGTGCGCAGGCTGAAATAATAAGAAGAAGCAGGGCGGGGAAAACCAGAAGAGAGTTTTTGAAAAACATAACCTATCCATGCAATATATATTTGTCGGCTAACTTAACTTTAAAAAATAACCTAGTCAAATAACTAAAATCGGTATAGAGACAGTGAATTATGAAGATAACTATTGATGCGGATAAAGTGATTGAAGATCTGATGGCCGGGAATAAAAGATTCCTGGAAGGAAAATCTATTCAAACATCAGAATCTTCTTTGAAAAAGCTTAAGAATTTTTCTGAAAAAGGACAATTTCCCAAGGCTATAGTTCTCTGCTGCTCGGATTCGCGCGCGCCGGTGGAAATGATTTTTGATCAGGATATTGGTGATTTGTTTGTTATCAGGGTTGCCGGAAATATAATAGCTCCATCGCTGATCGGCAGCGTAGAATTTGCGGTTACCGCTTTTGGTACCAACCTTGTATTGGTTATGGGGCATACGCAGTGTGGTGCTATCAGGGCTACCATTGATCATATAGAAAATTCCAATGCCATTTCTTCGGAAAACATCCATGATATTGTAAGCCGTATCAAGCCGCATATTTTCCCGATAACCCAGATGCCGGTCAGTTATGAGGAAAAATTCACCCGTTCGATAGAAGCTAACGTGTTTGCCTCCGTTGACCAGTTGGCGCATTCCAGCCGCCTTCTGGAAGGGTTGCTTAGTCAGGGGAAGATAAAAATCCGTGGAGCGGTATTAAATCTGGCAACCGGCAAGGTTGATTTCTGCCATATTTAGAGATTTACAGTGGCTAAAGCGAAAACGCTCCGGCACAAAGCTTGTTGTTGTATATTGATGGATTTTAATATATGCAATTGGCTGGCTGAACCTATAATATTTCTCAATTTATGAAGCTGCATAAGAAAAACATTCCCAATTACCTGACTTATTTTCGTATCGCGGTGATACCGGCTCTTATTGTGGTTTTCCTGCTCACGCCCCAACTTGGGAATCTGGGTTATTACGTCTGCGCTATATTATTTGCCCTTGCCGGAATTACCGACTGGCTGGATGGCTACGCCGCTCGTATCTGGCAGGCACAGTCCAATATCGGCAGGTTTTTAGATCCGATAGCCGATAAACTATTGGTGGCGACAGCTTTGCTGCTCATGGTTTCTGTTGGGCGCGCCGATATACTGCCAGCGATTGCCATTGTTTGCCGGGAAATACTGGTTTCAGGACTAAGGGAATATCTGGCGGAAATACGTATAAGTGTTCCAGTCTCGAAACTGGCAAAATTTAAGACGGCAGCGCAAATGGCGGCTATTTTTCTGCTTTTATTCGGCGATGGAGCTCCAAATTGGCTTTTTGCAGAAATTATCGGCAGGATATTACTCTGGATTGCCGCCTTGCTTACCCTGATAACTGGCTATGCTTATCTGAAAACCGGCATGAAACACATGGTGGAATAAGTAATTTTACATAAATCGATGGTTTTTACCCAAAAATTTTGCTATAATGGCACTGTTTTATATTTATCCTTCACTTTTGAAGGAGAGCTGGCTACGGGTTTCTTTAGCCATGCGTTTTGTGCAAATTAATTTACAGGCAGACAATAAATTATGGATGAAGACATTATTCAAATCAAGGAGTTAGAGTCGCTCCGTGCACAACATCGTGATTTAGATAATACGATAAATGAAGGAAAGCTGGACGAATTTACCTTGCGCCGTTTCAAGCAGACCAAACTTGCTTTGCGCGATAAGATAACCCTGCTTGAACGGGTTGTATATCCCGACATAATAGCGTAAAGCTTATGCGGATTTTAGTGGCAGCCTTTGTTATGTGTATCCTACCATTACAGGCAGGGGCTCAAGAGAGATGTTCAATGATGGCATGCGTGGATGGTCTTACAATTAATATAGATCCGAATTATAAATGGGAAGCTGGAAATTATAAATTTCATTTTAACGTTGACGGTGAGAGCTTATACTGTGAAGGTACGCTGCCTTTTTCCTCATGCGAGCCAAATGTACGATGCGATAGGGCAGATATGATGATTATGGAATCAGGGTGTGCCATGCCTAAAGAAACGCATGGTTTTGGGGATATTTCATTGTATTCATCTCCTAAATCTATGACATTAGAGGTTAAGCGTAATGAAATAATTATAGGGAAGGGCAGTTTCCAGCCAACCTATACATACGCAACACCTAACGGGGAAATGTGTGAGCCAAAATGTAAGCAGGCGACAGTGCAGTTTGAATTTAAATAGTTGAGATACGTGTAATACCTAGTGA
>JBEBHV010000023.1:0-15007 GCA_040080715.1 Rickettsiales bacterium | reverse complement strand
CCGCCATTTCCTAATTTCGAGTTAGACGCAGCAGCAACCTTTTTCTGAAACTTGGTAATCCCGCGTGTTTCCATGGCAACCACCACAGAATCAGCTTTAGTTCTCTGTGCTTCATCAATAAGGGTACGGCAATAATCATTCGGATACTCAGCGTGGGCATCAACACGAATGATGAACTCACAGCCTTCGCCAAATTTTTCCACAGCAAGGTTGATTCCGGCACTTTGTATACGTTTCGGATTATGCAGATATAGCACATTACTGTGCTTCTCTGTAAGGGATCTGATGACTGCCCTAGTACCGTCAGTGCTGCCACCATCAACTATAATAATCTTTATGCCCTGCTCTTTATTATTGTACGAAAGCTGTCTAACCAGTCTTTCTATATTTTTTTCTTCATTAAGGCACGGAATAACTATCAAGGTGTTCATAAAACCTCCTTTGTTATTTGAGTGTTCTTAAGTATGTAACTAAATCTTCACATGATCTGAGATCGTGAATCCACCTATGCCCAGAAACTTCTACCAAATTTTTCCTCATATCACAATACCTTTCTGCTGTTAAAGTGTTAAAGAAAATAAATAAATTTTCACTACGTGCCTCTTTAATACAAACGCCAATTCCAAGCATATTTATGAAGCGACCTGTTTCTACATGTTCTATTGCGATTGGAACTGAGCCATGAAGGCAACCCTCGTATAATCTGTTAGGCAATAACCAGGAAGAATTTAAATTTTCTTCAAACATATCTATTGCCCAGGTAAAATGAACTTCAGAATAAATTTCTGCAAGATCATCGGGATTTTTATATTCTCCAAGAAATTTAACCCCGGCAACAGAGCTGGTGGTTTTATAAAAATCATCAAACTGGTCAAGGGAAGGGCGACCGCGAATAATAACCTCAACATTGCCTTGACTGAGTTTTACCAGATCACTGAGAACATCAAGGCTTTTACGGCATCTGATAGCTCCAAACCAGCCTATTTTCCAGGGTGGTGGCGGGATATTGGCGGGGTGTATAACTGCTTTGTTTTTCTCGTCATAAGGAAAAACCTTATTTTCTATGAATTTTATTGGCAGTTTTACTTGTGACATAGCTTCAAAATATTCGCTGATAAAAGCGGGGGAACTGGTGATAAGAAGGGATGCATCTTTTGTGAGCCAGCCCTCTAGTTTGCGCAGTAATTTTCCTATGATGTTTTTCTTAAGTAGTAAGCGGTGAATATCCAGGCTTTCATATACAAGCACTTGCTTTTTTTTGCACATATTCCTGCCGCGTACGGCGATTGCCAGCATCTCCAGATTGCGCGCAATTATTATTTCATTATCAGAAAATATTTTCTTATACTTTTTTATAAGAATTATTTCACGGATTACCGATAAAAATCTTTGCGTGAATCCTGCATTATAGGTCTGTCCAAAATTGACTGTATTACATCCGGCAAGATTATTAATCTCCTGAGCCATGCGTCTAAAGCCAGCAACCGTTACTTCTGCTCCACCGCTTTTAAGCATCAATATACGTTTATTCACCGCAGGGTCATATAAATCATGAACGAGATACAGAATTTTTGCAGTCATTTATGGCTGATCCATTTGTGTTTTTATATGATTAAAGATGACAGAAAATATAGCGGCAAATATAGCAGCAAATATAGCAGCAAATATTGTGCCGTGAGTAACCAGACCCTAGCTATTTTTTTGTTATATACTCATTATACGGAGTATATTTTACTGCTGAAAATTGAGCGTCGATTGGAGCTTCATAAGTAAATTCTCCCATCCAATCTTTCATGACTTTGGAGCTGGTCCAAAGGCTGAAAAATAAATTCTGGGGATGACTTGGCATATCATCACCATCCTTGGTTTCATGGACAAGTTTGCCATCAATAAACCATTTTATCTTGGAAGGAGACCAGACAAAACTGTAATCGTGAAAATCTGCTGAGGCATCAAAACCAAGATCCAGGATTTTCGGATTCTGTTTGCCATCTACCCAATAATTAACCTGCACTTTTGTGGGTTCTTTCCCTAAAAATTCAAAATCGATCTCATCATGCACTGTTTTGCTGGGATAACCGGCATAGGTGAAAAAGGCGGTGTTAACGCCGATTCCTTTTGCGGCTTTTATTCTTGCTTCATATTTGCCATAGGAATAGAGTTGTTTTGTTCTTATCTCTCCGCAGGCTATAGGTCTTATTTTCCCACTTTCATCTGAAATTGTGATGCGGAGGTTTTTGTCATTTGCAGATAGGGCATCTTCACGCCATTCACATGATTGATAATCGCCATTGCTCCAGCCATTAGAAACATACCAATTCCTTGTGTCAATCTTCTTATTACCATAGAAAAACTGCATATCTTCAGCATGAGCGGAGTTGCAGAAAATAAACACAGCAAAAGATAATATTATCCTTTCAAAGACAGAAAGACGCTTAGTTTTATTGTGCATAAACTTTTCCTAACTGACAAAAAATATTCTGGTTTCAAAATTCTGTGCTTTTGTCGTAATTATTCAGCACAGTACCGATTAAATTAGCACCAGAAAGTAAATTCAGGGCATTTTTAATATCGCTGGTTAAAGTAACACCGTTACGTATCACCATAATAAAAGCATCTATATTGGGTAAAAAAGCAATAGGATCATCCTGATTTAAGACCGGAGGCATATCGTAAATTATCAGGCGGTCAGAATAGCGGGTTTTTAATTCTTCTGCCAGATAAGTCATTCTTGGAGAGCCTAGAACTTCAGAAGAAGCATCTAGGGAATATCCGGCGGGGAGTATGCTGAGTCGCTCAAATGAGGTACGGATTATACATTCCGAGACAGGGGTATTTTGCAGGCAGTAATCGGAAATTCCGAGTGGTTCGACAATACCAAGATACTCAGCAACGCTTGGCTTACGTAAATCAACATCTACCAGCAAAACTGTCTGCTTTAAATCCTGTGCGATGCTTACAGCAAGATTCAGCGCGATTGTGGTTTTTCCATCACCATATCTGGGGCTGGTGATACCAAGGGTTTTAAAACCGGATTGATTCATTATCTGTAGAATCTGGGTTCTAAGTATTCTGAAAACATCTGCCTCCTGGCTGCGGGTATGATAAGAAATTATATGATTCTTCTTAAGAAAACTTTCGCCCAATTCTATGGGACTTGAGGCTGGTGTAAAAGCAGGGTTATGTATGGAGGATAGTTCGTTGTTTTTTAAGCCGAGACTATGCATACGCTGGCTTCTTGCCTTGTTCAACGCTTTTTCTAATTTCTCCATAACTGCTCCAACCTAAGATTTCTTATATTCTCTAAAGCCACCAATTTTTTTGCAAAGAGCAATTAACCTGAAAATTTCAGGAAAATTTTTCCTGATATATTTAATATGGGCTGGTAAAACTTTTTCTGTTTCGGAATATATGTGAGGAATTATCGCCAGTGGCATTGCCCCAACCAGAGATGTGAGGTGTCTTGCTCCATAGATAGTTTGAGTCATGAACTCTGTAATAATTACTAAGCCAAGACCACCCAACACTGATAATATAAATCCGCCGAGTATGAATAATTTACGTTTAGGCTGGGTGTCAGCAGAAACTTCCGGCGGACTGGTTATTACCAAGCGTTGCCCCTTCCTGCTAAGTTCAAGCTGCTCATTCAAATCTGCGGTCATCTTCTTTTCTTTTAACTCGCGGAAGCGTTCCTGAGCATTTTGGTAATCACGGGTTAGTTTCGATAACTCCTGCTCTATGCTAGGATTAAGTGCTACTGCTTTTTCATATTTGGTACGCTGATTTACCAGTTCATCACGCTGTGCAACTAATGATTTATATTGCTCCTGCGTTGACATTAACTGGGTCGCCAGTTGGACATAAGCGGGATTATCAGCATCATTTTTTATTGTAGTTTTAGCAGTATCCTTTTTAGGAGTTTTGGCAAGTTCATCTTTCAGTTTCTTTAACCGTTTTTCCAATATGGCCACATCGGGGTGCTTTGCACCAAGCGTTTTCTTCGCTGCGGCGAGGTTGGTACTTGTGTCATCAATCTGTTTTTGCAGTTCCCCTCGTATTTCCGAAGATTTTTCAGAAGTTTGCGATTTAAGACCAGCAATTTGCCTTCCCAGTTTAATTACATCCGGATGCTGCTTTCCATATTGTCCTTTAAGGGTTGCCAATTCTGTTTCAAGTGCCTTAAGCTGCGTTTCCGGTGTGCCCATTACTTGTCCATCTGAACTGATACGGGAATAGGGAGGTACTGTTGCCAACTGCGCGCGCAAGCTGCCTTGGACTCCTTCATTAGTGGTAATCTGCGCGTCAATGGATTGAAGGTTGATTGCAAGATTAGCCGCAGCCTGCTGGTTAAACATGAGGGCGGCAGGACCGGATTCACCATGTTTGGAACGGAACTCAGCTATTACCTTTTCCTGTTCGACAAAACCTTTTTCTATAACTTCAATCTGCGTTGCGATAAACTCTGATGTTTCTTTTGTTTGTGAATGGCGCATTTTCAAATCTTCATCAAGAAAACGGGTTACCAGTTCATCAGTTACCTGTTGTGCTAACTCGGGATTATTGTAATCAAAACTTAAAGTAAAACCTATTGCAGAGAGCTGTTCTGCTGTTTGTTTCTGTGCAGCAGCCGGATTGGCGATAGTTCCGCTTATGAGCGACATATTTATCTTCCTGCGCATCATATCGGTCAGGGTAGCGATAGGAACAGACTCAGATATTTCCGGATAAAGATTGAATTTTTTGATAATTAGTGCCAGCGATTCTAAAGAAGTAACCCTCTGTTGAATCTGGTTTATGCGCTGATCCGCTAGAGTGACGGCATTTTCATTTGGATTATTCACAATATTTTGGGCAATAGTAGAAAGCTCAATCTGTACTGTGGCAACTGAACGATAATTTGACCAGCGTAGAGCAATAAATATTGTGATAGCAAACAACACAAAAAACATTAAAAGGAAGCGTTTTTTCCATCGTAACAATATTCTAAAAATATCTTGTAAGGAAATATCTTCCATTTCAAAACCCTAGCTATATTTTTGTTTAATTACAGCGGACTAAAATCCGGGTGATATTCCACACCGATTAATAAAATTTGTTCTTTAACCGGATCTGATGTGTTGGTAAGTTTCTGGTTTATGTACGCATATTTAGATGTTAAATCCAGATTATTTAATATGTTATATGTTGCCCCTCCTGACATCTTATATTGACGGTCAAGATTGACGCTTGCCACATCATGATAGTTGGTAAAACTGTAATTAGCAGCCGCATTAAGCTTTAGCCTATCATTTATAGTATGCTCTTCGGTGGCATCAATTGAAGTGAGAAGGGCGGAGCTGCCGTTGGCAAATTGCTGCTGCGAGCGTGTGGCAGTAAGGCTTGCCACATCTTGTTCACTTTTGAAATTGGCACCAGCGGAGAAAACATAATTTATTCGTGACGTATCGTTGCTTAGATCTGAACTTTTTGTTGTTCTTTCCGCACCCGCTGTCACTTTGGTACTCAGCCTGTCATTTATCACCGATGTCCAGCCCAGAGAAGGGCCGATACTGGTGGTTCTCGAATTATCAATATTATCAGCGTCATAATGCTGTAAGTTCAACATAATAATACCGGCATTGTTAGGGTCAAAATTATGGGCATATGCCGGATTAACTGAGGCTGCTAAGTAATCGGCAAAAGCAGCATTATCATACTTAACTTTTGCCAGATTGCTATTAAGCGACCATTTATCAAGGCTGTTCTGCTGAAAGGAGACTTGTGGAGAAAGAGCAAATGTCGTACTCCTCACCTTTGGGATTGTTACGCCGAAAGAGGTTATTTCGCTGGTTCTTGTGGTGTCATAATCAAACCGCCCTTCAACACCAGCCATCCAGCGTTGATTCATCTTATAAAGACCAAGTGCTTCATGGACATTAGTGGTATTGAAATCTGAATCATCGTAGCGGTTATAGTTAAGTGTTGAGTCCAGATATAGCTTGTGAGTGGGGGTGATGTCACCCAGAGTAAAACCAAGCGTGGTTTCGGAACCAATCAACGTATCGGAACTATTGGTTGACCTTAAGGGATTGGTATCATAGGCAAAAACTTCCTTACCCCTTACTTTAATATGATGCTTACTGTCTATGTCACTTAAATCTACTGCGTAAGCCGAGCTTGCATAAAAAAATAATGCAGGCACGCTAGAAAGAAGTAACTGTATTTTAATAAAAATATCCTTTTTCATGTTAGTCTACCAGTTAAAGAGGCTTGCTGTTGGAACTACTACAACATCTCCAGGCTGGAGGATAATATCCTTATCAAGGTTACGACCAGATGCTAAATCACTATAAGGAAATGGCGTTGAAGTCTGTTTATTATCCTTGCCACGATGTAAAACAATAATTGCATCTTCATCAGCATAAGGAGTGAGTCCGCCAGACTGGCTTAAAGCCTGCATGACCGTGAGACGGCGACCCATCATGATTTCACCCGATTTTACCACCTGACCTATTACATTTACTGAATGTCCGAGTGGAGCTTTGATTAATACTGCCACGGAAGCATCAGGAATGATATTTTCCAGTTTTTTCTTGATTACTTTCTCCGCTGTGGCGGGGGTCATCCCTTTGACTGGAAACGACCCTATAAGAGGAAATGTAACCGTTCCATCCGGAAGCACCAGAACTTCACGATCCAAAGATTCTTCTTTCCATACAGTAATTTGCAGGACATCTCCAGGGCGGATGGTATAGCTGTCATCCGCACTTGCAAAGTTTATCAGGAGGGTGAATATAATTGGAAAGGCTAACATCAGCTTCACAATTTTTTTCATGCGCTCATCCTTCTAGGTAGGTTTTATCTTTCAATCATAGAGAGATAATCATAAATTCGTTTATCCTGTATATTGAAACTCTATAGCCAATAAAATCGTTTTTAGCAATAAATTCTTCTTATTTTATCTGGTATCAATGCGTTATGTGTTTTATCTTACAAATAGATTAATATAGCGTAAATCTATATAAGCATTATATATCTTTCTTTGGAGAAAATAAGGAGATGTACGAAGGATTTTTTGGTCTTAAAGAGATGCCATTCTCACTTCTGCCGAATGCAGATTTCATGTTCTACAGCAAACGCCACAGCCGCGTCATTAGTCTGCTGGAATATGGGATCGTTAATCATTCCGGTTTTATGGTGGTGAGTGGTGATGTCGGCTCAGGCAAGACCACTATCATACGGCATTTGCTTGGCAAGCTTGCTCCAAGCGTTACTGTTGGTATTATTTCTAATCCTAGCCAGACTATAGGGAGCTTGCGCAGTTGGATTGCTAATGCTTTTGAACTTGATGATTTCGGAAGTGATGAGCTTAAGGCGCACGAAGAGTTCGTTAAATTTTTATTGGAAGAATATGCGCGTGGCAGAAGCACGCTACTTATAATTGATGAAGCCCAGAATATGACTATTCAGATGTTGGAAGATTTGCGGATGCTTTCTAACATAAATAATGAACGAGATATGTTGTTACAAATAGTTCTGATGGGGCAGCCGGAATTGCTTGCAACTCTTAAGCTTCCGGAACTGCGGCAGTTTGTGCAGAGAATATCGGTGCATTACCACTTAACTTCTCTGAGTGTTTCTGATACTCTCGGTTATATTCGTCACCGTTTGAATGTGGCCGGTAGTTCGTATGAGATATTTGACGATCTTGCCTGTACTGCAGTGCATTATTTCTCTTTCGGAATTCCCCGCCTTATAAATCTGCTGTGTGACCAGACCATGATGTACGCCTTTGCTGAAGATGAAAAGAATATTAACTTCCGGACGGTTGCTGAAGTTGTACAGGATCGTAATAGCTCAGGACTTAGCGCGTTTCGCCCTATAAGGGATGATATGACCGAAAATGAATTACTTATGATAATATTATATGAGCTGAAAAAAGACCAAGAAGTTGTAGTATGAAAAAGCTTGCTTTACGTATGATTATTTTTGCCCTGTATTTACCTGCGACAGCGTGGGCGAATCTGGATTATAAATGTTTGAGTGACTGCAAAGTAAGTGGAGAAGTATCGGCTGTTTGTATGGCTAAATGCAGCTATGGGATGCAGGATACATCAGTGCAAAACGCTAATCAGGAACAAGAGGAAGACCCATATAATCAATTTTCTGATATGGAAAGTAAGCCAAGTACTATAAAAGAGCATTATAATTCTATCCATCAGCAAAATGGTTCGACATATTATATCTGTATGCCGGAATGCTTGAAAAATAACCTGCAATATAAATTTTGCGAAGAGAAGTGCAGTGACTTGAACCTAGCAAAAAAGCCGTTTTGAGTTAACAAAACGGCTTTCGCTGAATATCAAATAAACAATTATGACTGCAGAATACCTTCTCTTCTTTGTCTAGAGAGGCGAGAATAACCAAACATTGCGGCAAGAGCAGAGCCAAACATCAGAGCCGCTGCAGGAAGTGGTACAGCAGATACGTTGTAATTAATTTTCCCGACAAAACCACCAGAGCCATTAGAGAATGACTGCAGGAGTCCAACAAATATACTGGAGAAGTCGATATTACCGCCAGAAGTATTGGTTATGCTGGTCGTGCCATTAAGCCCAGATATGTTAGCAGTGGCAAAAACACCACCGGTTGCAACTGAAAAACCGTTTGAGTTCGCAGAGGCAAAATTCGGGCTTCCACTTACGCCACCAGCCGAACCAAGTATACTGAACGGACTAGAGGGAGAAAACGTGTAAGAAAAAGTTATTTTACTGTTATTGCCAATAATGCCGGAAATAAGACCAACGCCGGCACCAGGGGTAGTAAAGAAAGTCCCGCTCTGATCAGAAGGAATCAATCCAACGCTTCCTATGTTTTCCCCGCCACCGGTAACCGAACTGCCGTAATCAACCACGGCAGAATTAGCCACGCTGGAGGTGAATAGAACTGCAACAGCAGCCATGATAGCATTATGAAATCTCATAAACATACCCTCCGAACCTAGAATTTAAACAAAAAGCAAATAGACCAACCAGAATTAAAGTCTATCTCTAGCAGAGTATTCTTTCGTGCGCAATATTTTTATAATTAACAAAGTTTGAATAAGATATTAATTAATTGCCATGATGTTAAATTTTATTTCGGCAATTCCTGCAAGATTTTCTTTGCATTCTCTATACTTGGAAAATCATTGCCGTTCCCTGTTGCAATGATTAATTCTTCTTTTGCTTTTGCGACATTTCCATTTTTCCAGAGTATTGCGCCATAGTGATAGCGAATTTCAGGAGATGCTTTAGGATTTATTTTCAGGCTGCGTTCCAGCATTATTAGTGCCTGTTCAAATTTCCCCTGACGGTAATAGACCCAGCCAAGAGTATCGAGTAATAAATAATTTTCTGAATCAGCAAATTGTTTGACTGCCCGCATTGCTTTTTCCAGCTCTTCTGGTTTTTCATACTCATGATCTGCTATTATTGCCGCCATGTTGTTGGATGCGGCATCAATTTTTGGATTGTTTTTTAATATATTTTCATATAATTCCACAGCTTCTCTATATTTGCCACTGACCCGCAAAATATCGGCTTCCAGCATGAGAGCTCTTACGTCAGTTGGAATTTTATCTGCTGCAATTTTCAGAATCTCTATAGCTTTTTCATTATTTTTCTGCTCTGCATATATCCTTGCGCGGTGAATATAAGCTGACTGGTTCGATGGATTATTCGCTATTGCTTTATCAAAAGAGGAAGCCGCCAAATCTTTTTTTCCAAGCTTAATATAACATTCTCCAAGAATTGTGTTTACATAAGCACTGTCAGTTTTTAATGAAGCTATATATTTTGTAATATTTTCCAGGGCAGCATTATCGTTATTGTGAGTTTCCACCAGAGAATAAAGAGCGTGTTCGGAAAGGGGTGACGTTGGATCAGCATCTATAACCTTGGTATAGTAGGAGATTGCTTCCTTGCTGTTATCATTGCCTGCGGATATTTGCCCTTCCAGAAAAGTTGCAGTTAAATCGTGCCCTTCAATCTTGTTTAGATTTTTAATTGCAAAATGAGCTGTTTCAAAATCTTTCATGCTGATCGCAACTCTTGCCGTATTTTCCCAGCCTATTGAATACGCTGGAGCAATTTTATTAACTGAAGCCGATATTTTTAGTGCCTGCTGATTATTGCCATTGAGGTTATATAGCTGGGAAAGGCGCACCAGTGCAGAGGTATTTGCTGGTTCTATATCAATTAATTGGTTCATGGTTTCGATTGCCAGATCATTATATCCCTGAAGCAGCAGAACTTCCGCGAGCATACTAAGTGCTTCCGTGGCTTTGGGCTGGCTGTGGATTATAGAACGCAGGTCGGAAACCGCGAGTTGATAATCTCCCTGTGACGAAAAAATATTGGCACGCACCAGAAGAGCTTTGGGGTTTTTAGGAGATTTTTTCAACACAGCTTCAACGATTTTTCTGGCTGTTTCCTTATCTCCCTTGGCAAGATCAATTTTAGCCAGCGAGGTCTTGGCATTCAGGCTGTATTTATCATCGCTTTCTTCGGCAATTATCTGTTTCAGCAGGTCTATTGCTTTTTCCGTGTTATTTTTCTTTAAATATATATCTGCAAGCCAAAGATATATCTCCTTATTATCGGGATATTGCTGCATATAGGCGTGGATTTGTTTTTCTACAATTTCTATGTCACGGTTTTTCGCAAGGAAATCGACTAACTCCTGCTTTATCTCCCAGCTATTTTCTATATCAACAACCGCTTTGCGTAAAACAGCTTCAGCTTCGTCAATTTTCTGCGCACCGATATAAATATTGGCAAGGTATATCCTTAGCCCTATGTCTTTTGGCTTGAGTTTAAAAATCTCATTATAGGTTTCGTTTATTTTTTCTATATTGAGAGGTGTTTCATAAATTTTTGCCTTTAGCATTAGCAGGGACGTATCTTTAGGGTTACGCTTTATCCCATCTGTAAGTATTTGTTCAGCTTTTTCTTTCTGACCCTGCTCCAGATACATTCCGGTAAGTACAGATGTCGCTGTGATATTTTCCGGATCTTTAGAAAGAGCAAAACGTGCTTCTTTCTCGGTATTTACAAAATCTTTTTTCCGCAGAAAAAGTGCCGAATTAAGGGCGTGAGCTTCGATATTTTGTGGGTCATCTGTAAGTATGGCATTAATTCTTTTCTGTGCTTCCTCCAAGCTGTTTCCTATCAAGTGGTAATGTGCGACTTTGATCTTTGCCTTGTGGAAATGCGGATCTTGTTGTTCTGCTTGCATGAAAGCAGCAAGGGCGGCGCGGACATCGCCTTCTGCTTCATCAACTAGACCCCATCTATATTCAATTTCGACATCGGTTGGGGTGATTTTTGCAGCATTTTTATATTCAAGCCGTGCTTTTTTAAATTCTCCGCGCTCAAACAAAACATCGCCACGTTTGATATGTTTTGCCACTTTCTCAAGCGGTGTATCATTGTCATAGGCAAAAAATGCAGAAGTAGCGGCTATCAGCATGATAATCGTAATATTTCTTATATGTGACTTTTTCATAATAACCATTACATATTTGTTGGTAATGACATGCTACTGGCTGGTAGGAAATCCTTTATAACAGGATAGCTCTTAGAAAGAAACTGTACTAGTCTTTTATCAGCATTTTCTATATCCTCTTTTTTCTCAATCTGGGTAATAAGCCGTATTAATGCGCCATCGCTGCGCTTCAGTTTTATCGAATCGAGCATTATGTACAATTTTGCATAAGATGTCTCGGTAACGTTGCGCCCACGCTCGTCAAACCAGTAATAAACCAGCTGGGCAGCATCGCCTCGGCGGATCAACAGGCGCGATACTTTGAGTTTCAGGCCATCCATAAGAGTAATGGTTTTAATGGATTTATCGGCGATCTGCCAGCCACCGCCCGGAATGCAATTGGCAGGAGAATGCGCCGACGAACCTATCTTCTGCCTTGCATAATAAGCAACATATAGATTAACCGGAATTTTTTCATCATTTATTTTATAATCAGACATCAGGTAATCGGTAAGCTGCAAACCGTTAAGCAAATCTCCATCCAGATATTGCTGTTTGCCATGCCACCCACCAATTACATTCGGGAAGAAAGAAAAGTCTTTATGCTTAGGCGTAATTTCATCGTGCTTATCGGCAAGACCAGCTCCGAATATGGTTGCAAGCGTGGCGCATATTATTATTGCAGCTAGAGTTGGTGGTACAAAACGTATATTGCCGGATGTTATTTTGCCATTCGGGATGCTGAAAATTTCACTGCGGAAATGCCCTTTGCTGCCGATCCGTTGTAATACCAGCAATTCGATAATCAATAGAGCCACGCAAAGCAGGAATATTACCCAACCTTCAAAATCGTGTAAAAAGCCTTCTGCCATTTCCTGACCCCAGAAATTAACGGAAATTCCGACAGCAGCAATGCGTAGGGAATTCATGCCTATGGCAATCGGGATGGTGGAAAAAAATATCAAAACCCGCTTCCATATTCTATCATCAAGCATGTAGGCAACCAGATAACCGAAGCTCATCAGCGGGAAAAGATAGCGAAGACCGCTGCAGGCTTCCACTACCTGTAATTTATATTCTCCTAAATCTATAATATTCCCTTCCTGGAAAACGCTTATTCCCACCGTCTCGAGAATAAAAACCCCAATATTGGAAGAGATAAGCTGGAGTTGCCCGGAAAGATTGGCATAAACCAGATGGGGCAGGGGAATGGCAAACAATAGATAAATAAAAGCCGGAGCTAAAATTTTAGTGGCTTTCGTTCCGAGATAGGCTGTCGTAATTCCTGTAATTGCCAGTATGAAGCCATATTGTCCTATTGTTGGGAAATTTGCCAGAGTGCCTAACGTTAGAAATATTCCGCTGATTAATAAAATCCCTATACCCCACCAGGAGGGGCGGATTTCTGGTTTGGTTTCGGCAAGCCCGTGCCAGCCGATTAACAGGGCGATAAATGGTATTATCATCCCGTGGCTGTATTCCTCGTTGCCCCAGGCAATAAATAAATCATGGCGCATTCCCTGATGGGCAAAGGCAAGCAGTGCCAGGCATAATATCCCGGTGGAAATATATAATTGGCTAAGAGTTCTGGTGTTGCTCATGGCTCGTATCTGCAATATTATTATAATTCAATCATTTAATAGATGCGCTGAATCTTCATTAAATTGTCACTATTGCTAGGACAGTAGATAAGTTATGCTGGTATCTGACAAGTAAAATTTGCTTATAAAAGATTAACTTATAAATTAACAATTATTATGAAACTTGATAAGCCCATCAATATTCTAACCGCGGATCTTGTAATCCCGGATCTTATTGTTAACATAAGTGATAATCCGAAATTACAGGATTTAGTTGATAAATACCAATTGAAACGGGGTGGTAAGATAGCTCTTACATCTGACCAATTTAAAGAGTTTTCCGCAGTTGTGGATAAAATGAAGAAAGATGGAAAGGTCATTGTGGAGCCGGGTGGTTCTTCAGCTAACGTATTGGTTACCCTTAGCAAGCTTCTTGGCAAAGGTAAGCTTAATGTTAAATATTTTGGTGTTGTCGGGGATGACGAATACACTGACATAGTAAAAAGATCATTAAAAGACGCTGGAATTGAGCTTGTTCCCGACCCTGAAACTTATAAGAATCAAAAACCGGAAACAGCCAGATCGTTTATTTTGATGTATCCAGATGGAGCCCGCACAATTGCTACCTATCCGGGTAATGCCAGAGATATATTAAAAGCTGATATGGTTACTGAGGATATGGTTAAAAAGAGCGATGTGGTATTTATGCTAGGATCTGCTTGTGAAAGATTCGATCATGGTTTTGTCAATAAAATTACAGACATGCGCTTCAAAAACCAAAAAGAATTATGGCTTGCTCTTCCTACCCATGCTGAATTTGGCAAAGAAAATGGTGAGCTATTCCGATATATTATTCCTAGTGCTAACGTTATACTTGGGAATAAAGGTGAGTTAGAAAGAATATATGAAAATGAATTGGAAAAGGTGGATAATGGCTCAGGTAAAAAGGTAGATGCTATACATGCTCTGCGCGATTTGCTGGAAAAAAGGAAAGATCTTTTTGATAACGAAGGCTGGAAATCATACAGGCAGCCGGTTGCTTTAATAACCGATGATATAGAACCAGCATATGTAATTACCGGTGTAGGCGATCCGAATAAAGATGATTCAACAAGGGGCATTACCAAAATTGATACTAAAAAAGTTGAAAGTATAAATGTTGTAAGTACCTTAGGAGCAGGAGATACTTCATTTGCTGGGTTTCTTGCTGGTCTTGCTAAGAACAGGACAAACGAAGAATCAGCCGAACTTGCTATGGCTTTAGCAGGTGAGAAAGTACGCAATTTTGGTCCACGTTTAAAATATCCTAGAGCATCACTCCATACTGCCGCGAATTTTAACCGTATTCCGAAGGAGCTTGCTAATTCAATTCTCAATCCAGAAAGAGAAATGACGGGTGTTGGACGCTAATTTAGCGCGTCATGCTCTTTATCTTCTCCAAAGTCCTGAGTCCGCCAAGTCCGAGCATTCCCATCAGCACAGTTGACAGGCTTTGCATATCGAATGCTGGCAATTCCACTTTCCCACCATGATTGACGATGATAAACGCAAGAATTGGTTGGATTACGAAATGATAGGCGAAGGCAGCACCGCATACCCAGCCGATGAACGGTCGCCATCCCGATACAAAAATATTCTGGTTTGTCGCTTCTTCCTTATTTATCTAACTTTGCATCTGGTCGGCGGAAAGTGCCAGGCGTAGTTCTTCAAGATCGAAAGCTCTCTCTGCTTTAGTAAGCTCTATTTTTGCCTTTTCCCGCATTTCCGGATCTGGGATTATCTTATCCAGCAATTGTGATATAGCCGGAATTAATGTAAGCCATGCAGCCATAATATCCTCTCTATGCAAGTTAAATAATGATTAAAATGCAAAAAATTATGTACTGGAAGAGATAAAATTGCTTTTTTACAAGGAGATATAA
>JBEBHV010000208.1:0-3585 GCA_040080715.1 Rickettsiales bacterium | reverse complement strand
AATTTTTTACAGCACATCCAGCCAGCACCGCAGCGCGGATAGCAGCGGGATTTTCACTGCGCGGATTATCATCAGTTATAACCGCAAAATCGGCAAGTTCACTCGCTGCTTTACCCATCAGCGGTCGCTTGCCAGCATCCCGATCACCACCACAGCCAAACACCACAGAAAGTTTGTTTTGCGTATGCGGGCGCAGTGTCCGCAAAATATTTTCCAGTGCCATCGGCGTATGCGCGTAATCAATAAACACCGTCGCGCCATTTCTCGTTGTCACCACCAGTTCCAACCGCCCCGACACACCTTTTAACCCGCCAACATTCGCCAATAATTTTTTCAGATCTGCACCACAACCAACTGCAAGCCCCATCGCTGCCAGAATATTCATCACCTGAAATTCACCGACCAATGGAATCTCCACCTCATATTTTTTGCCAAACAGGCTAAGTTTAACATGCTGTCCATGCCCAGTTGGAGTGATGGATTCAAGGTTAAATTCGCTGCCCTTCCTGCCAAAGCCAATAATCCTATGACCACGCTTCTTGCAAATTGCCGCAAGTTCAGGAAAGCGTTTATCATCCTGATTGAGAACAGCGATTGCACCTTGCGGTAACACCTCACCAAACAAACGCGATTTCGCTCTAAAATATTCATCCTCGGTTTTGTGATAATCGAGATGGTCACGGGCGATATTGGTAAATGCCGCAGCTTTCAATTTCACTCCATCAAGACGATATTGCGAAAGCCCGTGGCTCGATGCCTCCATCGCCAGATAATCCACCCCATCCTCTGCCAGTTCCGCCAGCATCCTGTGCAATTCCACACTGTCAGGCGTGGTAAGAGTCCCTATTGTCCCCTCTCCCTCTGGGATGAGGCGCGACATATATGTCGCGGGGAGGGGGGTAACGATAACCCCAATCGTTCCCACCGATGCCGCTTTTTCTCCTGCCAGAAACATAAATTGCCGGAAGAAATCAGCCGTGGAAGTTTTGCCATCCGTCCCCGTAACCGCCACAATATTCTCCGGTTGCCGCCCATAAAAAGCTGCTGCCATTTTCGCCAGCACCAAGCGTGGGTTTTTTACGTAAATCCCCTCTTCCCTATTCCCTGATCCCGCTTCCCCAACTACAAAAGCCGCCCCATTTTGTAACGCTTGCGGAATAAATTTCGCGCCATCGGTCTTTTCGCCCTTCAGGGCAAAAAATATATAGCCGTTTTTTACTTTGGAAGAATCGGCGGTAATGCCGGTAATCTCCACATTTACCAGCGCATCCGGCACAGAACTTATTTCTGGAATTGCTTTTACTAAATCAGCAAATTTCTTGGCATATAATTTCTTGGCAGCAAATTTCATAACACCCTTAATTCCTAGTAACTAGCAACCAGTAACTAGTAACTGACATATTTCTTATCCACAAACGGACTGACATATGCTGCCTGCACTTTTGCCTTCTCATTTTTTTCATGATTCACCCAGAATTTTTCCGCATCATCCTCCGGCACATCATAGCGCGGTTTGATGCCCATCATCGGCCCCATCCGCGCAATCACCCTGCCCACCACCGGTGCTGCAATCCAGCCACCGGTAGCAAAGCCATACGTTGATTTATCCCCTTTTGGCTCGTCAATCATTACCAGCACCAGATATTTAGGCGAGTCAACAGGAAAAACCGAAACAAAGGAAGCTATTTTTGCGTCCGGATTATATTTTCCGCCAGCCTGCACTTTCTCTGCTGTTCCCGTCTTCCCACCAACCCTATAGCCAGCAACATCTGCCTTTTCACCAGTCCCATGATCCACCACCAGCCGCATCAACCTGCGGATATTTTTTGAAGTCTGCTCGCTGATAACCCTCTCTCTTGCTTCCTTACCCTTATTACCGTCTTTAAGCAAGGTCATGCGTTCATGCATTCCGCCATTAACCAGCGTTGCAATCCCCTGCACCAGATGGAGTGGCGTAACCGAAATTCCATGCCCGTAAGAAATGGTGACTGTATTTATTTCCTTCCAATCTTCAGGCAGTAGCGGACTGGATCTTTCCGGTATTTCAATGTCGATTGGCTTGAACATACCCATCTTTTTCAGGAACTCTTTCTGCTGTTTCGTTCCAATATCAAGTGCCATTTTTGCCGTGCCTATATTCGATGAATAGGTATAAATCTCCGGCACTGTCAGCCAGCGTTTTTTCCCGTGCGTATCGCTGATGGTGAATGTCGCAACCTTAAACGGATTGGTCGCATCATAACCACTTTTCATATTCACCACACCATATTCCAACCCCGCCGCCATGGTAAAACTTTTGAATGTTGAACCCATTTCATAAAGCCCGAGTGTCGCCCGGTTGAATTTGCTGTCATCACTCACTTTTGCTGATTTATTAGGATCAAAATCCGGAAGCGACACCATAGATAAGATTTCTCCGGAACCAATTTCCATAATAATTCCGGTTGCACCGATAGCGTTATATTCTCTAACTGCTGCACTCATCTCACTACGCAGCAGGGATTGCAATCTTGAATCAACAGAAAGAATGAGTGGCTCATTATTAAGCGTAGTTTCGCGGAGTCTTCTGTCAAATTGACGTTCAATACCGGCAAGACCTTTATTATCAACCCCAACATAACCCAGCATATGCGAAAGCGCATTGCCATAAGGATACACACGCTTTTCTTCCGGTTGGAAATATAGCCCGGGAATCCCCAAAGAATTAACCTTATATTGCTCTTTCGGTGTTAAATTCCGCTCGATCCAGACAAATGATTTTCCGCTTTTAAGACGATTAAGCAAAGTCTTTTCATCAAGAGAAAGAGTTTTGGAAAGCTTGCGCGCTGCATCAGCAGCATTTTTAATTTCCTTTGGGTTAACATACACCGATGCCGTCATCAGGCTGGTTGCCAGCAACACGCCATTTCTGTCAACAATATTACCGCGCTGCAGATGTGATTCTTCGGTTTTAACCTCAACCTGTTCGCTTTCACCTTCATTGTCCGGATCAAAAATCGTAACTGTAAGTGCTTGTGGATTTTTAATAACCGCCACTTCAATCATCCGCACACTTATACTGGCAAAACACAGTACGAAGAAAAACCCTACACAGAGCATCCGCAGGCGGCTCTGCTCAATAATTCTTTTTCCGGTACTTTCATTAATTATAATTTTTGTGGTAGATTTCTGCACAATACTACTCACCTGTGCGCATAGCTATTGCGATAAGATACAGGCACAGTGCTCGTGTCAGAATCCGTATCAGCAGATGCCACAGATTGTTCCGGAAAGGCTATGGCAGCAACTTCCGCCACCTGCTCTACCGTAACGCTTTTTCCGCCGAGATATTTATCCGCCATTTTTTCCAAATTATCAGGACGGGTTAAATACGACCATTCTGCTGCTTCCACATGCAACAACTCCCTCTCCTGCTCCATCTCCAGCGAAACCTGAACGATCTGCGCTTTAAGTGCCTGCACTTCATACTTAACGCGGTACAACATGAAAGATGCAACCACAATCACACTGACCCATATAGCGGCGACTGAAATCCGACTCATAAATTTACCCCCTTAAATTCTCTATCCCCTTGCGGGGGAGAAT
>JBEBHV010000207.1:0-3616 GCA_040080715.1 Rickettsiales bacterium | reverse complement strand
GGATATAGAATTACTTTTCATAACTAACCTCTCAATAATTAATTGGAGCAAGCGGAGCGGTTGCTTGGCTGGTCTGCACACCCTGCGCCATTACATCCACTATATTGTTTTCCACAACCACTGCCCGCGCAATTTTCTTGCTGGCTACATTACGAACTTCAATAACATCACCTTTCGCGCCATCAACCATAGCCTGTCCGGTGGTAGTTATTTCCATACTGTCGGTTTTATAACGCATCTGTACCAGCGCATTCTTTTTGATAAGTGCTGGCGAAGCCACTTCGCTTTTGCGTATCGGGCGGTTAGCAGAAATACCACGTACCGGCGTATTGCCAACCAGACTGGCAATATCGGAAATAGTATCTTTATAAATGCGAACCTGCGGAAATTTTTTCATCTCAATATCATCATCCGTGATCAATTCACCATTGCGTATCTGCCTTTTTAAAACCGGCACTTCGTTCATCTGCATATATCTTCCTGCAAGCGGTAGCGCGCTGACCACCTCCTCGCCACTTAAAATAACCATGCTGGCACTCCATCTGCGATTTTTATCATCAGAGCGCAAACCGCGTATCTCAACATCAATCGGCTTATTGGAAGAATATAAGGGAGTTGTTTTCTTGCCGTTTATAAGTGCAGAGATATCCTGCCCACCAGTTTCTTCCGGCGGCATTCTTTCTGAAAGTGCTCTGCTGATAGCACTTTCTGCATCTTCATAGCTTATGTTGAAAATATACGATTCAGCCTTCTTGGCAGCCACTTCCTCTGCAATTGCAGAAGAACAAAATAATAATGCCATAACACTCATGCAGAAAAAAAATAAAAACCTGATTTCTGATTTATGAGTTCTAATTTCTGTTTTCATGGTTATACGCTCTGGTTAAGGTTTTGCAGCATCTCATCGGATTTTGAAATTACCTTACTATTCATTTCATAAACACGCTGAGCCTTGATCAGGTTAGTTAGTTCCGTTACCGCATCAACATTGGAATTTTCCAGATAGCCCTGTAAGATAGTGCCATAACCATTTGTTCCTGGCGTACCGGTAACTGGCGCGCCGGAAGCCACTGTCTCCATATACATATTGCCACCAATAGCCTGAAGTCCCGCTTCATTGATAAAACTCGCTGTCTGGAATTGCCCGAGATTTTGTGGCGCAACCTGATTCGGAATTGTCGCAAACACTTCGCCTGATTGATTTATGCTGACAGCCGTAGCAGTTGGCGGAATGGTAATAGCCGGCTCAACCTGATTGCCATCAGCCGTTACGATTGTTCCATCCGGGCTTAGCTGCAATGCGCCAGAACGGGTATATGCTATCTCGCCACTGGGCAAAGTAATCTGCAGGAAACCTTTTCCCTGAATCGCTATATCCAATGTATTGCTGGTATTCTGAAGCGTTCCCTGATTGGTGTTACGATAAATAGCACCGGTTTTCACACCGAGACCAATCTGAATCCCAGTTGGCACAATCGTTCCGGAATCCGCAGAATTAGTGCCAACGCGCTTATCATTCTGATAAAGAAGATCCTGAAATTCCGGACGCTGCAATTTATAAGCAGTGGTATTAATGTTCGCAAGGTTCTGTGAAGTCACATCAACGTAAAGCTGCTGTGCCTGCATTCCAGTTGCGGCTATATCTAATGAACGCATTTCTTACTCTCCCTGTATATTACGATGATCAGATGATCGGATAATCCGATTATCGGATCATCTGATTATCTAACTTGCCTGCTGCGCCCAAGTGTTGGCGGATTTTCTTTGTAAATCATATAATGTCTCGATCATTTTCGCGGTGCTGGCGACCGAGCGCGACACGTCAATCATATGCGTCAGTGACAAAACCGACTGCACATTTGAACCGGACAGCGCGCCCTGCACTACCTTGGCATCAACCAATATTTCCGGGGTTATTTCACTTTTAAACATCGCCCCATCAGTGCGTTCCAGCAATTGCGGATTATCGAATCTATATATATCTATCGTAGCAAATTCAGCACCATCAACTGATATGTTACCGGCAGCACCAACTTTTATCTCCTGAGTTTCCGGAGTAAAAGTAATACGCTGCCCGTTATTTCCAAGCACAGGATTACCATCCGCCGTAACCAGATTACCTGAACCATCAAGCTGAAAATTTCCGGCGCGGGTGTAGCGCACACCAAGCGGTGTTTCCACTGCAAAAAAACCATCACTGGCAATCGCTAAATCAAGCTGATTACCGGTGGCGTGTATCGGACCATTGTCAAAATTTTTATAGGTGGAAATATCGTAGGCAAATGCCATGTCATTGCGATTCTTCTGGTTCACATCCTTGGTGAGGTAGGAATTAAATAACATATTTTCAGAAGTATAGCCTGTGGTGTTAGCATTGGCTATATTGTTCGCAGTAACCGCCATGTCGCGAAACAATGCCAGCTGCCGAGATAAAGTTATATAAACGCTATTATCCATATCAAAACCTTCAGACAAAAAATATATGCTTTAATAGGTAAGCATAAATTGTGCCAAATTCGTTTTTGGGTAATAAATTCGCAAATTGCCTTGTCATTAACATCGGCAAAAACTATAATTTTCCATCATTCCAAATGAAGGAAAATATTATGACTCAATTGACACTCGCCATCGCTGGCTGCACTGGCCGCATGGGACAGGCATTAATTGCCACCGCCCACGGAAATAAAGATGTAAAAATAGTTGCAGGCGGCGTTCGTAATACCGCCAAGCAACAAGCCGCCGGTTTGTTTGTAACTTCTGAACCTGCAGTCCTAGCTGGGAAAGCTGAAGCAGTGATTGATTTCACCACACCGGAAACCACTCTTGCCCTCGCCCGCGAAGTTGCAAAAACCGGTGGAATTATAGTTATCGGCACCACCGGTTTTTCCGACGGGCAACAAAAGAAAATAAATGAATGCGCTGCTACCGCCCGTATTGTCCAATCCGGCAATTTCAGCCTAGGTGTCAATATATTGGAATCACTGGTGGAACGCACAGCCATGCTTCTTAATGAACAATATGATATTGAAATAAGTGAAATGCACCATAGATATAAAAAAGATGCTCCGTCCGGAACTGCCCTCATGCTGGGACACGCTGCTGCAAAAGGACGCAATGTATCATTTGATAATAAAAAAATGCTGGATCACGGTGGCGAACGTAAAATCGGAGATATAGGTTTTGCCAGCCTGCGTGGCGGTGATGTCGTTGGAATCCATAACGTAATGTTCGCTGGCAATAACGAACTAATTACCCTGTCGCATCAAGGATTTTCCCGCACAATTTTTGCAACCGGTGCAATCACCGCTGCTCTCTGGGCGCGTGATAAAAAGCCCGGTATATATTCGATGCGCGATGTTATAGGGTTATAAAATCCACATGTGGTATTTCATAATCATTCTGTATAAGAATTATACAGAATGATTATGAAAATCGGGTCCGAAAGACCGATTTTCCGCTGCGAAGTGAGCGTATCTTCAAATAAGAACTGTATAGTTCTTATTTGGAATAACTATATTTTTTATAATTTATTATTTTATAGCCTTCCGCGCCAGCTCATCCGCCCGCTCGTTCATAGCATGACCGTTATGACCTTTTACCCAGTGCCATTTAATGC
>JBEBHV010000022.1:0-15265 GCA_040080715.1 Rickettsiales bacterium | reverse complement strand
AGGAGGGAATTCCTGATTCTGATTCTCCTGAACTTACAGAAAAATTTTTTAAGAATGCCAAGCCTTTCAAGGAAGGCTTTCCTGAACTTCATAAGGAATGGAAAAAAACCAGAGGAAGACCAAAAATAGCAGCACCCAAGAAAATAAAGAGTTTTAAATTATCACAGGATGTAATCGAAGCCATTATATCATCAGGGAAAGGCTATAATGCAAGAGTGGAAACTGTACTCCGTAACGCTATCATGTCTGGGCAGATTTAGTGACCGACATATTAGCAAAAATATGTGAAGATAAGCTTGAACACATAAAAAGCTGCAAATTAAAAGTTCTGCAGTCGGTTTTGCTGGAAAAAATAAAAACTCAGGAAAAACCGCGTGGCTTTAAGCAGGCACTGACAAAAACAATAGCACAAGATAAACCCGCCCTGATTGCCGAAATAAAAAAAGCCTCGCCCAGCAAGGGTTTAATCCGCGCTGATTTTGCTCCTTCCACTCTTGCCAAAGACTATGAATCTGGCGGCGCAACCTGCCTTTCGGTGCTTACCGACATACCCTATTTTCAAGGCAGTGATGAATATTTAATTGCCGCAAGGAGAGCGGTTTCCCTGCCTGTCCTACGTAAAGATTTCATGCTCGATAGCTACCAGATAACCGAAGCCCGCGCACTCGGTGCCGATTGCATTTTGCTGATTATGGCAGCACTTTCTGATGCTCAGGCGCAGGAATTGGAAATGGCCGCGAGCGAGCTGGGCATGGATACTCTGGTAGAAATTCATAACAAGGAAGAGCTGGAACGCGCCCTTGCCATCAATCCTAATAACACCGGTAAAATCATCGGTATCAATAACCGCAATCTGAAAACCATGGAAATATCCCTTTCTACCTCCGAAGAACTCTCAAAATCAATTCCAAGGGAATATATCGGCGTTTGTGAAAGCGGAATTTCAACTCCCGCTGATATTGCCCGAATGCGTGCTTGCGGGCTGCATGCCTTTCTGGTTGGCGAATCTCTGATGCGCGAAGCGGATGTCACCAAAGCCACCAAAACTCTCTTGTCATTATGACCCGCAGACCCTGGCAGGATTTTGCTAACGTACGTTCACAAACTTTCGTGGGTGATCTGGTTTCTGCTGCCCACGACATCGCACCGAACGAGCTGATGGACATGTCCCTTCACCCACGGGAAAGTATAATAACCTGCCTCGCCTACGCACAGGACGAACTGATATATAATGATAGAAATCAAATTGTTGCGGTGGATAGCGAAACTTATACTTTAACTCCACGTGAGCAGCTTGTTAATAAATTCGGGTTGGCTTACAAGCGCGATTCCAAGTTTCTGCTCCACAAAACCCTTGCTGCTATCGTCATCCACGCCGCTGATTATTTATACAAAACCTACGGCTGGCGCACGGTATTATATGACGGTCTGCGCACAGTGGATGGCGCATTTAGAATCTATAATCTGGCAACAGATGCCGACCTCGCCTCCGGCATCCTCGCCCTGCCCGGTCAGAGCGCGCATAATAAAGGGCTTGCCGTTGACAGCATGATGGTTGATGAGGATGGCTGCGAAATAGAGATGGGTGGGCATTTTGACCATCTCGATATGTCCACCAACATGCGCTATTATAACGGCGATAAAATCTCACAAACTGCCAAGAGAAACCGCCTGATTCGTGAGGCAGCTTTCCTGCGCGCTGCCTTCGCGCAAGACCTTTTAATTGCCCCGCTACGCAATGAATTCTGGGATGATCGTCTACCGGAAAACCGTGAAGATTTATGGCGAATCCTCGATAGTACTGCCCGCTGCATAGCTTTGGAATATACTGTTGAAAATAAGACTAGTTGGAATTATTCAGATTTCCTAACAAACTGGCAGAAAATCTTTGCTGGACATGAACATAAACTCATGGAAACCATAGGTTTTGCAATGCCCCCACTGGAGGAAAAACCGGAATTTTACCACAGCAACTACCACCCGATTTATGACAGGGAGTTAATTTGACATTTCCATAGCGTAGGTTATCTTAAATACATGAAAAACCTCATAACGATCATACTGTTACTAATTTCCAGCACTGCTCATGCCGAGGAAATCGACCCCAAATTTTTCAAAAGCTGGCTTACGTTAAGCGACCTTCTGCAGTCAAAAGGAATCATTCCCTCCGCGCCAAGCTGGGCAGCGATTCTCCCAATGTGCCTGCCGCTGAAAAAAAGCGAGGATGAAACTGATTATAACCGTTGCCTGTATGAAAAAACCATGGATGAATTTCAGTGGCCAGTTGATTACAAATATTGCAAAACTCAAGCAGAAATTGAGTATAACAGGGAATATACCAGTTATGTGGAACAGCAGAACCAGCGCATGCCGCAAAAGGTAACAATAACTGAGAAAAACGGAACAACACGCGTAATCGAATATCCAGCCCTACCGGTAACACCGCTGCATTTCAACCCTCCCAAAGATAAAATAAATTATTTTCAGGATTGCATGATGCAGGAAAAACTCTGGAACAATTCTGAACGCTGGGCAATGGGCAGGCGTAAGCCGGAGAAAGAAGTAATTATGCCTAAGCAAGCAACGCCTTAACTTGTCTTGCCAATTTTTCCATTTCATTACCAGTCATAGGTGGGCAGTGCTTCATCATTTCGGCAAAGCGCGCCGGCTTGGTGTTTTCATGTCCAGCGAGATTAATTATAGTGACAGGTTTGCCGGTGGCGAAAGCCTCACTCATCATATTCACCGAGTCATTGGTAACTATTATTTCATCGGCACAGGCGAGCAACCCCATATAAGGATTTTCACCTTTTCCATCATAAATATAAACATTTTTATTATCCGCAAACGCGCTCTTTAAAGCAGCAATATTTTCCGCGCCAGTCCTCCGCGAAGGAGTTATCAGCAACGAGCCTTTTGTACCGGAAATCCATTCCTGCAAATCGACAATTAAAGCCTCCATCCTATCTCTGGTTAGTTTATATTTATTGGTTGAACCGCCAATCAGAACCGTGATATGCGGACGCGGATAATCTGCAAAATGCGGTGCAAATACTTCGCAAGCAGCACCAAGAACCTCAGCACTTATGCTATGCAGCGCGAAACGAGTTTTAATAACATTATCGCCCGTAATTCTGTCATGCTCCATCGCCACCACCACATCAAAATTCTCAGGCGACATTTGCGGATCTTGAATATGCACGGCTTTAATATCAGGCTGCGATTTTTTTATAGCAGCCGCAACCAGAGCTGCCTTCCGCCCGCAACTTATTATTATTTTTGGCTGTGTCATCCCCGCCTTTTTCGTCATCCCCACCTCGAGCGGGGATCTTATAGCACATGACAAAACAAAGCCTAGCACCCCCCGTCATAAAAAATATTCGGCAGCCAGGCCCAAGGTTTTTTAAGAGCAATAACTTTCATTTCCGGCTGCAAATCCATAGCCAGAGCCAGCGCGCGTACCTGCGCCACCATGCCCGCGCTACCATCGGTAACGCCCCAACAAATTGTCATATAATTCCCTTGGACTTAAAGGAAAAACACTCCTTCGCGCTGATAATAACATGGTCATGCACCTCGATACCAAGCGGCTTCGCCATGCTGATAATCGTTCTGGTAATATTAATATCTTCTTTGCTGGGATTTACATCACCACTCGGATGGTTATGCACCAGAATAATGCTCGATGCACCCAGCTCCAAAGCCCGTTTCACCACTTCACGCGGATAAATCGGTGTGTGGTTAATCGTGCCTTGCTGCTGACGTTCATCGGCGATTAATTCCAACCGGTTATTTAAAAACAAAATATGGAAAACTTCATTCTGATTATGCCCGATATGCAGGCGCAGATAATCCAGCAACTGCGTCCAGCTTTTCACAACTGTTTTGGCAGCAATCTCCTCTTTAAGCAGCCGTTCGGCGGCGTGGCGCGTAACTTTTATGGCAACCACCGCCGCCTCATTCACCCCTTCAACCTTTAGCAGTTCGACAGGCTGTGCATGCAGCACCTTGGCAAAACTTCCAAATGCGACGAGCAAAGCCTTGGCAAGAGGTTTGACATCACCAAGTGGCTTGGCAGGAAATAATATAAGCTCCAGCATTTCATAATCGGCAAATGAGGTCGGATCATTATTCAAAAAACGTTCGCGCAGACGCTTGCGATGCCCGGTATAATGTGGCTTGGCTATAGGTCTGTCCGAGATAATTTCTGGTATTGTTTCGCTGGTCATTACAAAGGCAAATACGAGTTTAACACCCGCGCACTATAACAGAAAACTATTTATTGGGAACTAGGATAGATAAATTTGTTATCCCGGGATTGACCAGGGATCTAGGGGTTACAATCTCTGTAAGTAGCTTTGATCCTAGAACCTACGCCAGGTATGGATAACAGTAATGATTAAGTTAAAGAATTAGTTTTTTGGAGATTACCAGCAACCAGTGTTGTGGATGGGGATTTAAAATCATGTGGCTCTTCTACTTTTGCCACAGGAAATTTCTCTGACTGCTCAAAATTAGTTTGTAAACCGGGAAAATTTGTTAAGCCAGATTTACCCATCATAACCTCATTCATCAGTTTTTTGGCATCGACCTCCTTAAGCACTGTGTATATCTCACTACGCTTATCCTTACCTTCTCCTACAGTTCTTTCTTTATGCTCAATCTCCATTTTAAATTTTCTAATATCAGAAATTTCATTAATTGAGCCATCAGCGTGTAGAATTTCGGAAATAACCACTTCACCGTTTAAAAAATTACCATATAAATTTTTCCCACCTGCAAAACCAAGACCGGTTGCCACAGCAACCACATTGTCGTTCTTATCTAAGACTGGAATTATTATAGGGTTTCCTAATTTCGTAATATGCTTCTTAGGAACGATTTCTTTTTTTACTTTCCAATCATCTCTCTCCTCAACGCCATTTACAATAACAAGGCGATAACCACCGGATTCAACCACCTCATGCTTCTTTTTACCATAATAACCATCTGTCTCATATCTGATACCACCACCTTTATAACTATCGTCAACATATTTCAAAGAGCTTGGTTTTTCTATAACTGGCTTATCTCTTTCACTCATAACTCCTCCCAATTTAAGTTTACGATGGAGAATTAAATTTATCTCTGACGGGTACAGCAGCAACCAGTGTTGGGGATTTATCTTCAAACCCAGCTTCCGCCACAGGGAATCTTTTAGATCTTTCAATTCCGGCAGTAGTTGATTTAACAACCAAATCAGCTAATTTGTCTGCATCACTATCATCAATGATAGTACTACCTTTACCAATATTCTTGGTTTTCACCGTAATACGGCTAACAATTTTAGGAACATCATCATAGGCTTTCTGAATACAATCAAAAGTCATAGTGCCCCCATTATCCCTACCGTAAGCAAAACCAATGAGTTTTTCACCATCCAGCACTGCAACAGCAGCTTTATCCCCTTTCATGTAACCTAATGACTCACTTTTAGGAAAAAGCTTTTCATCATTAATTCCCCATGTATCAAGACCACTGCCCTTAATAACAAGAAGTTTATATCCATCGCGAGAATCTGTAGGTATATATACCTGCTTTCTATTATTCCGTTGAGTTATAGTGTAATTACCTTCTTCGGTAAGTCGCAAATTTTTTGGTGATTCTAAGTGTTCTTGTTTTTGCATAAAAAATCCTAAACTAATATTATCCGAACAACTAGTGGCTGATTATACACATCTCCTATCAAGATAAAAATTAAGATTGTGTGACAGTCGCATCCAGAATTTTCTGGTTGCTATAATATGGTATAACACATTGAAATATATAGCTTGTCATCCCCGCATCGCGCGGGGATCTAGAGCAAAAAACACCGCAGAGATTGTGCCACTAGATCCCGATATCCCGCATCAAGTGCGGGAATAGTCTGGATGATTCACCCCCTTAGGCGAAGTGGTAAAAATCTCATAGCCAGTAGAGGTAACGGCTATAGTATGCTCAAACTGGGCAGAAAGCGATTTATCGCGGGTTGTCACTGTCCAGCCATCATGCCGGTTAAGAATGGTCTGGTAATCACCGACATTAATCATCGGTTCAACCGTAAAAAACATCCCCTCCTGCAACACCGGCGAATGTCCTTCTTCGTAATAATGCAGGATGCTCGGTGCAGTATGGAAAACCTTGCCGATGCCATGCCCGCAATAATCACGCACCACCGAAAATCCGTGTTTTTCCGCATAAGTTTGAATCGCCCTGCCAATGTCGCTTACCCGCGCCCCCGGCTTCACCTGCTCAATCCCCAGCATCATCGCCTCATAAGTAACCTGCGTCAGGCGTTGAGCCTTTATCGGCGGCTTACCGACAAAATACATGCGGCTGGTGTCGCCATGCCAGCCATCAACAATCACAGTAACGTCGATATTTACAATATCGCCATCTTTAAGTTTAAGCCCGCTGGGAATCCCATGGCAAACCACATGGTTCACCGAGGTGCATATCGAGCGCGGAAAACCACGGTAATTAAGAGGAGCTGGAATCGCCCCCGCCCCCACAATCATCTCATGGCATAAATCATTAAGCTCCTGCGTGGTGATGTTCGGCTTCACATGTTCACCAATCATATCCAGAACTTCCGCCGCCAAACATCCGGCGCGACGCATTCCCGCATAATCATTACCGGAATGAACTATAATCTGCCTGTCATCTTCCACCAAAATTCCCCTCCAATGTCATTCCGAGCTTGTCGAGGAATCTCTACAATATAAAATCAAATGTAAAGATTATTCGACTTCGCTTCGCTACGCTCATAATGACATATTACTTGACTTCCTCTATTCTCAACTTCTCTATGACATATGTATTATCCTATCAAGGACGTTATTATTATGCAAACTACAAAATCCTGCCTTATAGTCATCGGCAATGAGATACTTTCCGGACGCACTCAGGACGAAAACATCAGATTTATCGCCTCCTCACTTGGCGAAATCGGCATTTCCCTTGCTGAAGTCAGGGTTATTCCTGATGTTACCGCAACGATTGTGACCACGGTAAACCAGTGCCGCAGCGCGTTTGACTATGTTTTCACCACCGGCGGAATCGGCCCCACCCATGACGATATAACGAGTGACTCCATAGCTCAGGCGTTTAATGTGCCAATAATCCGCAATCCGGAAGCAGAAGCAATCCTCGAAAAACATTATGGCAGGGATAAGTTAAATGCCGCCCGCCTTAAAATGGCTGAAATCCCCAAAGGCGCGAGGCTTATTCATAATCCAGTAAGTGCCGCCCCCGGCTTTGTAATGGAAAATGTGTATGTTATGGCGGGTGTACCCAGCATCATGCAGGCGATGTTTGATAATATCAAAGGTGAGCTTAAAGGTGGCGCGAAAATTCTCTCACGCACCATCACCATATACACAACGGAAGGCAACATCGCCGAGGGTCTAACCCAGATACAGAACCACTTTCCCGATGTTGAAATCGGCAGTTACCCGTTTGCAAGAAATCAGAGACTCGGCACCAGCCTCGTCTGCCGTTCTTCCGATAAAAACCGGCTGGAAACATGTTATGACACACTTAAAGCTTTCCTGACCGAATTTAATACGGAAATAGCAGAAGAGTGATTGTGTCATCCCGAGCCCCGTGAATCCAGACCTCTGTCCTCTGACTACCCTTCCACCTCTTCAAACACCACCTGTTTGGTTTTGGCATTAAGTGAAAGCTTCAATTTCCCCTGAATAAGCAATTGCGCCTCGCGCCCGAACACATCATACCGCCAGCCCTGCAGAACATTAGTTTCACTTTTTCCTAGAGCAATTGCTTCCAGATCATCTTTACCGGCAAGCATGGAAGCGGCAATACCATGCACATCCGCTTTCACCTTCAACAAAAGCTGCAGCATAGCAACCAAGCTTACAACATTTTCCGGTGGTTTGCGCGATTTGCTGACCTGTGGCCATTCGGTTTGCGGCAATGCCAAAGCCCTCTCCACACAGACAAAAATTTCCTCGGTTTTGCTTTTGGAAAGGTTTTTATCCATGCTCCTCATCCGCGTTAAATCCGCAGCTTTGCGCGGGATAGAAGAAGCAAGCTCCACCAGCGTTTCATCTTTGAGTATACGCCCACGCGGCACATCATTTTTGCGCGCTTCAACTTCCCGCCACTGCGCCAACTCGCGCAACACCGCCAGATGTTTAGGGCGCATCGTTCCATATTTCAGGCGCATCCATGCATTATGCGGTTCTATTTGATATAATGCCGGGTCGGTTAGCTGCGCGTGTTCCTCCGCGATCCACGAAACCCGCTCCGCCTTTTCTATCTGCGCCTTTATATGTTCATAGATAACCTGCAGATGCGTCACATCCGACAGTGCGTAATTAAGCTGCTTCTCGGAAAGCGGGCGCGCCGACCAGTCGGTAAAGCGCGAGCTTTTATCCAGATCCTGTCCGACAATTTTATTAACCAGAGTTTCGTAGGAAACCGATTCGCCATAACCACAAACCGAAGCCGCAATCTGCGTATCAAAAATATTGACCGGAATCGCCCCTGAAAGCAGGTAAAAAATCTCGATATCCTGCCGGCAGGCATGAAAAACCTTTACCAGACCCGGCTTCTTCAGCAACTTGAATACTGGTTTTAAGTCTATGCCCTCTGCCAACGGGTCAATAACCGCAGCGTGCTGTCCACCTGCTATCTGCACCAGGCAAAGCTTGGGAAAATAGGTTTTGTCGCGGATAAATTCAGTATCCACAGTTACATACTCGCCATCTTCCACTTGCGAGCAAAACTTGTTTAATTCTGATTGTGTAGTTATAAGATTCATGGGTGCTTTATAGAACAAAACACCAGAATTGCCAGCCACTTTCATAAAATAATGATTTATTCTTAATTTATCAGTTGGTTTAATGATAAATCATGATATATTAACATCCATTAAGAGGAGCTGTTATGGCAAAAACCCATGAACCGAACATTAGCTATTACCGCTGGGAAGGCGATGCCTGTCGCCTCATTGAAGATGAAAATGGCAGAATAACCGCCGATATATACCGTGCCGGTCGCGGTCATCTCCCAATTAGCGAATCAGACATATTATACAACGGCGTGGGCATCAGCGAAGAAGAATATAAAGAGCTGGTTTTAGAAGAAATAGCATTAAAGAAGAATAAAAACTAGGAATTATGACAACAGAAGTAAAGATAGCAAAACCAAGAACCGCTAAATCATTTGCTGGTTTGTGGAACAATTCCGGTGAAGATACAGTAATTAATGGAAATGCTGAGCTTCCTGACATGTATAGACGTCAG
Organism: Rickettsiales bacterium; assembly: GCA_040080715.1. GTDB lineage: Bacteria > Pseudomonadota > Alphaproteobacteria > Rickettsiales > SXRF01 > SXRF01. The sequence continues at coordinate 5,978 of JBEBHV010000022.1, read as the reverse complement.
AACCGTTTGGTCGGTCAGGTTCTTGATGCCTGCATAATCCTACATGTATACGAACAGTTGAAACAAGGTAATGATTTTGATTCATTAGAAAAGCTTCTTCCTAAAAAATTTTCTAAAGAAGAATTTGCTGAATTAGCAAAAACAACTGATGATAAAAAACTACATAGACTTGTGGAAATGGCTAAGGAAAAGAAACCAGTAGAGCAATTAAAAAACCATAGACTTTTGGTAACTAAAAAAGACTGGCAAAATTACACAACAGCATTTCGCGAATATCTTTGGGAGTCAATTAAACGCGAAGAAAAGATAAAAGACCTGCCTGGAAGCCATGATGCGGTCACTATTCCTGCCGAGCCTATTATGCCTGAAGACCCAAGGATAATTGCCGTTAATGAAAAAATCAAACCTACTATCCAGTTACTAAATTGTGGTCCAAAAGCCCATAAAGCAATAGATAAAAAAGCAAAAAGAAAAGGAAGCGACATCAGCGAACTGCGCGACATAAACCGCGTTGGTGTTTTGCCAACCAAACTGGAATATGCCAAAGATTTCATAAAGATTATGGAATTATTAAATCCAGATAAAGCGATAACTGATAAAGAAGATGGACATAAAATAATCCCACGTCTTTATGAAGAACAACCGGAAGTTCGACTGAATGGTTATTATAACCAGAAATTATTTGTGGCGCAGGATAGATGCCTTGAACGTGATAAGATAACCAGAGGCAATGAAGGCACTGTTGCCGAAATTAAAATAGTGCCCGCGGCAATGCATGTTGCTGAAAAATTATCAGCAGCCATCAAACAAGTTCTCAACATGTTTGATGGCGACAAGATATACATTTCTGATAATCCGGCTGATGTCGCACAGATTCAAGAAAATCGCAGAGAATTAGAAAAAGAACTGGCAAAGCAGAAACCGGCATTTACAGCCATAGCTAAAAAAAATGATCTCGAACACTACGTAGATAAATGGCCAAAATTTGATAAGAAAAAAGAAAACGACCCCAAAACATACAAAAAATTAAAGAATGATCTTATCGAGCTTGCCACTGAAATTCATGTTGATGCGATGCTCAACGAACACAGAACATGGAAAGAGGAATATTTAAGAACAGCAATAATACAGAAATTAAGTAGAGACCCAAAGAAGAACGGGCATATAAACGGTCAACTGCCAACTGATATTACGCTTACCGATCGCCTTGGAAAAAGCTGGCTAGAAAGAATAGCAGAGTCAGGACATCTTGATCTAAAGCAAATCGAAAAAGAAGTTAAGATTGAAATGGGTCTCAGCAAACCAAAACAAGCGCAAGCCCACTCACGATAATAATTCCTCTTGTATAATCGCCCATTTAGTCGTGTAATCAGAGCATGACTAAATCTCCAGACAAAAATAGAAGCTTCCTTTCCGGACATATGATTCTGGTCATTGCCGCGCTGATTGCAATTATTATCCATCTTATATTACCTGAAGGAAAATGGCGGGATGCTCCCCTGCTCGCCGTGATAGCAACCGGCTCCTTCCCCATCCTCTGGCAGATAATCAAAAAGCTCATCAATCTAGATTTAGGCGCGGATATACTCGCCGCGCTCGCCCTCGTCACCGCCACCATACTTGGTGAATATCTCGCCGCCGTTCTTATAATCATCATGCTCGCTGGCGGGCAGGAACTGGAGAATTACGCTATGCGTAAAGCATCATCAGTGCTTGCCGCCCTTGCTAAGCGTATGCCCACCATCGCCCACAGAAAAATCGGTGATAAAATTGAGGAAATCTCCATAGCCAATATAAAAATAGGTAATTTGATTGTTGTCTCACCTCATGAAACCTGTCCGGTTGATGGCATGGTGGTGGATGGTCACAGCACCATGGATGAATCATACCTGACCGGCGAGCCATACCGCGTTTCCAAAGCCAAAGGTGCTGCGGTTTTATCCGGCGCAATCAATGGCGAATCAGTTCTGACCATACAGGCCGACAAACTTCCTTCTGATTCGCGCTATGCCAAAATCATGGAAGTGATGCAGGATGCCGAACAGAAACGCCCGAATCTGCGTCGGCTTGGTGACCAGATAGGGGCGATATTCGCCCCCATTGCTCTAATCCTGGCAATAGCTTCCTGGTGGATAACCGGCGATGCCACACGTTTTCTGGCGGTTCTGGTAGTTGCCACTCCCTGCCCGCTATTGATAGCCATCCCTATTACCATTATCAGCGCGATATCCATGGCGGCGCGGCTGGGGATAATCATAAAAGACCCGACCGTACTTGAGCGTCTGCCCACCTGCAAAACCGCCATTTTTGATAAAACCGGAACCTTGACCTATGGCAGACCGGAATTAACCGCAATCACCGTCGCGCCTGACATAAATTCGAATGATATATTACAGCAGGCAGCAAGCCTTGAACGTTATTCCAAACATCCGCTGGCACATGCTATCTTGCAATCTGCCGAAAAAGCGCAATTAAAATTGTTGGATGCACAGAGCGTATCAGAAAAAGCCGGCATGGGTCTGGTTGGCGTGGTTTCCGGTAATGAAATAAGCATAACCAGTCGCAAAAAACTTTTGGAAATTTCGCCGGAAGCAGCAACACAATTGCCTAAAATCAGTGCGGGACTGGAATGTGTTATATTAGCTGACGGAAAATACGCGGCAACTTTCCAATTCCGCGATGCGCCAAGGGAAGAAGGACATTCTTTTATCACCCATCTCGCGCCTAATCACCAGTTCAACAAAATCATGCTGGTTTCCGGTGATCGTGAATCCGAAGTTTCCTACCTTGCAGAGCGCATGGGTATTACCGAAACCCTGTCATCACAAACCCCGGAACAAAAGCTAATTCTAGTGCGGGCGGAAACCGCCAAAGCCCCAACACTGTTCATGGGCGATGGCATTAACGATGCCCCTGCCCTTGCCGCCGCCACGGTTGGCATTGCCTTTGGGCAGGCAAGCAGCGTAACCGCCGAGGCAGCGGGTGCGGTAATAATGGAAAATAGTCTGGCAAAAGTTGATGAACTCATCCATATCAGCGAATCCATGCGCAAAATTGCCCTGCAAAGCGCGGTTGGCGGCATGATTCTTAGCGTAATCGGCATGGGAATGGCAGCAACCGGCAATCTCTCCCCAGTCGCCGGGGCAATAGCCCAGGAATTTATCGATATCATAGCCATTCTCTGGGCTCTCCGCCTCACCTGGCAGAAAAAAATTGAATCGGATATTTAGCCTAAATCCCCTCTCCCTTTGGGAGAGGCAACCTTCTAATCCCCTCTCCCTTTGGGAGAGGGCTAGGGTGAGGGCATTTGTTAAAGTTTATCAACCATATTGCAATATTAATAATTTATGATAAAATCAATCGGCGTAATAACATAAAATTAACGACAAAAATGCCTGAATCAGCAAAATCTACACTGGAAAGCATAACCTCTTCGGTTTCTTCGTTTGCGAAAGAGCTTTTTGCACGTCGCGATCCTTACATTCTTGTACAAAAACCAGTTAGGCATCTCGAAATCGAAGACAGCAATCCACTAAAATATAATATTGAATTTTATAAAGAAAATTCTGATACAATACTAAAAAGCATGAATGAAAATCTTGAAAAGCAAGGAAATCAACTCAGGGTTTCCCGAAAGGATTTTGACGAGGCACTAAAATATCTTGTTCCAGAAAAAGAACTGAAATCAGGGGATAGCGTTCAGGTAGTTGGTGGTAATGTAACCTATGAGGAGTTTCAAGAAGTAGCAAAAAATGTCGGAAAGGTTATGAATTCCAACAAACAAGATGATGAGAAAACCCCAAGAATATTTATATTGCCTGAATTATCGACACAGAACTTTGGTGCTATACATGTTGCTCAAGTTCTATTGATGGATTCCAGTGTTAGTTCTGCATCTTATTTAAAGAATCATGATGCTATCATACTAAATCGTAATTTCATTGATAGACATAATCCGGATGAAGTAAAAGCATTTGTCGCACATGAATATGGTCATGAAATGATTGCTAAAGCAGAAGGAGGGATTATAGAATTAGCCAGTAGCACTACTAGCCCTTACGCAGCTTCTCAATCTGAGTTGGAGAAAATAAAGGCCTGTATAAATCACAACAAAGAATATAAGGCTGACTTAATTGCATCATTGGCTAACCCTGATTATGGCAAAAGTCTTTCTAAAGTTTTTATAGACTTGAAAAAGCCCAAAGATAATTCTCATCCATCTTCTGAACAGAGAGTGGAACTGATAGGAAAAGCATTGGCTAATCCGGAATTATATACAGATGAACTTCGAGCAGACTTAGCTAAATTCAGAGAGCATGCTTCAGATCCAACAGCCACTGCCCATTCGGCAAAAGTCCCAGTTCCACACACTGCTGATGTGGTTAAACAGTGTACAGGTAGGCTTCACTGACAATAATTATCCCAGCAACCCCTAAATTTTAGTTTCCCTCCGGGATTTTCCTTACACTTGTTGCAGCAATTTCCGGCTGTTTGCACTGGATAACCATAATCCGGTTATGGGTGGTCATGGTTTTAGCGGTAGATCTTTTGGAATTTGACTCAACATCAGTAACAGTTCCTGATTCGCCGGTCACTTCCAGCACGTCATAACCCAGCTCTTCACAGATGCTTCCGGCTTTCTGGTAGCATACCCCCCAGTTTCTATCAATTCCTGAACAATTAATTGCGTAACCGCGTTTACCGTCAGCCGTGTATATTCTGGAATTTCCTGCTCCTCCACAGCCCATTAACAGGGAAACAGGCAGTAAAATAAGATATTTTCTTGATAAAACCATAAAAACCCTCAATAATTATATTTCGCAATGCAGCAATTTCTTAACTTTCAGAGTCCGAATATCCTACAAAAAACTTAAAAAAACAACTTTTTTATTAATAATTTCACACAATTGTAATAACTATTTTCGTTTTTTTATGTTATATTCATATTGTTTACAGCTTAACTTGTGGCTCAAATATTTTTAGAAGGATTAGTTTATGGCAGATTCCGAAGGCAAAACAGCATTTGATAAATTAACTCCAGATCAGCAGAGAATGATCAATGAACATGTAACAGAATTTTTAGGAAAGTATGGCAAATACATGGATGATGCTGGTGCTAAGAATCGAAAAAATGAGAATGGTCTAAAAAATTACGTTGCGGAAAGTGCTATAAAATACGAAGGTGGAGCAGACAAATTCCTTGAATCTGTTGAAGTTGACCAACCAAAAACAACATCCATTCCACATAGACCTAAACCCAATACTATTACCGTATAAATGGGGCGAGTGACGGGACTCGAACCCGCGACATCCAGAATCACAATCTGGCACTCTAACCAACTGAGCTACACCCGCCATAATAAGTCATTAAGAAGGCATTAGGCAATAAGCAATAGATGGCTAAAAGTCAATAAAACTTTTACACAAAACTAGTAAATAAGTAGGATTCAGAGGTCAGGAGTCAGGGTTCAGTGGGTTTTAATTCCTCAACCACTAGCGAAGGCAAATAAATATGAGCTGCTTCCCCCGAATCACGAATCACGAATCCCATCCCCTAATTTAATGTGTTGCCGAAAAATGGGCGCGTAGATGCTGAGCCACATTCGCCGACACGAACGATGATATATCACCGCCAAGACGCGCTATCTGTTTTACAAACCGTGATGAGATAAAATGCGTATCCTCTGACGCTGTGAGGAACACCGTCTCCACATCCGGCTTCATTCGCGCATTCATACATGCCATCTGGAATTCATTTTCAAAATCCGACACTGCACGCAGTCCACGAAATATTACATTCGCTCCAACCTCTTCGGCAAAATTCACCAGCAATCCGGAAAAAGTTTTCACCTGCACGCGGTGTGCATCATTGCCCAGAACAAGCAGATCCTCCTCCACCAACCGCCCGCGCATGGCAAGATCAAACACCGGCTCTTTGCCGGTATCAAGCGCAACGGCGACACTCAGCCGGTCAGTCA
>JBEBHV010000206.1:0-3696 GCA_040080715.1 Rickettsiales bacterium | reverse complement strand
GCGTATAATAATTAAGCGACAAATTCATCCGCGCCAGTTCGCGCGCCAGCCCGCTTTTTTTCTCATCCAATATGTTTTCATCAGCGTCCATATTCAGCATTTCTTCATAATGCTCATAAACTTTGGTTGCATCTTCACGCAGCAATTGCAACACGCGCTGGGCTTCCGCGCCTTCCAGAACATCGCCACGCCCCTGATGGTTCAGGCGTGATTGCGACGCTAGTTGCTCAGGCGCAGGAATATAAAATTCCTTATCCATAATTGAATAACGCCCGGAATATTCATTCACATTGGCGGTGCGGTGGCGAATCCATTGGCGGGCGATAAAAATCGGAAGTTTGATATGGAATTTTATTTCGCACATTTCAAAGGGTGTGGTGTGGCGGTGGCGCAGCAAATAATTAATCAGTCCTGCATCCTCATTTACTTTTTTTGTGCCTTTGCCATAAGAAACCCGCGCAGCCTGCACAATCGCGCTGTCAGTTCCCATATAGTCAACCACGCGCACAAACCCATGATCCAAAACAGGGATAGGGGTGTATAGCAGCTCCTCCACACCAGCCGAAACATCGCGCAGAGTCTGGCGTTTTTCAGAACGCTGGTTATCAATTTCGGATTTTTGTTCAGGAGTAAGGAGCATAATAAATGATGATAGAGTTACGGTTAAACTAAGGGAAAGTTAGACCATGTATATATATTGGTCTAGCGGATTTTTTACAAACCTAAATTTGTCATGCCAGCGACCTGTCCTCCGAAGCTTCTTGTCCTCCATAGCCTTGGCGTAGGAGGATAGCGAAGGAGGAAGGCTGGCATCCATACCTAAACCATAAACTAATAGCTAGTTGTTGGGCATAGATACCGCCCATAGCCTGCCCCGTTGCAGAACGGGGGCGGTATGACGGACCGTCATCCACGCCCAAACTTTCTTGGAAGAATTGGCGGGGATCTCAGACAAAAAAACGGACGGAAATTGTAACCCTAGATGCCCGATCAAGGCGGGCATGACGTAGGATGTATGTTTTCTAACTAAACCGATTCGTCCGAGGAAAGCCAGTAGGTGGCAGCCTGCCAGCGTCTGCGCGGTTGCCTGTCCATGCTTTAAGGTCGGTTTCAGTGCGGGTTTTGCCGCCGAGTGCCCAGCTTAAACCTTCTTTCAGCTTGAAGCATTTTACGTCCGCCAGTTCGCCTTCTTTATATTTCTGCAAAGTAACGCCTTGCCCTTTTTTCATGACCGGAATTTGCGACAGAGGGAAAATAAGGAGTTTGCGGTTTTCACCAATAACCGCTACATGATCGCCTTCCACCGGCACACAGATCATGGCTTTCGCTTTTTCCATGACATTAAGTATCTGTTTGCCGTTTTTGGTTTGCGCTTCGACATCAGTGGCTTCCACTACAAAACCTTTGCCGTTACTTGCTGCTATAAGCAGTTTAAGCTCAGGCGCGAAAATGGAAATATCGACAATATCGACATCGCCTTCCATATCGATCATCAAGCGCACCGGCTCACCAAAACCTTTGCCGCGCTGTATTTTATCGCAGGGCAGGGTGTAAAACCTCCCGTTAGAAGCGAACAGCAATAATTTATCGGTTGTCTGTGCGTGCAGTGCAAATTTTTCCTCGTCACCTTCTTTATGCTTCATGTCGGAAACATCAGTGAGATGACCTTTAACTGCCCGTATCCACCCCATTTTCGAGCATAAAATGGTGATTGGTTCTTTTTCCACGAAGGCTTCAATATCAATGATTTTGTTGGTGGGAGCTTCGGCAAAATCAGTACGACGCTTGCCGAGCGCGGTTTTTTCACCGAATTTTTTCTTAATCTCGCCAATTTCGTCACTGATTCTCTGGTTGCGTTTCTCATCAGAAGCGAGCAGGGCTTTAAGTTCCTTCTGTTCCTTAGATAGTTCGTCATGCTCACCACGGATTTCAAATTCTTCAAGTTTGCGTAAAGAACGCAGGCGCATGTTCAGGATAGCCTCAACCTGTATTTCCGTGAGCTTCCATTTTTTCATCATGATCGGTTTTGGTTCATCCTCAGTGCGGATGATGCGGATAACCTCATCAAGATTCAGGTAAGCAATTAAAAGTCCGCCAAGCACTTCCAGCCGGTGCGCGATTTTTTCCAGCCGGTAATTAGTGCGCCGAATCAGAACTTCCATGCGGTGTTCAAGGAAAGCGAGGAGGATTTCTTTCAGATTCATCACCTGTGGTGCGCCATTTGCATTCAGAACATTCAGGTTCATATTGAAACGTGTTTCCAGCTCGGTAGCTTTAAACAGCGATTCCATCAGCATTTCCGGATCAACGCTGCGGTTTTTTGGCTCCAGCACAATGCGGATTTCCTCGGCTGATTCATCAAGGATATTACCCAGCAATGGCAATTTTTTGTTTTTGAAAAGCTCAGCGATGCGCTCAATCAGCCGCGATTTCTGGATCTGGTAGGGTATTTCAGTAATGATTATCTGATAAAGCCCATGGCTTAGTTCTTCCTTGTTCCACTTGGCGCGCATGCGGATTGCGCCGCGCCCAACTTCATAAGCAGCTACGATGTTTTCTGGGGTCTCCACGATTAATCCACCAGTTGGGAAATCAGGACCAGCCACATATTGCATCAGCTTTGCCACGCTGCAATCAGGGTGTTTTATGATATATTGCATAGCGTTGCACAGCTCGCCGACATTATGTGGCGGAATGGAAGTCGCCATACCAACCGCGATACCTTCCGAACCATTGGCAAGAAGGTTGGGGAAGGCGGCAGGCATTACAATTGGCTCTTCATCCTGACCATCATAAGTGGGGCGGAAATCAACGGTATTTTCGTCAATCCCGTCAAGTATTGCCATTGCCACTTCGGTGAGCTTGGCTTCGGTATAACGCATTGCCGCGGCATTATCCCCGTCCACCGAGCCGAAATTTCCTTGCCCATCAACCAGCGGATAGCGCACGGCAAATGATTGGGCGAGGCGCACCATCGCTTCATAAACCGCACTGTCACCATGGGGGTGGTATTTACCAATCACGTCACCCACCACTCTTGCGCATTTTTTATAGCCGGATTTAGGGTCGAGCTTTAATTGCAGCATGGCGAACAGCAAACGGCGATGAACAGGTTTTAGACCGTCACGCACATCAGGCAAGCTGCGGGCGGTGATGGTGGAAAGCGCGTACGCCAAATATTTCTCCTCCAGCGTGGTGCGGAAGGAAACAATATTTATCTGCTCAGGGTTAGACGATTTCGGTGGCATTCAATTCCTGTAATATATTTTGTAGTCGCATACGCGCAGCAGGGAGCTTTTTCCCATGCGGTGCAAGCAGCGAATGTTCCAAGAAATAGCCTGTAAGCTGCATTCCTGCAAGGGTTTCTTGTAACCCCCTCCCTAACCCTCCCCCGCAAGCGGGAGAGGGAACAAGAAAATCCCCTCTCCCCGAAGGGGGGAGGGTTAGGGAGGGGGATTTTTTTAAGTGCTCAGAAATTAAAGTCAGCACCCCCTCTATATTTTCCATTATGTCATTATTCCAGAAACGTAAAACTTCATATCCTTTCTGGTTTAGAAATTTTGTACGCGTATTATCATATTCAATCTGTTCAGCATGTTGACCACCATCCAGTTCAATAACCAGTTTTTTTTCTAGGCACACAAAATCAGCAATATATTTTTTATCAATTGGATATTGTCTACGAAAACCATAGCC
>JBEBHV010000205.1:0-3748 GCA_040080715.1 Rickettsiales bacterium | reverse complement strand
ACTTTAGTTCCTGAATAAATTTTTTGACAAATTCCTTTTGGCAAAATTCATCACTGGCTTTTCAAGCAAAAAGTACGATAATGAAGCAATAGCGACAGTAACAAATATTCCAATTATTGCTTCTTGAAGAAAATTTATTTGTGTCATAAGCGGAAAATGATCAATTAATAGCGTAAATATTAATGCATGCCAAAGATATATCATAAAAATTCGACTTGCAGTTGAAATCATTTGACATAAAACCCTTAATAAAGGATTTATGATTCGTGACTGGTAGGATTTAGAAGTGGCAGTCTGTCGTGGGAAGTAGGATAAGAATTTTATAATATGGCAGATAAATATAAGTTATTTGGAACGTATAGAGCTATATTGGCATTATTTGTTGTATTTGAACATTTTTTACCAGCGTTTGCGCCTAAGGATTGGGAATTTATTAATAGTGTTATATGGGGGCGAATAGGAGTGCTCCTGTTTTTTGTGGTTTCTGGGTTCGTTATAGCCGATGCGTGCGATAGCTTTTATAAAAATCGTCCACTTGCATTTTTAAAAAACAGATTCTGGAGGATATATCCTCCATATATCCTTGCCTTATTTTTATCAATAATTATTCAATATCTGCTTTCTTACCTTCAGGCTAAAGCAATCTTGCCAGCGCAGCCTGAACCACCATATTATGCCAGAATACCAGAGAAATTGGTGCTGCTAAAAAATTTAGTTGCTCCTTTTGATACTGACATACCAAACGGGTTGGAGCATTACACAATATATGTTCGTTATATATGGGCTGTGGTAGTAGAAATACAATTTTATCTATTCATGGCGGCAGTAGTATTGCTCCGTATACCCCTGCTTATGGCTGTAATTGCAGCATTATCCATATATTTTTATTCAATGTACTACAATCTTCCCAGCCAATTGGTGGTTGTTAATTCTATACCATATTTCCTGCTCGGTATATTGATGTATGTGCTGACACTCAGGAAAAATAAAACCAATATCTGGCTTGTATTGCTGACAGCATTTGTTGCTTATTTAACTATTAATAATTTTTGTATGGGATCAAATAAAAAATTTGACGTAGTGCTTACAACAGTTATTTTCTCCGCAATGCTTGTGGTTTTATATATTCTATCGCACATAAATTCAAATAACCTGCTTATTAAAAAAATTGATTCTCTGCTTGGGAACATTTCATATCCTCTATATTTGAATCATTATATAGTTGAAATAGCTATTGTCGGATTGTTGCCTCGTAGTAGCACCACTTTTATTTGCGGAATAGTCATAGTTCTGGCTTTTTCTTATGCAGCATATATATCCGTAGAGCCGTTTACCAAAAGAATCAGGAATAAAGTCAGGGGATATGCTTTGAATTGAGCAAGCTGATTTCTGTGGAAATAACATTATTCAGCATTGTTTAAACCCCATTTTGTATCCGCTGCTTCAAATATTTTTTGCACAACTAAATCGGTTCCTGCCCGCGAAAGATGGCTGTTATCAACGTAAAAAATATTTTCACTGTCATGGGTAACACATTTATCTTTTTCAAAACTATCGCAGAAGATTTTTTCTGGATATACTCGGATAAGGTTTGGACTATTACCTACATTATCCAATGCCTCATAAGCCTTAGCACTGCGTTCTTTAAAAGTAGAATAAGGTCTAGTAATGTCCGGTTGCAAGCGGCGGATTGCAAGCTTCATAATACGACGTGGAATATGGTAGTCATATTCAGGAACCGGGTAAACTAAAATCACTTTATGCCCCATAACCAGTAAATTCTTGATGCTCTTAGTAAACGCATCTTTAACAAAATCAATTCTTTGTTCTTCTGGTAAATCCTTGCCTACAGGTACTAGAAAAGGTATAGATTTGCCATCTTCGCGAGTATCAAATTTTTTTCCACCAAGATAGGTTACTTCGCGTCCGCTAATGACAATAACCTGCGGCTTCATCTTTTCAATTAAGTTTAATCTCTTAGCATTTACTTCTGAACATTTATTGTCTTTTTCTATATAAAATTCAAAATCTCCAGTAATGTATGGGCAGCCTGTTGAAGTCATTATGCTGTAGTTATCTTTTCGTTGATTCAGAATATTGGTAAAAGCTGGCAGCATCGTTTCCACATGGCTATCACCAAGAAATAACCAGTGTGGGCTAGCATCATAGCCATTAAATTTACAAGCATTTTCAGGAGGGCGTGAAAAACAGGTTTTGTCATCCTGCTTTATCAAATCCCATTGCCGCTTTACTTCCGTGGCTTTCAGTCCCATAGTGCTGAGTCGCTTTGGAAGCCCATCCATCTTATTGCCGATATAACCAAATATAAACAGGGATGTTGAGCAAAGTAATGTTAAAGCCCAGATTGTCCTAGTAGATATGATAGCACGGTTTCTAAATGGTGTTTCAACATATTTCCATGAAAGATAGGCAAGGACAAAACAGAACCCAATCAGTATTGTGTATGTGAAATTGTCAGGCTGATCGAATAAATACGTACGCGCAAAAGCGAATACAGGCTGATGCCACAGATATAACGAATATGATATTAATCCAATACTAACCAGGAATTTTGAAGATAATAATTTTGAAATAAAATCATTTCCTGCAAACCATAATATAAAGGCTGTACCTAATACTGGTATAGCCAGATAAATTGATGATGATTTGTTTTCATCAAGCATGACAACGCCATAGGTAATACATAGCATCCCCAGAAATGGCATTACGCTGTTAAGTACACCATAGGATTTTCTGCCATAATCCTGTTCGAGTTTTGCCAGCAATGCCCCGATCAGAAGCTCCCATCCACGACTGGGAAGAAGATAAAAGCTTGCCTGGCTATCCACCAAACCCATACGGTATGACCTGTCAAAGGAAATAATAATTGCTATAACAATGGCGATAGGAAGAAAGCGGCGCAGATATTTGACATAAATAAAAAGTCCCAGCGGAAACAGCACATAAAACTGCTCTTCAACGGATAGGCTCCATGTGTGCATTAATGGTTTCAGGTCATTGCTTTCGGCAAAATAACTGCTACTTTCCCGCCATAGTTGGATGTTGGATACAAAGACGGAAATGGCAGCCAGACTTCGGGAAAATTCTTTATATTGGTCAGGAAACAGCCAGAACCAAGCAAAAGGTATAGACGCGAATATAACGAGAAATAGCGCAGGCAGAATGCGCCGCGCGCGCCGTTCATAAAATTTCAGGAAGGAAAAGTTGTTTTTTGCGATGTCAGCAAGGATAATGCCTGTAATCAGGTAGCCGGAAATAACAAAAAATATATCAACACCGACATAACCGCCTTTAAAGGGATGTATGCCAAAGAAATTCATTCCAGCGTGGAAAAATATAACGGAGAGAACAGCAATAGCGCGTAAACCATCAATCTCTGCGCGATATTTCAATGACGACATGTTTGTTGAGCTTCAATTCCATTATTTTTGGCTGCAATGAAAGAAATCTGTAACATTGCGCCTTGTTTCTTTCAAGCTAAAAGCCGCGCGCAAAGCATTAAATAATTATTAATATGCTGTTGACATTTTAATTTTTGAATGGTTATCTATTCTTTTATTTATTAAACTTTGACGTGAATAAGGTAATCGGGGAAGTGGCAGGACAGAAGCAAAATATACTTGGTGAAATGTCGCCAGAGCAGCGCAGCCGCCTGTTTGGCGATATTATGACGCTGATGCTTAATTCCCCGACCCATTTGAATTACAAAATCCAGCATTTCAATAAT
>JBEBHV010000204.1:0-3808 GCA_040080715.1 Rickettsiales bacterium | reverse complement strand
ACCGGTGGCAGCCCCTCCTCAAACTGTCCCTAAAAAAGAGGCTGAAATGGATAATGAATCTGGTTCTATGCTTTCCAAAACCGTTGAAAACGCGACAATGTCAGCACTGGCAAAACTTAATGTTCCTGAAAGCCCACTCCAGCCAATAACACCCCCTCCTCAATTCAGGTCTGGTGGCACAGTCGAGGATCTGGTGGAAGAACTCCTGAAACCAATGATGGTTGATTGGCTTAACAACAACCTTCCTGCTATTGTTGAGCGTATAGTTGAACGTGAAGTTTTACGTTTAACCAGAAGGTAATCAGTTATCTTGCAATTAGGCATGGACGGTTAATGGAATTAACCATTAAGTTGGTTATTTTAATAAATAATCATAATATAGTAGTTATGTATTATTATACATAACTACTATGAAAATCAAATCTATAAAAGCGTAAGTTGGCTGGGGCGCCAGGATTCGAACCTGGGTATGACGGAATCAAAATCCGTTGCCTTACCGCTTGGCGACGCCCCAACATTCTGAAAAAACTATATAATATTCAATTTATAGAGCATAATTCATACACATGGGCTGACATAGGAACTTAAAGCAGCTATTTTGTCAATTGACTAGCTATAAATATTACAAAAAAACAGGGATTGATACAAAAATGCTACAAATACATTGTTTTCTTGTAATTTATGTGCTAATAAATACGCGGAGTCATGCAAATTGGTTAAAATATGTAAACTATTTTTAATGAAAGGTTAACATGTCTAAAGTTGATAACATAATTGCCTCCCAGACGTTACCTAGTGAAGATCTGCACCAAGAGCAGTTTGATAAAGAGCAATTTGGCTTTTCATCTAACGACAATGCAGAAAATGACTCACTTTACAGAAATTTTTCCACACGCGACAAATACCTGAGGCTCTATCTTGTTTCTGATGTTATCAGCTTAGCATTTGCCCTTGTTTGTTCCTGGATAACTGCTTTAACTATCAATGACTTAATTGTAGGAAATGGTAGCGCGTTCCTTGCAAACACTTATAATTACTCCCGCCTTATACCTTTTATATTGGTTTCTGCCGGTGTGCTCGTCTGGTTTGCACATAGCAGGCACTACAGCGTACGCATGCCGTTTTGGCTGGAAACACAAAAGGTTGCTGGTGCTTTGGGATTTGCATTGCTGGTTGATGGTTTTTTACAATTTGCCTCAAAACAGGACATATCCAGGCTTTGGTTGATCTCAAGCTGGATTTTTGCCGGATTCGCAATAATAGCACTGCGTTCATTGACACGTTTTATAGCTTCAAGGCGTGGTGTTTTTCAAATGCCAACCTTGCTTGTTGGCTCCGGTGCGACTGCCCAGAAAGTATATAACGCCCTGAAATCGGTTCCGGAAATGGGATATGTTGTGACAACGCAGATTAAAAATCTGCCGGAAGAGTTTATGCGTGCCGGAAGTTCCTGGAAAAACCTAAGCGACAAGTATGGTGCAAAGCATATTATCATAGCACTTGACGGAGCTGACTTTAACGGTACTGATAAAATAATGAAAAAGCTGTCACGCGAGCCAATTTCCTTTTCAGTAGCCCCTCCTCTACAGGAGTTACCGGTAACTGGAATGCTTCCACAGCATTTTTTAAACCATAACATCATGTTGCTTACCCACAGTCATGGGATCAACCAAACCATCCCTACAATATTAAAACGTGCATTTGACATTTTCGTATCGGGCATTGCATTGTTGGCATTGTCTCCGTTTATGCTGTTGATAGCAGCCATGGTAAGGCTGGATGGCGGGTCTTCAATGTTTGGTCATAAGCGTCTTGGTCGTGGCGGTAAAACTTTCCCTTGCCTGAAATTCCGGACAATGGTTATGGACTCGGATGAAATACTGAAAGAACACCTGAAAAATAATCCGGAAGCTGCCGAAGAGTGGAAAGCAACCCAGAAACTACAGAATGACCCTAGAGTAACCGGTTTTGGAAAATTTCTACGTAGCACCAGCATTGATGAGTTGCCACAGCTGATAAATGTACTTAAGGGGGATATGAGCCTGGTAGGTCCACGCCCGATAGTACGCAATGAAATAGAGCATTATGATAACGATATTATTCATTATTTCCGTGTACGCCCAGGCATAACTGGTTTATGGCAGGTTAGCGGTCGTAATGATGTAACTTATGCTCAGCGCGTACAGATGGATAGCTGGTATGTCCGTAACTGGTCTTTATGGCATGATATCGCCATAATCTGCAAAACCTTTCCGGCAGTTCTGAAACGCAGTGGTGCTTACTAAGCCTTGTCAAAATTTACGTTAGGTTTTAGCGAAAATTCATTTGTTCAGCACGTGCTTGCGAGTTCCTTCAACAGTGGCAATAACCTCAACAATTAACTCGCTGGGAACCGACAATTCTGCAAGTGTATTTTCCAGATGCATTAAAACGCGATCAAAATGCTGATCATTCATTCCTTTTTCAACGGAAGACCTGTGTGCATTACGCAATCCCCTCTGCCAATAGGTATAATCACTGGGGCCACCAAAGGCAAAAATCAGAAAAATTTTCTGTTTTTCCAACAGACGTGGCATGTCAGTATTTTTAAAAAACGGGCTTAACAAAGAGTCTTCCAGAATTTTTTTATAAAAAACATCTAAAGCAGCATCAACTATCTTTTCACCTCCCAACCGTTGATATAG
Source organism: Rickettsiales bacterium (assembly GCA_040080715.1). GTDB lineage: Bacteria > Pseudomonadota > Alphaproteobacteria > Rickettsiales > SXRF01 > SXRF01. The sequence continues at coordinate 1,124 of JBEBHV010000204.1, read as the reverse complement.
ACTCTCTTTAACATCTTCAAACATAACACCATCCCGAATAAATTTATTAGATAAAATTCGACCTAATACAACCACATTTGATAGCATTGTAAAATATTTATAACAATGAATTTATGGTATAAATCGCCTAGCCCATAAGGGCAAAGAATGGTGCGGTCGAGAAGACTCGAACTTCCAAGGGTCGCCCCGCCACCACCTCAAGGTGGTGCGTCTACCAATTCCGCCACGACCGCACATGTAACATGACTTTCCATAAAAATGGAGATAGAGATGTAACAAAGATTATTTTTTTAGCAAGTTTTATTATGCCCATGAATAAATTAGAATGGAAGGTTTCTAAGGGTCTAACACCCTATCTTGACTGCATTACCCGGATGGAGCAGCGCGTGGAAGACATTATCGCTGGTAATACTCCGGAGATGGTCTGGCTGGTTGAGCATCCTCCACTATACACCGCTGGAACCAGCGCGAATGAGGCAGATTTGCTGTCGAACCGGTTTCCATTATATCATACCGGCAGAGGCGGGCAAATCACCTATCACGGCCCCGGTCAGCGCGTGGCATATGTCATGCTGAACCTCAAAAAGCGTGATGCAATGGATGTAAGAGCTTTCGTGCAACAGCTTGAAGAGTGGCTGATAGCAACCCTTGGCGAATTCGGCGTGCAGGGCGAGATTCGCGAAGGACGGGTTGGAGTCTGGGTAAACAATGAAACAACTGAGGCGAAAATCGCCGCGCTCGGCATCCGGGTTCGTAAATGGGTGACTTTTCACGGCGTATCACTTAATGTTAACCCTGACTTATCGCATTATGCCGGCATCATTCCCTGCGGTATACGCGGTTTTGGCGTAACCTCCCTGCACGCCCTGCATAAACCGGTGAGCATGGAAGAAGTGGATGCGATTCTGGAAAAGAAATTCAGGAAAATTTTTTGCTGCTAATAGCAGATTTTTTATAAGTATTGTTCGAAGAATAAGACAGCTTTCATCTCCAAATAGGGGATACAGCCATAAAAGAAACCAAATTTATTTCTCCCTCGTCTATGACACTGAAGGTAACATGATCGGCTGCATTCGATGAAGTAAAGCATTGTATTTCAATATATTAGAGCTATAACTTAACCT
>JBEBHV010000203.1:0-3819 GCA_040080715.1 Rickettsiales bacterium | reverse complement strand
GCTCTATCAGAACAAACTAGTAAATCGTTAGATGTTTTGGTAAGAAGAAATAAAGTAGAGTTTACGATTGCCCCACCGAAATCATCAGAAGAAAGTTGTGTTACGTGTAGTAACAAAAAAGCTGAAGAGTTCATGCAGCAATATGGAATGGTAGCAAAAAACGCTCCGAGTCATTACTGGAGAAATGAGATAACAGAGCAGATGTATGTGCCCAACGGAAAAACACATAATACCAAATATCGGTAGTGACTTTACATATTATATTGTTATATAATTCATCCATTAATTAACAATGGGGGTTATTATGGCAAACATAACTAAAGCTATCAGTGATGATTTATTTATTCGGCTCATAAGGCAGTAAATAATATATGCCGATACCAATGCCAAATAGCACCGGAATCCATAATACAAGGCGGTCATGCTCCTTTGAGAAAATATTAAATAAATTTTTCGGTTTATCTTCCATGCATTTTTCTAGCAAAATCAATAACTAAGGGCAATGACTTTTAACTGTCACAAAAGCTTAACTTTAAATGTAGTGAAATACTGGCAATATGTGTGGCGAAACCAAATGTTCTGAATAGAACATTATGAAAGCAAATATTATGAATAAAATAATAAAAATAGAAAATAAAGCTGGTGAAGATTTGCCAGGAGTCGATAATTTTAGCTTTGCAGACAAAGCCTACACCATACCATCTGGCAGTAAGTCTGATGAAATCAAACAGCATATAAACAATGCTATCGGGTTCGTTGACCATTTTAAAAGAGAAATTACCTTAATTGATACTGATAATAAGGTTGGGTTATCAATATGTACTAACTGTACACCAGAAGAGATTCTTACTAAATACCAAAAACTAGCTAAGCCTGATGGCATAGGTCGTTCTGCCTCTGTAACATCTTCGCCGACTTCCCAAATTATGTTTAAATAACAAGGTTAATAAAATGAGCAAGAAACAATATCCAAATCCAAGCCTGTATAATCCAGAGACACACGAGTATACTATACCTCAGTGTTCAACAACGGATATGAACGATCTAAAACTAAGAAAGTCTCTTGAAAACGCGCTAGTTATTGCCCAAGAAGAAAATGTCACGGTAACCTTTGTCCATAAAGGAAAAGATAAGAAAGGTACCGGAGCTTTCAAATTGAGAGTGTCACCGAACAACGAAATAGAAGTAATAGAACCAAAACCTGAAGGTGTTGGGCATAAAGCTGAGGTAAAATCACCGCAACCCAAAAAATCACTATAAAAAAACAGGAAAATTATGGAACAGCAAAGTCATTATAACGAAAATGAGCGAACCTATACCATACCAAAAGTTCCGGAAGGTGTTGATAGCACAACTCATCATATTAACCACATTAAAGAAGCCATAAAACTTGTTCATAAAAAAGTTGAACAAGGAGAAAATGGAAAAATACTTCTTGATGGTGCAAATAAAGATCACCCATTTGTTGTTGAGCAAAGTCATACTGTACAACAAATTGCTGAAAAATATAATAGACGGCATCCTGGCACTATTGACCTTAGCAAGGTTACTGAAAACATTGAAAGTGTATCTGCTAAAAATCCAACCGGTGAAGGCAGGCAAGCAACGGTCACAAGCCCTACAACTTATGTATATCGCTAAACAGAAAGATAAATTATGAATTTAGGCTCTGACTTTGATTATTCTACAAACACCATTACAATACCTGAAGGAAAGCTTAGCTCCTTAACCATAATATCAACAAAACTATTATCTGCTATAAAAAATGCCGTAGCAGTGGTTAATGCTGGTGAAATTGATGGGGTTGCTATATCACACAAAAGATCAGGAATTTTTCTTAAAGTGACAAAATCAGACCTTAAACCTGAACAACATGTAAAGCAACTTGTCAGTGATGTTTTGACACAGCTTAAATCACCTTCACCGAAAGATTTTGAAAATTTTAATAAAAAATTAGCGGCAGATGTCCAAAATAAAATAAAATTGGATGGAGAATCGTTAGAAATTAGAACTAACGGAGTTGGCTATACCAGACCTTGCACAAGCCGGGATAATAAGGCTGGAATGGAAAGATAAAAATGTCATTCGCTAATAAAATAGTTGGTTCAGGCAATATGCAGGTTCATTTTATAACCTGCAAGGATCTGGATGAGCGTGACTGTTTTTATTTTTTATCAGCATCGAGTGAAAAAATAAAAATGCTGAAAAAGGTCGCTGGCGGTGAGTTTGACCTGAATGATTATGGCAAAATCCTTGCCTCCGGCTATGGTCTTACGCCTTCGGAAAATGTAAAAAATAAACTGCTCGATGAGTATGGATTTGACGCAAATACACTTCTGTAGTATCTGCTGTCATTCTGAGTGTAACGAAGAATCTCCCTGAGTTTTTTAGTTAAGATACTTCGCTCACGCTCAGTATGACAATGCACCCCCTAACCCCTAATCACTCATCCTTGTATATGAAAAAAAGCTTATATTTATCAGCTATTTTAGTTTCAATCTTTTACAGCATAGCTGCAAATGCTGCTGTTGGTACAAACTCAGCAACCAGCCTTGCTATTAAAAATTCGGCAGTTTGCGGAAAACATGTCATTAAAGATGATACTATCACCATTCAATGTGATTTCCCAGAAAGCAAAGAGCGTATATCCACTGTTCTATCTGGTTCATTAGTATTTTCAGGAATCACTACTACTGAAACAAAAGATGATATAGACTGGATTCACCTCCAAACATTAATTGTAATTAAAAATGGTAATAAATCGCAAGAAATTAATCTAGGCTCCGTTGAAACTGCTATTCGCCTGCATGGCTTCAATGAAGCTGTAAAACTTATGGATCTTAATTTTGATGGCTATGATGATATTCAATTATGGAAATCACCAACCGCTAGCGTAAATGCCAACTATGAATATTGGCTCTATAATCCTAAAACCAGTTTATTTGATGCCACTGATTTAGGAGAAAAATTATTTGGTTTTGATGTTACGCCAGATTCAAAAACTCAAACCATTTTTATTAAATCTCATTCTGGTTGCTGCTATAATAATGAAACAACTTACCACTGGGTTGGTAATGAATTACGCAAGAAAACCAATCTTTATTATGGTGTGATTGATGCATCAGATAAGATGTCTATAGAAAATGTTGTTTCTGCCTGCGGACAAACAATAACTCATTATAACGATAATGAAGAAATCTTACGTATGGATGTTGAGCCAAGCGGTTACTGTAAAGGCGATGAACATAATGCGCCTATGAGCTTAGAACCATTTTTATCCAAACTTAAAAATGAAGAAAAAGATGGAAATTACGTGCTTAAGAAAAAGGCTAGCGGTAAATATACAGTGATATATAAGAACCCCAATAGAGATCAATAATCAGAAACTAAATAACTATGACCGTAATAACCCGCTTCGCCCCATCTCCCACCGGTTTCCTGCATATTGGCGGTGCGCGCACTGCCCTGTTTAACTGGCTATACGCCAAACATATGGGTGGTAAATTCCTGCTTAGGATAGAAGATACCGACCGCGCACGCTCAACCCCAGAGGCAACTCAGGCAATTATTGATGGCATGAAATGGCTAGGGCTAGACTGGGACGGCGAGATTGTTTATCAATTCTCTCGCACACCGCGCCACGCCGAAGTCGCGCATGATCTGGTGAAAAACGGCAAAGCTTTTTATTGCTACACAACACAGGCTGAACTGGAAGATTTCCGCGCCAAAAATTCCAATGCCAACCGGTGATGTGCGCAAACAAGCGCCCGCAGCTGGAGATGCGCCTAAAATCCAGATCGGCAAAGCCGAAACCTTTAA
>JBEBHV010000202.1:0-3822 GCA_040080715.1 Rickettsiales bacterium | reverse complement strand
GTAAGAGCGAAAGCCATCAATGATTTTTATATCTGCTCTCTTTCTTGTCGCAGCCTGATTTACAAAGGCTTATTCAAAGCCGAACAACTTACAGCTTTTTATCCTGATTTATTAGATGAACGCTTTATTTCATCTTACGCCATTATTCACCAGCGTTTTTCCACCAACACCGCCCCAGCGTGGCACTTGGCGCAACCTTTCCGCATGATTGCCCATAACGGTGAAATAAACACTCTGAAGGGCAACATCAATTTCATGCGTAGCCATGAAGCAACTTTCCGCTGTGAAGCCTTCCAAGGCTTTGAAGATGATATTGTACCGGTAATACCCGATAATACTTCTGATACTGGCGCGCTTGATTCGGTATTTGAAATATTAACCCGCGCTGGTCGCCCCCTGCCCCTAACTAAACTAATACTAATTCCGCCAGCATGGGCGCGCACTTCTGACATGCCACAAGCACATAAGGACATGTTCAGTTGCTTAAACAGCGTGTCTGAGCAATGGGATGGTCCTGCAGCAATCGCCGCCACTGACGGCAAATGGATAATCGCGGGAATGGACAGGAATGGTCTGCGCCCGATGCGCTACACCATAACCAAAGACGAAATGATAATAGTTTCCTCCGAAAGCGGAATGGTCGATGTGTCCGACGTGGATATAGCCGAGCGCGGGCGACTTGGGCCGGGCGATATTCTGGGCATAGATTTATCCGCTGGCAAACTCTACCGCGATCGTGAACTGAAAGACCTGCTTACCACGCAATACCCATATGAAAAATGGATAGGCAACATTGTCAGGCTCAGCGAGTTGATGCGTCATCCTGTGGACGGCGAAGCCGTAGCACAGGATCTCGTGCAATTATTGCCATATCCTGTGCAGTCGCTTCGCGCCTCACAGGATTCATGCAACTACACCTATGAGGATATAGAAACCATACTTCATCCAATGGCAGAGGATGGAAAAGAGGCGGTTGGCTCAATGGGCGATGACACGCCGATAGCTATCCTTTCTGATAAACAACGTGGTTTTCATCATTTCTTCCGCCAGAATTTCAGTCAGGTAACTAACCCACCGATTGACAGCCTGCGTGAAAGGCGGGTTATGAGTCTGTTCACCCGTTTTGGCAATGACGGTAATTATCTTGCTCTCGACCAGTCACACAGCAAAATCCTGATTGCCGACACACCTCTTCTGCTTTCACACGAAATGGCTTTTATCACCAGACATTTTGCCGAGCGCGTAACCGAAATTGATACTCTTTTTATTCCCTCTCCCTCTGGAGGAGGATTAGCCAGCGGTCTGGACGAGTTAAAAGCCAAAGCCGAGGCTGCCTTGCGTTCAGGAAAATCTTACCTTGTTCTGACTGACGAACGCATCGACGAAACGCACGCTGCTATCCCTATGATTCTGGCAGTTTCCGCTGTTCAAAGTCACTTAGTAAAAAACAAATTGCGGAAAAAAGCATCCATTCTGGTACGCAGTGCCGAATGTTTTGATGTGCATTGTTTTGCCGTTCTGGTTGGCGTTGGCGCGACCACGGTTAATCCATATCTCGCCGAAGCCACGATTTTAGAGCGTCACAAGCGCGGTTTGTTCGGCAAAAAAACGCGGGAACAGGTGCTAATCAATTTCCAAGAAGCGATGAGCGGCGGCTTGCTGAAAATCATGTCGAAAATGGGAATTTCTATTGTCAGTGCCTATCGTGGCGGGCTGAATTTTGAAGCTATTGGTCTGTCGCGTGCCTTAGTTGCTGAGTTTTTCTCTGGTTTGCCTTCACGAATTTCTGGCATCGGTCTGTCTGGTATTGAAAAGCGCGTCCTCGCACAGCACTCTCTTGCTTTTCCCGAATCCCGAACCACGAATCCCGAACCCCTATCTATAGGCGGTTTCTACCGCGCCCGTTCCGGTCAGGAAAAACACGCATGGGAAGGAACGCAGATACATCTGCTACAAAGCGCGGTCGGCAAAGGTTCATACCTGCTTTATAAACAATATTCAGATGCAGTTCGCGCCAACCCGCCATTGCATATCCGCGATCTGCTCGATTTTAATTCTCCCAACGAACCAATATCCATAGAAAAAGTCGAGTCTATTACTGAAATCCGCAAACGTTTTATTGCGCCCGCCATGTCGCTCGGCGCACTCTCGCCCGAAGCCCATGAAACACTGGCAATCGCCATGAACAGAATTGGTGCTGCTTCCAATTCTGGCGAAGGTGGCGAAGGCGCGGAACGCTACAAACCTTATGCTAACGGCGATAATGCCAATTCCACCATCAAACAGGTTGCCTCTGGTCGTTTTGGCGTAACCACTGAATATTTAAACAGTGCCAGTGAGCTACAGATAAAAGTGGCACAAGGAGCAAAACCGGGTGAAGGCGGTCAGCTACCAAGCTTCAAAGTTACTCTGGAAATTGCCCGCCTGCGTCACGCCACACCCGGAGTTTCGCTTATTTCTCCACCTCCGCACCATGATATTTATTCAATCGAAGACCTCGCCCAGCTTATCTATGACCTTAAACAAATAAACCCGCATGCGATTGTTTCGGTAAAACTGGTTGCCCAATCTGGCATCGGTACAATAGCCAGTGGCGTTGCCAAAGCCATGGCTGATAAAATTGTTATTGCTGGTCATTCAGGTGGCACAGGCGCAAGCCCGTGGAGCAGCATAAAACACGCTGGAATCCCTTGGGAAATGGGGCTTTCCGAAGCCAATCAGGTATTGACGCTAAACCGCATGCGCCACCGCGTTAAATTGCAAACTGATGGTGGACTGAAAACAGGTCGTGACATAGTAATCGCTGCCATGTTAGGCGCAGAAGAATTTGCGCTGGGAACAGCCTCACTGGTTGCCATGGGCTGCATCATGGTGCGTCAATGCCACTCAAACACCTGCCCTGTTGGCATCACCACTCAAAACCCAGACCTGCGTGCAAAGTTTGATGGTACAGTTGATAAGGTGATAAATTTGTTCAGCTTCATTGCTGAAGAAGTCCGTGAAATTCTTGCATCGCTTGGCTTTTCTAACCTTAACGAAATTATCGGACGTTCAGATTTATTGTCACAAGTAAGTCGAGGCAGTGAAGATCTGGTAGATTTGGATCTCAATAATCTTCTCGCTCAGTCTGACACAGGCGGGCATACACGCTATTTTTCGCTGAGTGGTCGTAATGAAGTTCCAGACACGCTTGATGCACAAATGCTTAAAGACGCACATGATGCTCTAGAACGCGGTGAAAAAATCCAGCTTGCCTATACTGTAAAAAACACCATGCGAACCATCGGCGCGCGTTTGTCATCTGTAATCCTGCGGCATCGCAAAGCGATGAGCGCAGGATCTCCATCGGCACAAGATCCTGCGCTGTCGCTACGCTCCCCGCAGGATAATCACATTACTTTGAAGCTGCGCGGTTCTGCCGGTCAGTCACTTGGTGCGTTTGCTGTGCGTGGCTTAAAAATTGAACTATATGGCGATGCCAATGATTATGTCGGCAAGGGTTTATCTGGCGGAACAATTGTGGTACGACCACGCCCTTCCAGCTCGCTTGTTCCCCACGAAAACACCATCATCGGCAACACCGTTTTATACGGCGCAACCGCAGGAAAACTTTTTGCTTCTGGACAGGCAGGAGAGCGTTTTGCCGTGCGTAACTCCGGCGCAATGACAGTTATTGAAGGTTGTGGCTCAAATGCCTGCGAATATATGACTGGTGGCATTGCCGTAATCCTTGGTTCTGTCGGGCATAATTTTGGAGCGGGAATGACAGGTGGCATGGCATTTATATATGATGTGGATGCTAGTTTTGAAGCCAGAGTAAAT
>JBEBHV010000201.1:0-3825 GCA_040080715.1 Rickettsiales bacterium | reverse complement strand
GCGGGGATTGACAATACAAAAATACCCACTTCCTGACCATTTATGCTGCAGTTATTCTTAGCCTATATGGCGAAAAAAATTATAAAACTGCAATATGACAGATCCGAACATTTACGCAGTATCACCCGCAAATTGCTGGTTATCATCGAAGCAAGGATTGAGCTTATAAACGTTGCAAAGAAGGATAAAATTGTGGATTTAAAAGCATCCAATGAACTTTTGTTTGGAAACAAATTATCCATTGCTGAAAATTTGGTGGTTCTTGCGGAGCTGCTTGCCATGTTTGGTGATGAAAGCGCGGATGATGCTGGGGGTGATCCGGAAAAAAATATTCACGATGGTCTTTCTGAATTTGATATCGCGCTGGTAAAAGATTTTGTCGAAAGACAAAAAGCAGAAGAAGCAAAGGTATGATCAATGCCTTTGTGGTATGACGAGCTGATAGAGTGTGATTTTCCAACATTTATTGGAAAAACTTTGGAGACTGTTGATCCTAGCGCGGAATTCTTGTCGAACTGGCATATTAATTTAATCGCCGAATATCTGGAAGCTGCCCGCAAAGCACAAATTACCCGCCTGATTATCAATATACCACCGCGCTCGCTGAAATCGGTGTGTGTCAGTGTGGCATGGCCAGCGTGGATTTTAGGGCATAATCCCAAAGCGCGGATTATCGCCGCGAGCTACGCCGCGTCGCTTAGCCTTAAACATTCGGTTGATTCGCGGTTGCTTATTTCCAGTCCGTGGTATCAGAACATATTTCCGGAAGTAAAGCTGACACGTGAGCAGAACCAGAAACAGAAATTCGTGACCACGCAGCGCGGTTTCCGTATGGCAAGCTCGGTGGGCGCGAGTGTGATAGGCGAGGGCGGTAATTTCCTGATTATTGACGATCCTATCAGTCCGGCGCAGGCAATGAATAAAAACTGGCGGACGCGTGTCAATAGCTGGTTTGATAATACATTTGCAACCCGCCTTGATAACAAGAAAAAAGGGGTGATTGTTCTGGTCATGCAGCGTCTGCACAGCGAGGATTTAAGCGGATATTTATTGGCAAAAGGCGGATGGGAGCATCTCTGCCTGCCTGCGGTTTCCATGCAGCAAAAAAAATATAGTTTTAAAGCTGTGACAAAAATTCGTGAAGCCGGGGAATTGCTGCATCCGGAGCGTGAGAATATGTTTCTGATTGAACGGGCAAAAATTGAACTGGGAAGCAGTGCCTTTGCTGCACAGTATCAACAAAATCCGCAGCCTGAAGATGGCGGTATGATAAAAAGAAATTGGCTGGCGCGCTATACAAATTTGCCGGAGGTTTTTGATTATATTGTGCAAAGCTGGGACACGGCGATTAAAAGCGGGGCGCATAATGACGCGAGCGTCTGCCTGACTTTTGTTGAAGCCGATGGGCGAAGTTATCTGCACGATGCGCGGGTGGTACGCCTTGAATATCCGGATTTAAAGAAAATGTTTTATAAGCTTGCCGAGGAATTTAAACCGAATGTGATCTTGCTGGAGGATAAGGCGAGCGGGCAGCAATTGCTGCAGGATGTGAAGCGCGAGAGCCACCTGCCGCTGCTTGGCATTAATCCTAAGTCTGACAAGATTTCACGGTTTGCTGCGGTTTCGGCGATGATTGAAGCGGGAAAACTGGTGCTGCCTGCACAGGCAAAATGGCTTGCTGATTTTGAAGCGGAACTTTTTTCATTTCCAGGTGGCACGCATGATGACCAGATCGATGCGCTTACGCAATATCTCGATTGGAAACGCAGGCAGAGCTTTGAGAAGTTGAGTATCAGGAGGTTGTAAAGCGTATATCGTAGTTCGTAATTCGTTACGTATCTACGTAACTACGAACTACGTATTTACGTATTAATTTTTATCAGTTACAAATTTCCTATGCGTCGTCGTTCCCAACATTCAGCCATAAAAAGCCCGTTATTAAAGCTTATGGAAATAAACTGGTTTATCGTGCTTATCATGAGCATGATTGCCGGAATTGGTCTTGCCATGATGTATTCCGCAGGTGGAGAAGAGGGGACGGTTTATTTTTCGCAGCAATTTACGCGTTTTAGCGTTGCCTTTATTGTTATGCTGGTGATTGCCGTGCTGCCGATGCGGGTTTTGCTGGATTATGCCTATATCATATATTTTCTGTGTCTGCTGGTGCTTGTGGCTGTGGATGTTGCCGGACATATCGGGATGGGGGCGCAACGCTGGGTAAAGCTTGGCGGTTTCAACCTGCAGCCGTCGGAATTTATGAAGCTGGCGGTTATACTGGTACTGGCGCGGTATTTTCATAACAGTCACCAGAATGACGTAAGGCGTGTTACTTTTCTCATTATTCCGCTTATGATTGTTGCACTTCCAGCGTTTTTTATTTTACGTCAGCCGAATCTTGGCACTACCACCATCATGGTGGTGGTTGGGCTTGTCATGTGTTTTCTGGCTGGGGTAAAATGGCGATATTTTATCCTCGGAGCGTTGGCGGTGGCTTCTGCAACACCTGTGCTGTGGCATTTCATGCATTCCTATCAGAAGCGGCGGGTGCTGACTTTTCTGGATCCGCAGCAAGATCCGCTTGGTGCGGGCTATAATATTCTGCAATCGATGATTGCTATTGGCTCAGGCGGGCTGCTCGGCAAAGGTTATCTGCAAGGGTCGCAGAGCCAGCTTAATTTCCTTCCGGAAAAACATACCGATTTTATTTTTACAATGTTCGCAGAAGAATTCGGATTTTTCGGCAGTATAACTTTACTGCTGTTATATATGCTGCTGCTCGGCGCGGGGATGCTGGTGAGCTTACGCAGCCGCAGCACTTTTGGTGCAATGGTGGCGGCTGGGGTCGTCGCGCTTTTATTTATTCACATTTTGATTAATTGTGGTATGGTAATGGGGTTGCTTCCGGTGGTGGGAGTTCCGTTGCCGCTTATGTCATATGGCGGGAGTATCATGCTTTCCAGCGTGTTTGCGATAGGCTTGCTGCTTAATGCCTATGTCCACCGCGATGATTTGCCGAGTCGCAGGGGTTTGCGTTAGTTATTATGTCGGCGGCACTATTTAGTAAAATCAATATGTTGCTATTGTAATAAACTTGCACATGAACCTTCAAAAAACCTTAACAATTATTATTTCTTTGTTGTGTTAGTATCAGGATGTCTCAAAAACAAATATGATAAACAAAGGGTTATTTTATGATTGCTGCTACTGAAACTGAACAATTGCGCCCAACAATTGGAGAAAATGAAGATTGGTGGATAGACTATAATTCACTTCCTGTTGGAAATAAAAAGCTTATTGAATTTATATTAAATCCAAAATCTATCTTTGAGAATCCACCAATATTAAGAGATGGGGAAGGTTATAAGAGTACTGAGAGGAAGACTTATATGTCTTATTCTCCGAAACAGCTGCTAGATGTAATTGTAGAATTAAAAGTGTTGGAAAAATATACTGAAGGAAGAAAAAATAAACTGAATGAATATGAGAAAAAATATCATGAAGCATGCAAAGAGTTCAGAAATTGTGAAAATCTTGAGCGTTTTGTAGACAAACATGAATTGGAACTGGAAGAATTGAAGAAGTGGAATGAACTTAAGCCTGCTGAAAAAATTAATAAAATTACGCGGGCTATAGAGGCTAATTATAAAGGAATACCAACTGAACGATATGATGGAATATTGAAAGATCTGGAAGGTTCAAAGAGCCAGTTAGATTTTATAAGGAAAATGAATATAAAATTGGAAGAATTGAAGGAATGGGATAAACTTAAGCCTAATGAAAAACGTAAGAAAATTATAACTGCTATAGAAAACAAATATATAGATC
>JBEBHV010000021.1:0-16235 GCA_040080715.1 Rickettsiales bacterium | reverse complement strand
CGTGGCAATCCAGAAGCCAAAACATGTTGAAAATACTGGATTGCTTCACTACGTTCGCAATGACAAGAATTGGGGATTTTTACTCTCAAATGACTATATAATAGAGCAGACGGAGGAAATGGTTAAAAAAATGTCACATAAAGTAACATAAAAATGGAAAAATACCAAAATTATTTAATGAAAATAGCTTAACATAATGAAAAATAAAGAAAACAATAATATCCAAAGCTGCACGGAACGTATACAAACGCTAAATTAGCGATGATTACTATCTTGAAGGACTGCTATCTTTCTCCATAAACTTCAGAAATTCATTATCAGGGGACATCATGATGGTAGTGTCTTTTTTGTCGAGAGTTTTCTTGTAAGCCTGCATTGAGCGGTAGAACTGGAAAAATTCTTCGTCTTTTCCAAAAGAATCGGCAAAAATTTTGGTAGCTGTGCCGTCGCCTTCACCACGGGTTATCTCAGCTTTTTTCTTGGCTTCGGCAAGTATGATAGTCCGCTCCTTGTCAGCTTGCGAACGGATTTTTTGTGCATCTTCTGAACCTTTAGCACGAAATTCCTTAGCTTCCCGCTCACGTTCAGTCTGCATCCGCTTATATATACCTTCACTGTTGGCAGGAGGCAGGTCGGCGCGTTTTATCCGTACATCAACCACCTCAATACCAAAGCCGCCGGTGGCTATGCTCGCAGTTTCAGTAGTACCCTCAACCTTTGCTCCCATAGCCTGTAAATTTACCAGATTACGAATATCCGACATTATTTCCGCACGCTTTTCCGACAGCACTGCCGATAGCGGAACGCTTCCCAAAACCTGCCTAAGGCTGGATTCCAAAATAGAATTGAGGCGGCTGCGCATGGTCATTTCATTGCCAACAGTTTGTTTGAATAGCAATGGATTGGTGATTTTATAACGTATAAAAGCGTCAACTATCAGCCTCTTTTGATCAGCAGCGATTACCTCATTAGGGTTTGCATCAAAATCCAGCAAACGTTTATCGAAATATTCTACATTCTGGAGAAATGGAGTTTTGAAATAAATGCCGGCATTTTTTTCCTCACGCACGAATTTGCCAAACTGCATAACCAACGCTTGCTCCGTCTGCTTTACGATGAATGCAGAATTTAAGAACAGGAATAACGCAACTGCGATCAAAGCTCCACCTACGCTAAATAACTTCATTGTTTATCCTCTAATCCTTTTAAAATTTCCTCTATCCAGTTTTTCAACGCTGGTATTCTATGCTCCGCCACATCCCAAACAGTCTCTGCTTCTGTTATGTAATATTCATGTACAAGTATATTTCTCATACCACGAATTTCAGCCCATGGAATTAATGGATACTTGGCTTTTAATTCATCGGAAACGACTCTGCATGCTTCCCCGATAATAGTCAGATTTCTTTCGATTGCTTCCTGTGTTTTTTCATCTCTATCACTATTGCTTACATAATTTTCAATTTTGGTACAACAATCCAATATATGGGCTAATCGTTCACTATCTCGATTAATAATATTTTGGCTCATAAGTAAACAGCCTCATTAATAACCCGGTTTCTTATTCTGTGGCTTAATGCTCCCTCGCTGACAATATCTATTTTGGTATGTAGCAAATCTTCAACGTCAGAATAAAATCCACCAATATTCATAAGATCTGTTTTAGGTAATCTTTTCACAAGAAAATCAATATCACTATCTTCTCTTGCTTCGCCTTTTGCCACTGAACCAAATACTCGAATATCGGTAACTCCATGCTTTTTAGCGAGTTCCAGAATTTGCGGTTTGTATTTGGCGCGGAGTTCTTCAAGAGTTAGCATATCTATTTTGTCTCCTTAACTTCATCGCCACGCTTTGCTTTTAGTTCGGGAAGAGGAAGATACGGAACCACGCCTTGCGAATTTTTTCCTTCAATAATAATTTTATTCATGCCTTGCAATATCTCTTCCATTGTTTCCAGATAGATACGTTTTTTAGTAACATCCCGAGCCTGCCTGAATTCGTTATATATAGCGAGGAAACGCGAAGCTTCACCTTCCGCGCGGGCGATAACTTCCTGTTTATAGCCTTCAGCTTCCAGTATCATCTGCTGTGCATGTCCACGAGCTTTTGGCAATATATCATTACGATATGCTTCCGCCTGATTTCGTGAAGTTTCCAGATCAGCGCGCGCTGTCTGCACATCACGGAAAGCACCAATAACCTGTGCTGGCGGATCTGCTTTCAGGAGGTTCACCGTAATAACTTCAATGCCGGCTTTATAAGAATCCAGAGTTTCCTGAAGCAGCTTTTTTGCTCCAATCCCTACTTGCAGTTTTCCTTCGGCAAGCACTGTTGTAATCTGAGTTTTGCCGATTACTTCACGCATGGCACTTTCGGCAATCGCCTTCACAGTCTCTTCCGGATTGCGGACATTGAATAAGAAATCCGCCGCATCGCGGATCTTCCACTGCACTTCAAAATTAACGTCAATGATGTTTTCGTCACCAGTCAGCATAAGTCCTTCTTCCGGAATCGAAGCTTCTCCGGATCTGCTGCTTCTTGTCACGCCGGAATGGAAGCCAACTTCAACCCGGTTAATTGCGGTAACACGTGGCGTTACTACTGATTCAATCGGATAGGGAAGGTGATAATTAAGCCCGGATTCCGTAGTACGGTCATACGCACCAAAGCGCATAACCACGCCTTTCTCATCAGCCTTTACGAAATAAATACCAGACGCTACCCAGATTAAGGCAATGACAATGACTACCAGAGAAAAAGCCTTACTGTTGCTGCTGCCATCGTCTGGGAACATTTTCTTTAATTTTTCCTGACTACGGCGCAGCATTTCATCAATATCAGGTTTTTGTGGCCCGTTTCCGCCGCCCCCGCTGCCTCTGTTGCCACCACCACTTCCACCGCCTGATGGCGGTCTGCCCCATGGACCCTGATTATTATCTTTATCGCCCCACGCCATATTTGCTTTCCTTCATAATTATTTATAAGATATATAGAGCAGTTATATTGGTAATTTCAAGTTTATATATTGATATCGTGGTGGTAAATCTCTAACTTGTAATTATTGCTAAAATACTCTATTATTCTGTCTTATAGGGTTTTAAAAGGGGGTATTTATGCAAACAATTTCTATTGAATTACCAGATGCTTTGGTTACGGATTTTGATCGTGTATGCTTAGAAAATAACAAGATACGCCAATCAGTGCTGCAGGAATTAATGACGCGCTATCTTGAAGATATCGAAGATGCTGCTATAGCTGAGTATGTTTTATCGCTCGACGAGCCTACCATTCCTCTTTCGGAAATAGAAAAGAAATATGGTTTGGCAGATTGAATTTTCTCCTAAAGCTGATAAAAATTTTGAAAAGCTAGACCGTCAAGCAAAAAAGAAAATAACGGTTTACTTGCGTGATAAAGTTGCGTTTCTTGAAAATCCTCGCTCACGTGGTGAAGGATTAACCGCAAATAAAGCAGGACTCTGGCGTTACCGGGTAGGCGATTACCGCATAATTTGTCAGATTATAGATGACAGGCTTGTTATTCTTGTAATAGAAGCAGGGCATCGTCGCGACATATACAAATGATAGATTTATAATGCCCTCCATAAATAACGATAAAATTTTGTCCGTTCTCTCTCAAGTCATTGACCGCGAAACCGGCAGGGATGTTGTATCTTCCGGGATGATTTCCGGTGTTGCTATAAAGGGCGGTAAAGTCGGATTTCTAGTAACTATTGATCCTAAGGAAAAGGAAATAAAGTCTTACCTGCGTGAGGCTTGTGAAAAAGCAGTATATACACTGGACGGAGTTGAATCCGTAACTGCTGTGCTTACCGCGCAGAATGCCGAGCCGATAGCTCCAAAACCGGAGGCGGGTTATACCCAGCCACGCGAGCGAGCGCAGTGGAATCTAACTCCTGTGGAAAATGTAAAAAATGTTATTGCCATTGCTTCGGGAAAAGGTGGGGTAGGTAAGTCAACAACTGCCGTGAATCTAGCACTGGCTTTTTCTGCACTAGGCAAGAATGTTGGGTTGCTTGATGCTGATATATACGGACCTTCAATTCCGCGCATGCTCTCGCTTTCTGGGCAGCCGGAAATTGTTGATGGGAAAATGATTCCGCATGAGCGTTATGGTATAAAAACCAACTCAATGGGCTATATCACAGGCGAAGAAGCAGCAATTCTGCGCGGGCCGATGATTAGTAAAACCTTGCATCAGTTGCTGCGTATGACACGTTGGGGAACTGTTGAAAAACCAATGGATGTACTTCTTGTTGATATGCCGCCGGGTACGGGCGATATACATCTCAGCATGGTGCAGCAAGTACCGCTTACCGGCGCGCTGATTGTCACAACGCCGCAGGAAGTGGCGACTATTGATGCAAAAAAATGTGGGCAGATGTTTTTAAAAACCGGAGTAAAACTTTTGGGCGTGATTGAGAATATGAGTTATTTTACAGATAGCAGCGGCAATAAGATATGCATTTTCGGCGAAGGTGGCGGGGCAAGGCTGGCGAGCGAATTATCAACACTGCTTCTTGGAAGCGTAGCAATTGATCCTCTGTTGCGTGAAGTCAGTGATTCAGGCATGCGGTATGAAGGTATTTACGCCGATAGCTATAAACAAATAGCCACTAATTTGTTGCAAGCCATTACCACAAAATAAAAGAGGGATCTTTTCAGATCCCTCGTTTGCATATAAAAAATGGAAACTAAGCAGAAGCCGTTTCGTTCATCGTTACGAAGTAGCGTTGCATTTCTTCTTTTAATGCCAGGTTTTGCTTCTTTAATTTGGTTATCAGTTCAAAATTAGGAGAGGGATGATTCATTTCCGCTGTAATTTGGTCTTTAATCTGAGAGCGTTTTTCGGACAGTGAATCGATATGAGCTTGAATAGACATTTTGCATCAACCCTTTCTATGATAATTACACGTAATAATACTGTAAAAATAACCTGCTACAAAATATGCTAAAAAATATTGTTGCTATATTGCCGCAGATAGCGAAAGAACTCTTCTTCGCACGTCTGATATTATACAAAAAAATTGACTGAAGTTTCAAGTTAAAAGACTGTCAAACCTTTTTTATTTTTATAATCAATTTTTTTTATTGACAACTTGTTTTCCTAAATAAAAGAACTATCTACAGGGGTAAGGCTTCTTATTTAACAAATATATGAAAGGTTTCATTATGACACAAACTACCAAAAACGACCTGCCAAGTGCTAACCGTAAGAAGCTGAACTTATTATTAAGCCAACTTTTGGCGGATGGAATAGACCTGCATTACCAAACCAAACAGGCGCATTGGAATGTGAAGGGCGAAAACTTCATAGCCCTGCATGAGCTGTTTGATTTGCTCGCTACAGAAGTAAGCCTCGCGGTAGATACCATTGCTGAACGTATTATGCAGCTTGGCGGCAGCGCGCAGGGAACGGTGAGAGTTGCTGCAAAAAAATCACGTTTAAAGGAATATCCGTTAGATGCAGTTGATAGCCAGCAACATGTTGATGCGCTGTCGTCGGCACTTGCTGCTTTTAACAAAAATGCGCGTAAAGCAATTGATGAGACCGCTGCGCTTGGTGATGCGGTTTCGGCGGATATGTTTACCAGCATGACGCGTGGACTTGATAAACAATTATGGTTCGTAGAATCACATCTAAGGAATAAATGATATGTTTGATATTCGTAAGAGCGATAATCGCGGTCATGCCGATCATGGCTGGCTGAATGCCAGGCATAGTTTTTCTTTTGCCGATTATTATGATCCGGAGAATATGGGTTTTCGTTCGCTGCGGGTGATAAATGAAGATGTGATTGCTCCCGCGCAAGGGTTTGGCACGCATCCACACCGCGACATGGAAATCATAACTTATATATTAGAAGGAGAGCTTGCCCATAAAGACAGCATGGGCAATGGTCGCACCATTAAAGCCGGTGAAGTTCAGGGCATGAGCGCGGGAAGCGGCATAACTCACAGTGAATTTAATGCTTCCAAGGAAAATCCATGCCATCTGCTGCAGATATGGATTATGCCGCATACCAAGAATGTTACGCCTGCTTATGGCGAGAGCTTGCCATCTGGTAAAAAAAATGAGTGGCAACTAGTGGCAAGCGAGCAGGGGCAGGGTGGTACTATTTCCATTCATCAGGATGCCAAATTATATTTGGCGGTTATGGATAAAGAAACAACTTTGCCAATTAATATAGCAGAAAAGCGTTTTGGCTGGTTACAGATTGCCAAAGGTGCAGCCGAAATTAATGGTAATAAGCTTTCCGCAGGCGATGGCGTTGCCTTTTCTGGTGGTGAAGTAAAAGAAATGAAAATTACCGCTGGCAGTGAAGTGTTGTTGTTTGATTTGGCGTGAGTGAGTGCTGAGAAAACTCTAAACTCAGCACTCTAAACTCAGCACTCAGAAATCTGTCAGATAGCCTATAAGCCGGGTTTTGTACCCCACCAGTTCAACGAACTGGTGGGGCGATGACCATTCATCTAGGCTGTTAATCGCTTAACAGCTCATGCAACCTACCCGAATGGTTAAGTGCGTGGCAGCACACCATTCCTATTTGGTCTTGCTCCCAGTGGGGTTTGCCCTGCCATTACTGTTACCAGCAATGCGGTGCGCTCTTACTTTAAGCTTCTGGCTTTCGCCTTTGGCCGCACCATTTCACCCTTGCTTGCATGAGTATGGAGTGTTGAGTGTAGAGTGTAGTAAACCACACTCCAAACTCTAAACTCTAAACTCACCGCGTAGCGGTATATTTTCTGTGGCACTTTCCCTAAGGTCACCCCCGCCAGACGTTATCTGGCACTGCGCCACGTGGAGCCCGGACTTTCCTCCCCACCAGTTCGTTGAACTGGTGGGGCGGTCATCCAGCTATCTGACAGGCGGCAAGTTTATATCATCTCCAGAAGGGCTGCAAGCAGCTTTCCACATTCATCATCCCATATTCCAGAAAGATTATTAGGGCGGAAATGACGCTGGAAGGCTGTAATAGCTTGCGGAAGGTCAGTTATGTCATAGCCGTAGTCGGCGAGAAGGGATGAGGGATGAGTGGTAAGGGATGATGGATGTAATGGAAACAACCCAATTCCTCTATCCGCCAGCAATTTCCAATCAAACAATTCACCCGGGTCTTTTTTGCGGGTAGGGGCTATGTCGCTATGTCCCACCACATTATGCGGTGGAATATTATGACGAGCTACTATATCGCTGCATAAACTGGCAACCGCCTCCATTTGCGCTTGTGGAAATGGGCAGTAACCAAACTCATGCCCTTTATTTACAATTTCTATTCCAATCGAACGCTGGTTGATATTGCTGTTACCACGCCAATAACTCACTCCAGCATGCCACGCCCGATTTTGTTCATCGACCATTTGAAATATGTTTCCATCCTCAGCAACCATATAATGCGCGCTGACTTTGGCGGTAGCATCACATAACCTTGCCAGTGCTGCTTCTGCTGATTGCATACCTGTATAGTGCAGCACCAGCATATCCACGCTCTGCCCGTCACGGCTGTCAAAATTCGGGGATGGTTTTTGTATTATTTGCATATTTTGTGTCCTCACAAATAATAATTGATTATTGGCTTTATTTGCGCTAAACTCGTTTATAAATGAAAATTGAATATGATACAGCCAAAAATGAAGCCAACATCTCCAAGCATGGAGTATCGTTTGAGCGTGTGATGGAGCTGGATTGGCGAAGCGTTGTAAGTCAGGTTGATAAACGCAAAGATTATGGCGAGGTTCGTATTCTTAGTTATGGTTTGATAAATGGGCGTTTGTATACACTTATATGGACAGCAAGAAATTTTAATATGCGTCCTATAAGTTTTAGAAAAGCTAATAAAAGAGAGAGAAATAAATATGAAAAAAGAACCACGATACATTGAATATGAAAATGGAAAACGGGTTTTGCTGGATGATGACGATGCTCCGGAAATGTCCGAGGAATGGTTCAAAAATGCAAAACACGGTCTTGACGGCTTGGCGGAGCTGGTAGGCGAAGAGTTTGTTGCGCCGTTGCGTTTGCGCGGCAGACCAAAGAAAAAAGATAAAAAAGTATCGCTGCATTTGCGTGTTGATAAAGATATAGCCGATAAATTCCGCGCTACGGGCAAGGGCTGGCAGACACGTTTAAATGCAGTGCTGCATAATGCGATTGACCAGGGGATGTTATAGTTAAGGTTAAGCTGCCTGAGTTAAGCTGCGATAAGCCTGGCTGATTTCCGCGCTTTTTAGAGTGAGCAGCATCTGCACTTCCGGCGAGGTGGGAATCGAAGCGTAGCGATCCGGGTGATAGCGGTTCATTAAAGTATGATAGCGTTGTTTGATGGTGTCTTTATGGCTGCGTTTTTCAACTCCTAAGATCGCATGTGGTGCAAGTGGGCGGCTATAACGGTCATAAAGCGCGCTATACTCAGCAGGTGTGATACCAAGGGAATGGGCTATTTTAGCGAGTAATCTCTCTTCCTCCCGCACTAGCGGTTTATCAGCAACTGCAATCCGAAACAATCTATCTACCAGCGAAGTATACAGTTCTGTTTGCTCCGGAAACATAATCTTTATCTGTGATATATGCAGGGAAACAGGAATCTGGCTCTGGCAGGCAAGCAGAAACAGCTGGCGAATTTTCCCACACATACCACCGGTAAGGGGAAACGAATCACGGAAAGCCAGATATTCTTCCTGCGAAACCTCTCCATCAACTTGCGCTACCATAGCTGATATGGAGATAACCGCAAAAGTGAATGACATATTCTTGAAAGAATTATCTTCGCCGGAAATTGTTTCTACAATTTCTGCTGATACATTGCTTGGGTGCTCTTTTTTATGAAATATCACATAACGCAGAGCTACCGCCCCGCGTTTGGGAATGTTAACAGCGACTGAAAGCCAATCAAAACCCTGTCTTATGTATAATTTAGGCAGAGTTGGTAATATTTTCACTTAACCCCCTCACTTGCAGACGATTTATTTTTTATCTCCGACAATTTGTTTTTGTGCTATCGGCAGTAAACGCTCCATTTCCTTGGTGATTTCCGCTTCCGTGATAGAAATTTCGGCATTATGGAAATCTTTAAGCAGCTTTCCTATCACGTCATCATCGCCTTCAGCTTCAAAATCAACCAGCACAACGTCTTTAGCGTATTGCGCTGCTTCATCTCCGCTTTTGCCAAGTTTTTCCGCTGCCCACATACCTAGCATCTTATTGCGTAATGCATTGGCTTTAAAGGATAATTCTTCATCATGCGCAAATTTTCTTTCAAATCCTTTTTCGCGCTCGTCAAAACTCGTCATTTATGCTCCTATTGTAACTATTGATAATAATGCCTATATAAACGATTCTATAATGCACTGCAAGTATTGCAGTTTGGTTAAAATTCATCTAAGAGTTCACATACAAATAACTATATGATTTATAAAAAACGAAAGATATATGCCATGGCACCGCGCAAACCAATCTATGAGGGCAAAGCAAAACAACTTTTTGAAGGGCCGGAACCAGGCACTTTGATTCAGCATTTCAAGGATGATGCGACCGCATTTAACAATGTGAAAAAAGGCACAATTAGTGGCAAGGGGGTTCTGAACAACCGGATCTCCGAATATCTGATGTTGCGTTTGCAGGATATGGGGATTCCCACACATTTTATCCGCACTCTCAACATGCGCGAACAGCTTATAAAAGCGGTGCAGATCGTACCGCTGGAAGTTATCGTGCGTAATTATGCCGCCGGCAGTTTTTCCAAGCGTTTTAATGTTCAGGAAGGAAAACCGTTGGGGCATCCGATGGTTGAGTATTGCTACAAAAATGACGCTCTTGGTGATCCATTCGTGAATGAAGAGCATATATTCGCCTTCAACTGGTGCACCCCGCAGGAGATGGATGAAATCCGCATGTATGCTTTCCGCATCAATGATTTCCTCTCCGGTCTGTTTGCTGGAATCGGTATCCGCCTTGTAGATTTCAAATTGGAATTTGGTCGCCTGTATGAAAATGAGCGGGAAATGATTATCCTTGCTGATGAAATAAGCCCGGATAATTGCCGCCTATGGGATTTAAAATCAGGCAAAAAACTGGACAAGGATAGATTCCGTCAGGATTTGGGGCAGATTGAAGATGCCTACCGCGAAGTGGCGCGCAGGCTCGGTGTATTGCCGCAGGACGGCGGAGAGAGCAGCTATGTTATAGAAGTGAACGCCAAGGTTCCTGCAAAACGGAAAGCATCAGTGAAGTCAAAACTAACGAAAACGAAAAAGAAATAGGTTTTAGGTGCTGGGTGCCAGGTACTAGGTATTTTCACTAGAACCTAGAACCTAGCACCTAGTACCTAGCCACTAGGAGAAAAAATGAAAGCAAAAATACATATTACTTTAAAAAATGGTGTGTTAGATCCACAAGGGCGGGCGATAACCGGTGCGTTGCATAATATGGGTTATAATGATGTGGAAGATGTCCGTCAGGGCAAATATATCGAGGTGGATTTGAAATCTTCGGATGCGGAAACTGCAAAGAAAACCCTTGATAAGATATGCTCCTCGCTGCTTGCCAACACAGTGGTTGAGAATTATAAGTATGAGCTTGTGGAATAGTATTATGGGGACATCTATAAATCTGGATTGCTTCGCTACGCTCGCAATGACGGAGCATAAATTTACACTAGTCACCAACCACCGACCACTGGTCACTATTTTATGAAATCAGCAGTTATTGTTTTTCCGGGTTCTAATTGCGATCGTGATGCGCAGACGGTGCTGGCAGCCACTGGTCTTAATCCGGTTATGGTATGGCATGGTGATGCGACTCTTCCCGAGGTGGATCTGGTTATGCTGCCCGGCGGGTTTTCTTATGGCGATTATTTACGCAGTGGGGCGGTTGCTGCAAAGTCCCCAATCATGCGTGAGGTGATTGCCCATGCCAATAAAGGGCGTTATGTTCTGGGAGTTTGCAATGGTTTTCAGGTTCTGACCGAAGCAGGATTGCTTGATGGCGTTTTGCTGCGTAACCAGAAACTGAAATTTATTTGCAAAGAAGTGAATCTGCGGGTGGAAAATACAAAAACTGCCTTTACCGCGAAATATTCCAAAGGGCAGGTGATAAGCGTTCCAGTTGCCCATCATGACGGCAATTATTTCGCCGACCATCGCACGCTTAAAGATATGCAGGATAAGGAACAGATTATTTTCCGCTACTGTGATGGTAATGGCGAAATTACGCCTGAGAGCAACCCTAACGGCTCGCTTCTTAATATTGCTGGGATATGTAATGAAAAGCGTAACGTTCTAGGCATGATGCCACATCCTGAACGTTGCGCTGAGATGCTTCTTGGCGGAGTTGCTGGAGCTGGAATTTTTGAATCGCTGCTGGCGGCTTAAACAGGTTACTAAACCGCTTTACCCATTGTGGCAGAATCAACCGGACGATCTTTGGTATAATCCTGCCATTTGGTAGATTTTTCCTGTTCCGGTTTTTTATCATGCGCTAACATAGTTGGTGTCGTCGGCTCAGCTTCAGGTTTGTCAATTCCCAGCATAATTTTGGTGGATCGCCATGGGTGCTTAAGTATATCCTTCGAATCTTTTATCCTGTCACCAAGTGACCAGCCTAATACTGCGCCAATTATCCCTCCAATTGTACCAGTGATTACTGTATATTTAAAAACATGATTGGTAGCAATAAACCACCCTTTTATTTTATTTTCAGGGTATTTTGCCCTGATTGATTGAGATTGGGCTTTTAATCTTTTCCAAGCATCACCACTCCAAACAGAGCGTGCCTTATCCGTAAAGCTCATTGGTTCGCCCTGGAATATGCGATTGGCATCAATTATTTGACCTGGATTATTAATCACACCAGCGAATATTTTGGCAAAAGCAGTTGCTGCAATAACTCGTGAAGCCAAGTTTTTCTTCTCTTCAATTGGCTGCGTTGATGGCTGGGCAACAGACTTTGCCTCAGTCTCAGCAGATTGTGTTGGGTATGGTTCCATGCGCTCATTTTACCTGTAACCCAGCCACATAACAAATTGTTATTTATGAAGTTTTGGTTACAGCGAATATGACAGTGAAAAATGCAGAAAAATCATGATGATAGCGATATCTTTTATCTGTCATTGCCTTATATTTGCCAGAAAACTATTTACCTGACTGCGCAAGGTCTCTGATTGTCTGCATAGTTCGCCGGACGCTGCCATCATCTGTGTAGCTGCTGTTCCAGTTTCCTGTGACGCGTGTGATACATCTCCTGTGTTTTTGATTACCTGCTCGCTGCTATTTGCCGCTTGATGAACATTATTGGCAATATCCTTTGTCGCCGCTCCCTGTTCTTCAACCGCTGCTGCTATGGTGTTGGCGATGGAGTTGATTTCATAGATTTTGCCACTGATGGTTTTAATCACACCCACTGTTTCAGAGGTTGAACCCTGAATAGCATTGATGTACTGGGAAATTTCTTCGGTTGCTTTTGTGGTTTGCCCCGCAAGGTTTTTCACTTCACTGGCAACGACCGCAAAACCTTTTCCCGCCTCACCAGCCCTTGCTGCTTCGATAGTGGCATTGAGGGCGAGCAGATTGATTTGTGAAGCTATAGAATTAATCATTTCTACTACTTCCCCAATTTTTTGTGATGCATTGCTAAGACCTTGTGCGGTGGAATCAGCTTTTTCTGCATCTTGCACTGCACTAGAGGTAATAACTGTAGCTTTGGCAATTTGGCTGCTTATTTCATTGATAGCAGAAGAAAGCTCAGACGTTGCACCAGAAACCATCTGAATATTGTTGCTGGTACCACCAATTTGTGTGGAAAGCACACCTAATTTCATTTTGCTGGACTCGGCATTTTTAGAAACAGATTTTGATGCTGCTTCCATCTGCACAGCAGCGGAAGCCACTATATCAACAACCCCTTTTACATTTTTCTCAAAATTGTCTGCTAACTCTAAACGAGTATTACGGCGTTCTTCAGAAGATTTTTTTTCTTGCTCTTTCTGTTCCTCAATCAATTTTGCCACCTTATTTGCATTATCTTTAAACACTTGTATGGATTTTGCCATTTCTCCTATTTCGTTATCTTTAGATATGTAAGGTATGGAAAGAGAAATATTGCCATAGACAATTTCATGCATTGTGTGGATTATATTTGCTAGAGGTTTGAATATTGAAAGTATCGCAAATAATGGCAAGCCAACGGCAGCAACTAATAAAAGCCCCAGAGAAATTTGTAGATACGAACTGTAAATTTCTGATTCCGTATGAATAATAGATGACCAAGAAAGGATCATCTCGCTGGCTTTTTCTTGATCTTCCTCCAACACCCCAAACACTTTGTTAAATTCAGGAAGCATAGGGATGGCTTTGTCAAAATCACCAGCTGTACTAGCAATTTTATTGCTGAAATCATTATAGGCGGTAACTGATTGCTTTATTTTTTCAAATTGTTTTTTTATGTCGTCAGGAATATCGGAAGCAATATTTTCATCTACACTTTTTACGAATTCTTCCGACATGGACTTTACTTCTTCCTGCGAAACTTTGAGCAGTTCAGTATCTCCAGTTTTAGCTGCTACTAGCGCGCTATAAACATTCCCGCGCATGCCGTCATGCTTCATGTCCGCGTCCATATGGCGTTGTATAACTTTGGTTGCTATCTGCTGACTCGTGGCAATTTTCGTATTCTGATAATTTAAAAATTCTGTGGCAAACACTATAAGAACCAGAGCCACACCAAGAATAACGAATTTCTTTTTTAGAGATAACGCCATATATTCACTTCCTGTGATATGAATTGCAAAAAATTGTCCAAAAAATATAATTACTGACAAGCGCACTATGATATTAAAGTGTTAAGAAGCAATTAATATGATGATTATTTTTATCATTTCATATAATCAGGCAACCAGCTTTCATTAGCGGATTTCAGGTCACTAATTTTTATAGAGTTTTCTGCAATGGTTAGTTCATTAGACTCTGTTTTTCCAATGATAGTAGCAGGAATTTTTAATGATTCTGCTACTTTTAAAAGCTCTGCACTGTTCTTGGTGGTAATCACATAACGCGCCTGATCTTCGCCGAACCAGAACGATATATCCTGCGGGGAGCAAAGCGACAGCGCAGGATCTTTTCCAGATGATGGAGACGCTGTGCTATTGCTTACGCAATCCACAGGGTTTAAAACTGCACCAATTCCATTACGATAGGTCATTTCGGCAATGGCAACCAGAAGTCCACCGTCAGAAATATCGTGGCAGGCGGTAAGTTTTCCATTCTGAATAAGTGCGCGAACAAAATCGCCATTGGCTTTTTCCGCTTTTAAATCCACAGGTGGTGGCGCGCCTTCTTCACGTCCTAAAATTTCACGTAAGTAAAGTGATGCGCCGAGATGTCCCTTAGTTTCGCCAATCACGATAATATCTTCATCAACGGCTACAAAAGCATTGCCAACCCGCTTGCTTAAATCGCGCAGAATTCCAACGCCTCCGATGGCAGGAGTGGGCTGAATGGCAGAACCGTTAGTTTCATTATAAAGAGATACATTGCCGGATATAATCGGGTAATCCAGCGCGCGGCAGGCTTCGCCCATACCTTGCAAACATCCGACAATTTGTCCCATTATTTCTGGCTTTTGCGGGTTGCCGAAATTCAGGCAATTAGTTATGGCAAGCGGCGTTGCCCCAACCGCAGTAATGTTTCTCCAGGTCTCGGCAACAGCTTGTTTGCCACCTTCTATCGGGTCGGCATAGCAATAACGCGGTGTGCAGTCAGTGGTGATTGCTAGAGCCTTATTTGTTCCATGTACTCGCACAACCGCCGCATCTCCACCACTTTTGGCAATAGTATCATTACCAACCATGCCGTCATATTGCTCGTATATCCAGCGTTTGCTGCTTAAATCTGGTGATTTAAGCAGAGTTTGGAGTATGGAGTGTAGAGTGTAGTTTTTAGGAAGCTCAACACTCAAAACTCCACACTCTACACTCCTCTTTATCTCATACGGTCTATCATAAACC
Organism: Rickettsiales bacterium; assembly: GCA_040080715.1. GTDB lineage: Bacteria > Pseudomonadota > Alphaproteobacteria > Rickettsiales > SXRF01 > SXRF01. The sequence goes on along the minus strand of JBEBHV010000021.1, from coordinate 1,215 downwards.
GGCGCGTCGGTAGAAACCGGTGCAATCGGCATATCGGCTACCACTTCACCATGCATTTTCAGGACGATATTTCCTGTGTCAGTAATCTTCCCGATAGTGGCAAATGCGAGTTCCCATTTTTCAAAAACTGTGCGGGCGATATGCTCTTTTTCTGGCTTTATCACCATCAACATGCGTTCCTGTGATTCGGAAAGCATAATTTCATATGGTGTCATTCCGATTTCGCGCATCGGCACTTTGTCGAGTTCCAGCTCAATACCTGTTCCACCTTTTCCTGCCATTTCCAGTGATGATGAGGTAAGCCCTGCCGCACCCATATCTTGAATGGCAAGAATAGTGTCGGTTTGCATTAATTCTAAACATGCTTCGATGAGAAGTTTCTCGGTAAAAGGATCGCCAACCTGCACGGTCGGGCGTTTTTCTTCAGAGTCCTCACCGAATTCCGCCGATGCCATAGTCGCGCCGTGGATGCCGTCACGTCCGGTTTTACTGCCGACATAAACCACGCTGTTGCCAACACCAGCTGCTGCCGAATAAAAAATCTTGTCAGTAGCGGCGATGCCAACAGTCATAGCATTGACTAAAATATTGCCATTATAAGATGAATGGAAGTTACATTCTCCGCCAACGGTAGGAACACCAACGCAATTGCCATAACCGCCAATTCCAGCCACTACACCAGAAAGCAGATGTTTGGTTTTTGGATGGTCAGGAGAGCCAAAACGCAGCGCGTTCATATTGGCAATCGGGCGCGCGCCCATGGTGAATACATCGCGCAATATCCCTCCAACACCAGTTGCCGCGCCCTGATATGGTTCAATATAGGAAGGATGGTTGTGTGATTCCATTTTGAAAATCGCTGCCTGTCCGTCACCAATATCAATCACTCCGGCATTTTCACCCGGCCCACAAATCACCCACGGTGCAGTAGTCGGCAGTTCCTTCAACCATTTGCGCGTGGTTTTATAGGAGCAATGCTCGCTCCACATAACCGAGAAAATGCCAAGCTCAACCATGTTCGGCTCGCGCCCGAGGACTTTCAGAACGCGTTCATATTCTTCCGTGGTCAGACCGTGGCTCGCCACTATTTCTGGAGTTATGGTTTTTACAATTTTTGTTGGTTTCATGGTCTGCGCTTATAACATAGTTAATTAAATTGGCAATCGCTTTGCTAATAATATTAAGAGAATATAAACTAATTATAATGTATAGAAT
>JBEBHV010000200.1:0-3885 GCA_040080715.1 Rickettsiales bacterium | reverse complement strand
GGAAAAAATAAAGTATAATCCTGTTGTTATGATATTAGCAATTAAAAAGCCTGATTATTTAGGAAATTCACAATGGGAATTACGTCATGGAAAAACGCCAATAAAAGCGACTATTAAAGATGAAATATGGCTTAAAAAATTTCAAAGTAGAGAAATAGACGTGCGTCCTAGAGATTCTATAAGGTGTATGGTAGAACAGGAATATCATTATGGTTATGATAACGAATTGATTTCACAGCTATATATTATTATTGAGATTATTGAGGTTCTGGAAAACAGCTATTATCAGCGCGATATGTTTCATTTGCTTGGTGATGATGGAAAGAAATAGAGTGAATAATATGAACCAAAACCGCTATATACTAACTCTATCATGCCCAGATGTTCGCGGAATTGTCGCAAGCGTCACGGGTTTTCTTGCTGAAAATTTTGGCTTTATCATTGAGTCGGCGCAATTTGGCGATGAATCCACCGGGCAGTTTTTCCTGCGTATTGAATTCAGTATTGAGGCGGGTGGGCCGAATCAGGATACGCTTAAAAAACTGTTTTATGACAAGGTGGCGCAGCGTTTTTCAATGCAGTGGGACATTGCCTATAAAACCCGTAAAAGCCGCGTGCTGATTATGGTTTCGACGTTTGGTCATTGTCTGAATGATTTGCTATACCGCCAGAAAACCGGACAGCTTGCCATTGATATTCCGGCAATTATTTCTAATCATAATGATTGGGAGCATGTGGCTAAGTGGCATGAGATTCCATATTATCATCTTCCAGTTAATGCCGCGAGTAAAGCTGAGCAGGAAAATAAGGTGCTGGAAATTATCGCCCGCCACCAGATTGATGTGGTGGTGCTGGCGCGTTATATGCAGATTTTATCGCCGGAACTATGCAGCAAGCTGGAAGGAAAAGTAATAAACATCCACCATTCTTTCCTGCCGAGTTTCAAAGGCGCGCGCCCTTATACTCAGGCGTTTGATCGTGGCGTAAAACTTATTGGCGCAACGGCGCATTATGTTACGACAGATTTGGATGAAGGACCGATAATCGAGCAGGAAGTGGCGCGTGTGGACCATACTCATTTGCCCGATGATTTAGCGGCAATAGGGCGTGATACGGAATGCGTAGCCCTTGCTCGCGCACTGAAATATCACATAGAGCATAGGGTGTTGCTTAATGGCAAAAAAACGGTGGTGTTTAAATAGGCAGTAGGCAGTAGGCTTTAGGCTATATGAAAACTAACCAAGAAATTATCGACATTATCAAACGTGCATTAGCCGAGGATATAGGGCATGGCGATGTAACTTCGCAGTTACTCATTCCGGAAAACCGGCAGGCGGAAATGGTGTTTGTAGCGCGTGAAGATATGGTGGTTTGCGGGGTTTTTATCCCTGAACTAGTTTATAATATTCTAGGTGCCAGTGCCAGTGCCAGTGCCAGTGAAGGCGAATTTGTTGGTACAAATAAAGTGCTGGCAGTGGCTAAAGGAAATGCCAGAGCATTGCTTGCCGGCGAGCGGGTGGTGCTTAACATTATGCAGCGCATGTGTGGCATTGCAACCTTGACTAACCAGTATGTAAAAGCGGTGGCAGGGACAAAAGCGGTAATTCTGGATACGCGTAAAACCATGCCTAATTTGCGCGTGTTCGATAAATACTCAGTTACGGTTGGTGGCGGGAAAAATCACCGCATGTGCCTTGATGATATGGTAATGATAAAAGATAACCATATCGCGCTTTGTGGTGGAATAAAACAGGCAGTGGCAAAAGCTCGGGCAGGAACAAAACTTCCCATAATTCTTGAGTGTGATAATTTGACACAAGTTGAGGAAGCGATTATTGCCTCACCTGATAGAATTCTGCTCGATAACATGGATAATGAAACATTGAAAAAAGCAGTTGCTTTGAGTGCAGGCAAAATTCCTCTGGAGGCTTCCGGCGGTGTGTCGCTGGCAACGGTGCGAGGCATTGCCGAAACCGGAGTTGATTATATTTCAGTTGGGAAACTTACACACTCAGCACCAGCCGCTGACATTGGCGCGGATATAATTTTTTCCTAAAATCCGGTTTTAAATACTAATGAGCAGAGGGTAGATTTTGATGATGTATTATATGCAGTTGCACTTGATGAACAAGTTCCGGTGCCACCATTAGCCTGAGCGATAATTTTACCATGACCAGGCAAACCATCATCAGATTTTTTATCAATATCCAGAGCTTCAGACGGCGTTAATACAGGTTTCTGACTATCAACTGTTCCGCTAACGGAATTACCACCAAACCATAAAACATGATTGGGTGGAGTGTCAGGAGCGGTATAAGGTATTTCAGTATATCCACCGGCTATGTCAGTGAGAGTGACGCTGATGAGACCCCAACCGGCACCATTTAATTGTGATACTGGTATGTTTGTGCCAACAACGCGGTCACGCACGCCGGTAGTCCCAGCAGTGCCAGTATAGTTGCCTTTTATCATTTCTGCTTTTTGCAGATGCTGCCACGCGAGGAATTGCTCATCAAGGCGGGTGGCGGAAATATTAACCGTAACCAGACCGTTGCCATCACCATTGGTTATGCCACTCCATGCGCCAGAAGCAGCAGAAAAATCACCAGGCAATGCCTGATATTTATCATTGAAATTGCTGATTGCCTGTTTGTATGCAGCAAATTCAGCAGTTATGGACATAACCCTTGAGCTTCTAAGCAAGGATTTGCCGACTACAGCTCCGCCTATCACAAGCCCGATGACAACCACTACTATTGCCAGTTCAACTAGGGTGAAACCAGTCATCCCGTGCGCAGGCAAAGGCGATCTAGAGCCATACATACCGACGGAGGTTTTTACCCTAGATCCCCGCCTACGCGGGGATGACACAATTTGAGATACCGTATAAAATTTCATTTTTTAAAATCCCAAAATAAATATAAGCGAACATTGCAGGCCGGTTGTAGAAGTTGCATTATAGGCAGCGGCATCCTGCGTTGTATCATTGATAGTGCAATTTGGTTCTGGGCTTGTACGCCTTGCACGGATATTGCCGCGACCGGGTGTGCCGTCATCGATTTTCTGATCAATAGCATAGGCATTTTCTGGCGATAGCACAGGAGAATGGGTTACACTTCCAGTCTCTCCACCAAAAAAGAAAATATGCCCGTAATTATCTCCCCAGAGGTTAACGCTAGCTATATTGTGCCGCAAATAAAATAATGTCCATCCAGATTTCACACTTAATTTTGACTGCGGAACATTCAGGCCAATTCCGGCATCTCCATTGGTGGCGGATTTTTTAACACCGGTAAATTTAGTATCAATTAAACCGGCGTTAGATAATTGTTGCCAGGCGCGAAACCATTCATACATGTTGGCTGTATAAAGAAATCCATTTGTATTGCTGGCTCCTATACGACCATCGCCATCACCGTTGCAGGTGGCAATTTTGAATACGGTGTTGGTGGCGGTGGTCGGGCAGGTTGCATCAGATCCCCAGATAGTTTCTGCGTTGTTCATATCCCCGGGTAGTGCCTGATATTTATCCTGAAATTCTTTTATGGCTTTGGCGTATCTGTCATACTCGCCGATTACTTCGCGTATTTCGGCTGAGCGTATAAGCGATATTCCCGTAAGGCTCGCCCCAATAAGAAGCCCGATAATCACCAGCACTACTGACAATTCAGTGAGTGTAAATCCTTTATTGCGCAAAATCATGATAATTCTCCCAGCTCATAGATATTATTTTACATATGATTTTGCAAACAACATTTTGTTAAGAAAGAAAGTTTTATGAATCACCCAGGGCAACCGCATATATTATGAAGAGTTGATTAACTCGGCTCTGTAATCATTGTGGAGTGCGGCTTTGAGGCGTTTGGTTTTGAGTGATCCTTTACG
>JBEBHV010000199.1:0-3891 GCA_040080715.1 Rickettsiales bacterium | reverse complement strand
ATTGATGGTAAATTATTATGGCAAATTTAAAAAATAATAAAAGTGGCGGTTCGTCGGATAATGGTTCCGATTTCCCCCAGGATTTTGTTGATAGCAATACGCCCAGACTGGTTGCAACCAGCAATGGGCTTGAAGTTTCGCATATTGGCAAAAGATATGGCGGTCGCCCTGTAGTGCGTGATGTTAGCCTGAATGTGCGACGTGGTGAAGCGGTTGGTCTGCTTGGGCCAAACGGAGCCGGTAAAACCACATGCTTTTACATGATTACCGGGCTTATCCAGCCAGACATGGGAAGGATAATGCTGGATGGCGAGGACATAACCCGTCTGCCTATGTATCGCCGCGCTAGGCAGGGAATTGGTTATCTGCCGCAGGAAGCTTCAATTTTTCGCGGGCTAACAGTGGAGCAGAATATTTTATCCGTGCTGGAAATTCATGAAAAAAATGTTGATTCGCGTCATGCCCAGCTCGATGAGCTGCTCGCGGAATTTTCGATAACTCATTTGCGTCTTGCACAAGGCGTTACCCTTTCCGGCGGTGAACGCCGGCGTGTTGAAATCGCCCGCGCTCTCGCCAGCCATCCGGCGTTTATCCTGCTTGATGAACCTTTGGCGGGTATTGACCCTATCGCAGTTGATGAAGTGCGAGTGCTGGTAAAGCATCTGAAAAACCGTGGTATCGGTGTACTTATTACTGACCATAATGTACGCGAAACTCTGGACATTATCGACCGCGCTTATATCATGCATGATGGCCGTGTGCTGATGGAAGGAACACCTTCGGAAATCGTGAATAATGTTGATGTCCGCCGCGTTTACCTTGGTGAGCGGTTTAGTTTGTAATTAATCTCGAATCATAAAAAAGAACTTGTATGGAAATACTGCTACTATTATTAGTAATATTTGCTATATGGCGTGGTTCCAGCATTAAAAACGTCAAGTCCCGCATAGAAGCCTTGGAAAATGATGTTTTTAAATTAAAAACAGAATTAGAGCTGAACAGGTTTAATTCCCCTCCTACTCCACTTATTAATGACAGTATAATTCCTGCACCGGAAGTGCCTAAAAATTCAGACGAGAAAATTCCTGAAGCTCCAGCATATGTAGAAAGAAAACCAATTGCAGAGCCTGCCCCTCAGCCAGCATATGTGCGTGAGGAAATAAAAACACCGACTTATATCAGTAATGTTGAAAATATTTTCCAAGAATTTTCCTCCGAACCATTCTTACCGGAATGGATAATGCGCTCGCTTAGCGGTGGCAGATTATTTGTGACTCTAGGGCTTGGCATATTATTCATCGGCGTAGCACTTCTGCTCAAATATACAGCACAATTTATGGTATTTCCAATTGAGCTACGTTTTGTCAGTGTCGCAATTGGCGCAATTGGGTTTATGGTATTTGGACATAAGCAGATCAACACCCGCCGTGATTATGGACTGTATTTATTTGGTGGCGGGCTGGGAATATTGTTCCTGACCGTTTTTACCGCATTTAAGTTTTACGCGCTATTATCACCAACTGTAGCGTTTATGCTGCTTGGGGCTATCGGTCTTACCACTTTCTATTTCGCAATTCTTTATGACACTATGGCACTTGCCGTTTTGGCGATAACAGGCGGTTTCCTCGCGCCAATACTCACCTCAACAGGAAATGGCAGTCACATCGCTCTATTCAGCTATTATCTGTTACTTAACCTGATTATTTTTGCAATTGCCTGGAAAAAATCATGGCGGATATTAAATAATATAGGCTTTGCCTTCACGTTTATCATCGGGTTGTCATGGGGCGGAAAATATTACATCCAGGAATTTTACGCAAGCGTTCAGACATTCCTGATAATTTATTTCCTGCTTTATGTTGGAATTGGCGTGTTATTCGCCTCGCGTAGTAAACCAGATATTTCAGTACCAATAGACGCTGCATCGGTTTTTGGCGTGCCGCTTATCGGCTTTAGCCTGCAACTTGCTCTTACTAAATATTACCCTGATGGACATACTATTAGCTGCCTGGTGCTTGGGGCGTTCTATCTCACATCATCTATGATTTTACGCAATAGTGCGCGGGAAGGTTGGAAGCTGCTTAGCGAGATATTCGCGTGGTTGTCGGTTCTATTCTTTACGCTTGCTGTTCCCTTCACTTTTGATGCCGGAACTACTGCTCCATTGTGGGCTATGGAGGGTGTGACAATGCTCTGGATGTTGGGGCGTAGTAAGCAAAAGATTTATGGTTATGCCGGGATGTTATTAATAGCCCTCTCTAATCTCTTCTTGTTTAAGATAATGAATACGCATGGTTTGGGTACGCCATTTGCCAACGGTTTTTTCCTGTCCGCTATTATTTTAGCAATTTCGCATTTTTTAGCGGCTCACTTTCTGCACCCAAACCGCTCACCGTTGCCGGACACAGAAAAGCTTGCCAGCTTTTTTTCTCTGGTTGGGATGGGCTGGTGGTTCTGGGTTATAGGTGGTGAGATACAAAAAGTTGTTTCTCTTCAAAATCTGCTGGTTGCCTGGTTGGCATTTTACGCGCTATCTTGCCTTGCTTCCATAATGATTCACAGACGTTTTGCAGTGGCTTTGTTTAATAAACCAGTAACATTGTTGCTGCCTGCCATTATAGGATTTTCAATAATCAATATCCTTGGCACTGGAAATGGATATCATCCATTAATGGGATATGGATATATTGCTTATGCAGCCTCTTTTGCCGTCCATTATTACTGGCTGTGGGAAAGAAAAGAGATAGAATTAAAATTGCCGCAAGTATTGTCATATATTACCATTACCTTACTTGCCGGGTTTGAGCTGGGTTATTATACACATATGTTAGAGCCAACAATAGTGGGCAAGACATCAGGCTGGTTGTTTGCTACCATTTTAGGAATAGTTTTATTGGTACTGCCTGAGCAATACCGCAAATGGCCGATTACAACCCTAAGTGAAAAATACCAGCAGAATATTTCGTCTCCTCTTATCCTCTTGGCGGCATTATTATGTTTCTATAGTTTCGGTCATATGTCCATGTATATGCCTGTTTTAAACCTTATTGATATATCAGAAATACTGACAGTAATTTCACTAGGAATTTTCTGGAGAAGAACAAGCATTAACGAAGATTCGAAGAAGTTGCTTATAACAATTATTTCCGGACTTGCATTCTTATTAATAAATTCTCTAACGCTGCGGTTTATAGCTGTTAATCTAAGCTTGCCATATCTTTCAGATGAAATGTTTAATTCTTTAATAGTGCAAACCACACTCACTATTTTATGGACATTGATGGCAATGGCAACAATGCTTATATCCTCGCAGAAAGGTTATAGGGATGCCTGGTTTGCTGGTGCTGCGTTGCTTGGAATTGTTGTGCTGAAACTATTCTTTATTGATCTTTATGGGATTGGTACAATTTCGCGCATAGTTTCATTTATGGGTGTAGGATTGCTAACAATTTCACTTGGATATTTTTCGCCAATTCCGGCAAAAAAATCAGTTGCTGGTGGATAGTGGACAGTGGATGGTGTTTTGTGCTATCCGTAATCCATTCACCATTCACCAACCACTATTCACTATCCACCAATCACCACAATGAACGCTCCCAGGCTCGAACTCAGGCAAGGTCAATCGCTGGTAATGACGCAGGCATTACAGCAGTCGATAAAGCTGTTGCAATGTAATTCGCTTGAGCTGCGTGAGTTTGTGGAACAGGCACTGGAAGAAAACCCTTTTCTTACGCAGGAAGAGCCGGAAGCAAGTGAGACACCTGACTCACAGCTTGAATCTCCTGTCAAAGACAATAGTGATGAACCGCGTGAGGCGGATTTCAATAGCGATGAAAATTTTTCCGCAGATATGCAGGCAGATGAAAATTTTGGTGAAAGCTGGGATGACAA
>JBEBHV010000020.1:0-16395 GCA_040080715.1 Rickettsiales bacterium | reverse complement strand
TACAGAAACATGCCCATCTTTTGTTGGCGGATGTGTAGCCATGGTTACTAAGCATTTGGCATTTTTATCAGAAAAATCAATTATAAATTGTATCAAAAAATCTTCCATATTGTGATTAATTTCTGGTGGAAGATTAGGCGTAATTAAAAAATAATCATCTAACTCAAATCGAATTTCTGGAATTTCAATTAGATTTATATTACGAACAGATAGTTTATTTATAACAGTAGGATTGATTTTGTTTTTGTATTTTCCCCAGCCAATAAGCGTTTTATCCAAAACCTTATTCCACTCTGTATAAGGCTTTAGTTTGTTATAGGAAAAACCATCACGTCTACATGTTACCAAATCTTCTACCTCGTCCTGAGCCCAAAACTGATATCCAATCGTAGAAAATTCACTAGAGCTATTGCTAGGTTGCCCTTTGTCAAAACCAAAAGTTTGACTCATTCTCCGCATTGTTTTTTTGTTAGGAAAGTAATTGCTAAGGTCAAATTCTAATGATTCTATTAGTGATAAGCTGCTCTCTGGTATTTCTGGAAATGAAATGTCAATTATTGCTTCCTTTATGGGGGCATTATTAAAAATTCTATGTTCTGGTAATTTGTTATTTGCCATAATTCGCTAATAATACATATATTAAATCAACCAGCAAGTAGCTATTAAATTCAAACCCCAGCAACCGTCATATTTTCCACGCGCAGGGTAGGCGCGTTGGTGGAATAGCGGAAGGTAAGGTCATTGGCGGGGGTGATTCCAAGGAACATATCTTTCAGATTGCCGGCAATGGTTATTTCTGAAACCGGATAGGCAATTTCCCCATTTTCTATCCAGAAACCTGCCGCACCTTGGCTGTAATCACCAGTTATGGTATTAATACCCATACCAAAGGTTTCGGTGAGATAAAGACCGCTTTTTATATCGGAGATAAGCTCAACAGGGGAAAGTTTGCCAGCTTCCATATAAAAATTAGTTGAAGACGGAGAGGGTGGAGAAGATATGCCGCGTGAGGCATGCCCTGTAGTCTGCATTTTAAGTTTATTAGCAGTACGAATATCCAGTAGCCAGCTTTGCAGCACACCGTCTTCTACCAGGGCAGTTTTTTTATTGGCTACACCTTCCATATCGAATGGCCGGGAAGAAAAACCACGTAGGAGATGCGGATCGTCAATTATCCGGATGCCACCTGTAAATATTCGCGCGTTCAGAGAATCTTTAAGAAAAGATGCTCCACGCGCAATTGCCACTCCGGAAATAGAGCTGGTGAGGATAGAAAGGAGTGATTTGCTGACACGCGGATCAAAAACCACCGGCACTTGGCATGAAGAAACTTTGCGTGGATTTAAGCGTTTGATGGCGCGGTTTGCGGCATTAATGCCAATGTCTTTGGCACTACCTAAATCGCTCCTATGACGGGAGCTAGTAAAATCATAATCACGTTCCATTGTTGTACCGCTGCCCGCCAGCACCGAAACCGATATGGAAAAATGGCTTCCTTCGTAGTCGCCTATGAATTCTGTCCCGTTATACCCTGATATTGCAAGAGTCACGCGTGATTTGCTGTAGCTGGCATCTGCTCCTTCAGAATTAGTTATTCCGACAACGCTTAGCGCGGTATCCTCAGCTATAGCACACTGTTCAAGTAGCCAGTCAGAAGATGGTTCAACAGGATCGACTAAATCCAGGTTTTTGCTATCTTCAGGGTGTAGGGAAGCAGGTGGCAGGGTGCTGTCTATATCGGCTGGGGCGATTTTCGCCATAGCAACTGCGCGCTGCGCCAATTCCAGTAGTGAGTTTTTCTCAAAATCTGTTGAAGATACATTGGCTTGCCCGATTTCACCGTTGCTTTTACCAACAAACACTCTAAGACCTATCGCTGAATTTTCCGAACGCTCTATGCCCTCAGGCTTGCTCATGCGCCTGGAAATGCTGAGATTAGTGGTCTCAAGCATTATGGCATCAGCTCCATCAGCTCCGCATGAATGGGCGGTTTTAAGCAGTTGTCTAAGTATGTTGGAATCAAGGCTCATAAAGAGTTATATCGCTTCTACAAGATTATGTGTTATAGTTGCATTGTATTTAAGATAAATTTTATGTATACTTCGCTTATTATGAATAGTGAAGCTATTATGCGAGAGTTTGTATCGAGACCGAAGATTAATCGTCTTCCGCTCCCTCCTGCGCGTTTCAGTTTTAACTATACAAATATATTAGACGATAAAATTGTAAAATCATCGCTAGGAATAGCGGCGGCTTTTGCGGTTTTATTAATTATTTATCAATATGTTAGCGAATTGTTTGTGACGACTTCTCCGCCTGCAGACGATAAATACTTGCTGGAACTGGTAAATTCTTCCATGGAACCGGTAAGAGCCAGTGAATCGACCTTGTATTTTCGTGATAGTGACGGGTTTATTGTTGGTAATATAATAAGGATAGCCTCAGAATCTGAGAAGACGATTCCAGATAAAGTCTATAGTACTAGCGGTGCTACAACTGAAAGCGAGCTGCTTTCTATACTGAGTAAATATTAATACAAATTAAAAATTTATTTGACAGGCGTTAACTTTTTGTGCTAGTAAGTATGTCTGATAAAATAACAGACAAACAACTGATACAATGAGTTTTTATGAAAGTAATTTTCCAGAAGCATTATTATTATTTTATGCTTTATGCCATAGTCGCCGGCGCAATATTCTTTTCCTCTTCATTTGTTCAGGCTGCAAGTGCGTCTCGCCAGAATTCAGCAGATATGCCTCCTCCTGTTACCGTGGTTACTGGTTTAAAAACAGGTACATATTTTATATTCGGCAGAGACCTTTTTGAAGCTGCCAAAAAATCAGGGATGGACATGGCAGTAAAGTCATCGGAAGGATCGATTGATAACATTAAAGTCATTAATAGCGATGAGAACGTCATATTAGGTATAGTGCAATCGGATGTTCTCGGGTTCTTAGGGCGTTCTAAAAATCCGGACTCGATGAAAATGGCAAACAATCTTCGTCTTATTTTCCCTTTTTATAATGAAGAAATACATGTTCTTGCTCGTAAGGAAATAAAAGATTTCAAAGAATTACAAGGCAAAAGAGTTGCTATAGGCGAAGAAGGCAGTGGCAATATGCTCACCTCTATAAACCTGTTTTCGATGATGAATATAGCACCCGCTGAAAGCCTTAAGATTCCTTCGGCACAAGGAGTTGTTGCCGTGTTGAAAGGTGAAGCTGACGCAGCTATTTTTGTTGGCGGTAAACCAGTCAGGTTATTTAAAAATCTGGAAGATCTAACTCTTCCTGAAAATCAGAAATATGCACCCATGTTGGAAAGAGTTCATTTTCTTCCTATGAATGGTGCAAAAATGCTGGAAGAATATAAGCCAGCCGAGCTGACTGCTGCTGATTATAAATTTATAAAAGAACCAGTTCCCACCATATCTGTGCAGGCGATCCTGATAAGCCGTGATTTCTCGCAAGGTGGTGACAATACTAAGCGTTGTGAGCAGATAGGCAAATTTGCTGACGCGCTGCGTGCTGGAATACCGGCACTTAAAGAAAGCGGACACCCGAAATGGAAAGAAGTGAATCTTGATACCAATGTCAATACCTGGAAAAAAGATTCCTGCGCCTGGGAAATACTAAACAATGCCAAAAGCGAGGCAACATCCAAAGAGTTGCTGAATATTTTGGATAAGAAGGAATAAAAAAACCTACTCGTTTTCTCCAATATTATCTCCGATATAGTTAACTAACAAAATGATTACATCATTTTGACGCTGCCTACGGCGCGAAAAATCGCGCTTTCGGCTTGCGATTTTCATAGCTTGATTAAGCAATTGCATGCTTAATCAGCTATAATATGCCCGGCTTTTTTTGCTTTGGCTTTTATATAGGCGCGGTTGTGTTTATTGGCTTCTGCAATAAGCGGGATGCGTTTAGTGACGTTTATGCCATTTTTCTTAAGCTCTGAAACTTTATGCGGGTTATTGGATAATAAATTTATTTTGGAAATCCTCAGGGCTTTTAGTATAGAGGCGGCAGTGGTAAAATCGCGTTCGTCACTTTCAAAGCCAAGCGCGTGATTGGCGACATAGGTATCCATGCCCTGTTCCTGTAGCTTATAGGCTTTGAGTTTATTGGTGATGCCTATCCCGCGCCCCTCCTGATTGAGATAGAGCAGAACGCCATATCCACTTTTCTTTATGGCAGTGAGGGCAAGTTTTAATTGATCCCCACAATCGCAACGCAAACTGCCTAATAAATCACCGGTTACGCAGGAAGAATGCGCACGTACCAGCGGTATTTGGTTGTTCTCAGGCTTGCCGATAATAAGTGCCAGATGTACCAGCTCTTCATTCTGCTCACGGAAGCTTACAATTATTGAATCTTCCGCCCCATCTATGGGAAGTTTTGCCCGCGCGGCTTCAAATAATTTTCCGCCGGTTTGTTTAAGGGCAAGCTCCAGTTCTTTTTCCGAAAAAACTTTCCAGCCGGCTGTCGCTTTGCCTATGGGAATAACCAGTAAAGCCGGCAATAGCCCAGCGCGTTTGGCGAGTGTAAGCAAAGTAGCGGATCTTGCCAGTTTGTATTTTGATTGTGCAGATTCATCAAGAAATTCAGCAGGATATATAGCAATTTCTTTGCCGTTTTTCTGCTTGATGACCAGCCCATTCTGGCTACGCAGAAGCTTTATAGCCCAAGACAGAGCATCCACAGCATTTTTGCTATCTTTGACCTTATCAATCATTTATATTTTTGCCTATGAATAATGCATTAACAAAACCTAAAACCATACTTTTATTAAGTGATAATCGCGACTTTATAGAGTCATTCTCAGCCCTTGTCACGCGGGAGTTAGGAGTAATTTGTCAGGCAGTGGTCTCAGAGTCTGAAATTCCTGACAGTGATGTAACGGTGTTGGTTACGGATAGAACTCTTAATGTGAACTGCCAATTTTCTGTTATTAAGGTGGATCTGCCAGTGCGTATCCAGGGAGTGCTTTCTGACATTCAGTCAGTATTAGAAAATTCTGCTGGCAATGATACTATGGAAATTGGTGCTGATTTGCAGCTTTCATTGCAAAATAAAGTCATTTCTAATAGTTCCGGCGGAATTACCGCCGATTTAACTGATAAAGAAAGCCATCTGTTGCAGATGATTGCCCAGTCCGGGGATTCGGGAATTGCCCGCGAGGTTTTGCTGAAGGAAGTATGGGGATTTGATTCGGCACTGGATACCCATACGCTGGAAACGCATATATACCGCTTGCGCAAGAAAATCAGGGATAGTTTTGATATCGAAGTTATAAAAGCTTTTGAAGGTGGCTATAGGTTGCTATAGCCTACACATCATAGTCGTTATGTATAATTCTTATACATAACATATAGTGGAAAAACGCTGTTGAAAAACATTTGTGAAAGAAAAAACGGAAATAATCGGTTTGTGTAAAATTCCAATTGAAAACCAATATTTTATAGGCTAAACTACAAAAATAACGAAAATTCGTCAAAAATAGAGTTTGATATGCTAAAATCTATGGCTATAACTAATTTTCACAGTATTGGTGAGAAGCAAGAACTGTCTTTTGAGATTAAACCAAAAGAAGCTCTTGATGATTCAGCACGCCTTCATGAAAGTGAAAAATATATAAACACGGTATCTTGTATTATTGGTGCTAATGCTTCGGGAAAAACTAATTTTATTAAAGCCTTGAGTTTTATTTCATGGTTTGTAAAAGATTCGTATGAATCGCTAAAAGTAGAACGCTCTATACCTTTGGAGCTGCATAAACTAAAAAAAGATGAATGTTGCTCAATAGAATTAGAATTTTATGAAAAAGCGATTTTATATCGCTATTCTATAGAGTTAAATAAAAAGCAGGTACTGAAAGAAAAGTTAGAAAAGAAAGTTTCCGAACCACGAGCAAAATTTTCTTGCGTGTTTGAATTAACTCGTAATGGCGGTGAAGCAAAAATTAAAACTCCAGCCTTCAAAATGAATAAAGATGATTGGGAGCGTATTAAACTCCGCTCTAATATATCATTGTTATCTGCTTTGCTTGTTCTTGGTTATTTACCAGAAATAACTTTTTTTAGCAAATTAAGAAGTAATGTAAGTCAGTCAGGGCGGAATGACTATATAGATTTTTTTGGATTTTCTAAAAATTTATCTTATAATGAACAATTGCAAGATGAATTATTGTCTTTTTCTAATGAAATAGATCTTGGAATCAAAGGCTTTTCATTTAAGGAAGTTACTTTGAGAAGTTCGCAAAACCCAGAAGATGAAATAAAACAAAAAATGCTTCTCTGTCTGCATACTTCTGCAAATGGTGATTTTTATTTACCTATACATGAAGAATCGGAAGGAACACAAAAAGGATATTTCGTACTTTACAATGTTTTGCCAATTCTAAAAAAAGGTGGCACTGTGTTTATTGATGAAATTGAAGGAGGTCTTCACCCTTATGTAGCAAAAAAAATAATTTCACTTTTTGAGAATAAAGAAACCAATCCGCATAATGCACAGCTTGTTTTTTCCACGCATCAGCATTTATTGTTAAATGACCGAACTAAAACGCAAATTTTTATTACAGAAAAAAACCTAAACACATTGGAATCAGAAATTTATCGTTTGGATGATGTTGAAGATGTTAGAAATGATGAAAATTATTTTCATAAATACATGGCTGGTGCTTACGGCGGAACTCCTAACATTAAATGGTTTTAGGAGTGTGATTTATGGAAAAAAAGAAACGCCCTAGAAAACTTACTGTTTTTGCTATGGTTGAGGGAAATAGGGAGCAAGCATTCATAGATTTTTTGATAGAAATATATCAGCCACAATTACACGGAATTAAATTTTCTCCAGAAAATTCAAAAGGTGGTGGTGCTGATAGTATTGTTTTACCTGCACTTAGAGAATCCCATAGAGATAAATCATTTGTATGGCTTGATGAAGATTTTGAACCAGATACAAGCCCATTATCAGCAGCTGTTCGCAAACAGCTTGCAAAATGTTGGAATATTACTGATGAAAAAATAAAATCTGAATTTATGAAGTGTCATCTTGGTGAGCTGCAAGCCAAATTTAATCTAGGCAATAAGAAAAAACCAACGTTGATTGTTTCTAAACCTGTTTGCTCGGAATCGGTGATACTAAAAATTCTTGGTGTTGATTTACCGTATGGCGTTTATGACCCCAAACAACGCCCAAAACAGATTGCTACTTTAAAAAATAAGTTGGATAAAATTATGGGTGGAGAAAAAACGGTAAAAGAGCAAACTGCTTATTACTTGCAAAATCTCACTAAAGCAAAACTTGAAGTAAAACGCAAAACAATCCCCGAGCTTGATTTACTCATATCCATGTTAGTAAAAAACAAATGACAGAAAAAACGGAAATAATCGGTTTGACCCGCGAGGAGCTGGCAGCAAAACTTAAAGAAGTGGGAATTGAATCTTTTCGTGCCAAGCAGATCTGGCACTGGGTTTATGTGAAAGGTGTTACTGATTTTTCGCAGATGACGAGTATCGCTAAAAAACAGCATGCCCTGCTTGCTGAGTATTTTTCTTTGACTCGCCCCCAAATTTCCCGCGCCCTTACTTCGGTTGACGGCACGCGCAAATGGTTGCTGGAAATGGAAGATAAAAATAAAATCGAGATGGTATTTATTCCTGAGGAGGATAGGGGAGCGTTGTGTGTGTCATCGCAGGTTGGGTGCACACTTACTTGCACCTTCTGCCATACTGGCACTATGCCGTTGGTGCGTAACTTGACTCCAGCCGATATTATCGGACAGGTTCTGATAGCGCGTGACGGGCTTTCCGAATGGGATAAAAGGCGGGAGGATTGTCTATTTACCAATATAGTTATGATGGGCATGGGTGAGCCGTTATTTAATTATGATAATGTGGCAAAGGCACTGAAGATAGTTATGGATGGTGAGGGCATTGCAATTTCCAAGCGGCGGATTACTCTTTCAACTTCTGGCGTTGTACCGATGATTGAACGTTGTGGGAATGAGCTGGGAGTGAATCTGGCTATCTCGCTGCATGCCGTGCGTGATGAACTCCGCGATGAACTTGTTCCAATCAATAAAAAATATCCGATTAAAGAATTGCTGCGAGCTTGTAGAGAATATCCTGCTGCTAATAACGCCCGACGTATAACTTTTGAATATGTGATGCTTAAAGGTGTAAACGATTCTGATTCTGATGCACATGCGCTGGTAAAATTACTTTCCGGCATTCACGCTAAGGTTAACCTCATCCCATTTAACCCATGGCCCGGCTCCCCTTATGAATGCTCCAGCAGGAACCGCATTCGGGCTTTTGCTGATATTGTAAATGCAGCGGGTTTTTCTTCACCGGTTCGGGCAACACGTGGCCAGGATATTTTTGCTGCTTGTGGTCAGCTTAAATCTGATAGCGAAAGAAAAAAAGGTGAGCGGGTAAAATTATAAGTGGACGTAGTATTATTTTTTTAACAGTGACTTTTTTGTCACCTCATTTTTTATAATTTTCTGATTTTGATTAGAGTGTATTGACACTGACATAGCAGGCAAAGACGTTTAATTAATTGAAATTGTTTTTACAGTTTATAAATAAATGCAATCCATAAGCTATTAAATGTCTAACATAGATTAATCTGGAAAATATCTTCGGATGCGATACACCTATCAATCAGGTGATAGGCTGAGGCGAGTTTGTGGCTTGGTAAGGCTTATGTCATTTTCAACCAACAAATAAAGCAAGGAGAAAATATGAGATTGTATAGCAGGTTTTTACTTATTACCAGTGCCTTTGTTATGGTTCCGATTGTTACAATTTTAGCATCGTCTGATGCCGTTGCTGCAACCAAAGCCAAAGCTTCATCTAAAGAAAAATCCGCAGCTCCTGCTCCAGCTGAAAGTGCTCCTGCTGCTCCAGCTTCTTCTGATCCGTTTTCCTGTTTTCCTCCAGATAGTCTTGGTCATGCTCTGGTGAAAGGCAAGCATTGGATTGATGTTCGTTATCGCTATGAAAATGTTTCTCAAGATGGTTTTGCTGAGGATGCATATGCTTCTGTCCTGCGTACTAAAATAGGGTATAAGACTGGTCTGTGGAATGGCTTCCAGGTTGCTGTTGAAGGCGAGAATGTTAAAGCTCTTGGTGCTGATCATTATAACAGCACGACCAACGGAAAAACTCAGTTTCCAACTGTTTCCGATCCGGAAGATACGCTGCTTAACCAATTTTATATCAGCTTTCAAGGATTGCCAAAAACCAATATTACTGTAGGTCGTCAGGTCATCAATCTTGACAATCAGAGGTTTGTCGGCTCGGTTGGCTGGAGGCAGAATGACCAGACTTTTGATGCGGCTAGTATCTCCAGTCAGTTTATTGATAAAGCTAACATCTATTACGCTTATCTTCGCAAAGTTAACCGTATCACAGGACCTTCGGCGACCAATGGTGCTTATGAAAGCGATTCGCATATCGTGAACGTGTCTTATGATGTTGATCCGTTGCTTAAAGTAACAGCGTACGATTATGCTCTTGATTTCAATGATGCTGCGTCATCTTCGTCTAACACTTATGGTGTGCGTCTTACCGGTAAATACGCTGTGAACGGCGACCTGAGCCTGATATATGCCGGTGAATTCGCCAGACAATCAGATTATGGTTCTAACACTGCCAATTATGACGAGAATTATTACCTTATAGAGCCAGGAGTTACCTGGAACGGTTTGACCGGAAAACTTGGATATGAAGTGCTGGAAGGTAATGGGACAAGTTCATTCCAGACACCACTTGCGACACTGCATGCTTTCAATGGCTGGGCGGATAAGTTCCTGACTACTCCTGCAAATGGTCTGGAAGACAAATATGTTTCACTGGGATATAAGGTTCCGTTCGGTGAAAACTATATTAAGGGTACTGAAATTACGGTTGCCTATCATGATTATCAGGCAGAAAATACCAGTAGTGATTATGGTACAGAGTGGAATGCTTCTATTCAGCAAACCTTTTATGAGCGTTTAACTCTTGGTCTGAAATTTGCTGATTACAATGCTGACCAGCTTTTTACAGACACAACCAAAGTAATTGCTACAGTGCAGATAAAATATTAATTTAACCAGCTGAGACGGAGTTTATCTATGAAGATAAGTATATTTATATACTGCGGCTATTTGTATGGGTGGATTGCTTAGTTTTTCCGCCTATGCTGGTGATGAGGACGTAGCAAAGGAGATGGCTATTCTTTTCTCTTCTGGTCGTGCAGTTATTTCTGACAATCAAGCTCATATTAACAATGCTGAGCTTGGAGATAAGGCGTTAACCGGCGATGTTGTAGTTGCCAAGGCAAAAGAAAAATATAAAGAAAAAACGGGTAAGGATGTCAGTGATGCTGATCCAAATCCAAATCAAAAAGCTATTTTGGATGCGATTAGTGAGGTGATGAAAGATGCTCAGCCGTTGATCAATGAAAAAGGAAAAGGCTTTAAAGGATTCCTGCCTGCGGTTTTTGCCGGTCAGGTAGCAACAAAAGCTTCTGAAAAATTATCTGGTAAAGCGATTATCAAGCTTACAGCTCCTAAAGAATTGGTTCGTAATCGTAAAAATCGTCCTGATGATTGGGAAAATAAGGCGATTGAGGAAACTTTCAAAAAAGCTGGTTATGAAAAAGGTAAGCCGTTTTCTGAGACCACAACTGCTGATGGTAAAAGCGCGTTTAGATATATCCAGCCCGAGTATTATGGACAATCTTGCTTAAGCTGCCATGGTGAACCAAAAGGTGAAACTGATATTTCTGGCGGTAAAAAAGAAGGTGCTAAATTGGATGATTTAGGTGGTGCAATAAGTGTAACTATATTCAAATAAATCATGCTAAATATAAGTTCTAAAAACAAGGGAGTATCGGTTGGAAAATTGATACTCCCTTAATCTTTTGTTTATTTTTTTGTCCTAATATGACATCAAGTTTGCCAATGGATATGACGTATTAACAAATCTTTTGTATAAAAAAAGCAAGGAGTTCATGTATGAATAGTGTGGTTGAAGGTAAGTCAGGTGGTATGGCAAGTTTGATGGACAGGGTTACCATTCGAGCCAAATTGATAGCTCTTTCCGGACTGTTGTTACTAGCCTTGGTTGCGACTAATTTATACAGCTCCAATATAACCTACAAAATATATGATGTTGTTATAGACGCGCAAAATGGCGTAAAGGATATTAAAGTCAAAGGTGATGAGGTAAAAAATAGCCTCGCTGCAGGAGAAAAAGCTAATGAGCAATTGGCAATTGTACGTAAGACATTGCGCCAATTTAATATGCTTAGATACTGGTTGACGGATCTTTCTGCCAGTTGGTTGAACGAATCAGAAAATAATGCCGATGATGCAAAAAAACAGTTAATGGAGCTATTGCCGAAACTAGAGGCGTTTGCTCCAGAAGAAGCAAAAAAAGTGAAGTCGATGGCTAATGATTTTAGCGATACCGCACTTAAAGCGGTTGATGCCTTTGTAGATGGTAACCGTGTAAAAGGAAATTCATTATTATCGGACGCAAAAAAGATCTCTGCTAACATAGATAATTTGTTGGACTCGGTGTTAAAAAAACAGGAAGCAGAGGCAAGTTCTGCAAAGGAAAAAGCGGTAATCGCCACACAGAGCAATATAGAATATGCTCAACAAATTGAGGGAAAGGTGGCGGAGTCAGTCGTCAGTGCTAATAATAATTTAAGTGTATTGCTGGTGGTAATATTGGCGGTGGCAGTGTTGTCGGTGCTGCTTACTATTGTCATTATAAGATCTATCATACTTCCAATGCGCAACATTACGAATGCAATGCGAGAATTGGCGGTGGGAAATACCAATATCACTCTTCCAACAGTATCTAAAACTGAAATTGGTGAAATGGCAGCTTCCATGCAGGTGTTTGTAGAAAATAAAAAAACCGCTGATAATCTGGCAGAAAATGAGTTAATGGAACAAGCAACAAAACAGAAACGGACAGAAAAAGTAGAGATGGCGATAAATTCTTTCCAAAAAATTGCCTTTGCTGCGGTTGAAGAGGTTTCTAAAGCTGCTGTTGAATTACAAAGTAGTTCTGAAGGTATGGCGAAAACAGTTGGGGATGCTGATAGCAAAGCGTCAGATGTGGCATCAATTGCCTCGGAAACTTCCACCAATGTGCAAACAGTTGCGTCTGCTGCTGAAGAATTATCTGCTTCAATAAGGGAAATTTCTGTTCAGGTTAGCAAATCTTCTGGAGAAGCAAGCGAGGCAATGCAGGAAGTTATGAAAGGCGAACAGTTTGCTGGAACTCTTGCCAATGCCGCTACTGAAATTGGTAATGTGAGTGATTTTATCGGCAATATTGCCTCACAGATTAATCTTCTGGCACTTAATGCGACTATTGAGTCGGCGCGTGCTGGTGAAGCTGGAAAAGGGTTTGCTGTGGTTGCTTCGGAAGTAAAAAATCTTGCTACGCAAACTTCCAAAGCAACTGATGATATAGCCAGACAAATTGCCAACGTGCAGGGAATAGCCAAGGAAATGGTCAGCATCATCGGCTCAATTAAACATGTGGTTAATAATGTTAATGAGTATTCTTCAACCATAGCGGCTGCTGTTGAGGAACAAAGTGCGGTGACTAATGAAATATCAAGAAATATGGTGGTGGCATCGAGTGGTATGAATTCTATATCTCATAATATTGGAGATGTTAAATCAGCTACAAACACCGCTGATAGAACAACTAACGATGTTTTGAATTCTTCCAAACTTCTCTCGATGCAGGCAACAAATCTGGATAAAGAAATCAAGAAATTTATTAGCAGTCTTCAGGTCGCCTAGGATGGTTAAAATATTTTTCTGGTGTAATGGAAATAGCCTGCGCTAACTTTTTTAAATAGTTGTTGCGTGGTATTTCTATTATTCCGAATTGTTTTAGATGCTCATTAGTAAATTGAGCATCAAGTAATGTGTAGCCAGCGTTTTTAAGTAATTCCACCAGATGCACGAGCGCAACTTTGCTGGCATTGCTGGTTTTTGAGAACATGCTCTCGCCAAAAAATGCTCCACCTATCGCCACGCCATATAATCCGCCAACCAATTCCGAACCTTGCCAGCATTCAACGCTGTGAGCATAACCATTTTCCCATAATTCGCAGTAAAGTTTGATAATTTCTTCGTTTATCCATGTTTCTTTGCGTTCTTCACTTACATCTGCACAGGCACGGATTACTTGTGGAAATGCCGTATTAGTGGTTATAACAAATGGCGATTTCTTTATAAATTTTGCAAGGCTTTTAGGTGTATGAAATGTATCTAACGGTAAAATCCCGCGCATCTCCGGATACATCCACTGGAGTATGGGGCTGTCTTTGGTGTCAGCCATTGGGAAATAACCATTAGCATAGGCAGCCAGCAGAAATTCCCACGTTACTTCTGAATCGGATAGCAGCATTATAACCGGTCAGGATAATTACTGATTATCCCATCAACTTTGAGCGAGCGTGCTTTTTCAATTTCTTCAGGCTTATCGGCTGTCCACACCATAACTTTCAGTCCACGCGCCCGTGCATCATCCACCAGTGCCTGATTAGTGTGGTGTATCGCTGAGCTTAGTGCCCAAGCATCCGCCTGAGCAGCAATCTCTGCCAAGCTTATTGGAATACCAACCAATATAGCGCAGGTGCGTACTTCCGGAATAAGAGCGCGCGATTCTACTATCTGCCGGTGATCAAATGAGCAGATGAAAAACTGCTCATAACTCCAGCCATTATGCTTTACCGCATTAGTTATTATATCTGCCACAGGTTTGGTCGCGCCTTCTGCCTTCAGTTCGATAAACAACCGCGTGCGTTTATCCACCATGTCAATAACATTTTGCAGTGTTGGTATTTTTTCGCCCAGAAAATTAGAATTTCCAGCATCTAGCTTCTGCAATTCTTTTAGCGTGAAATCGCTGACCAAGCCTTTGCCATTGGTAGTCCGTTCTAGGGTATCGTCATGAATTACGACAGGAATACCATCTTTGCTGAGCTGGATGTCAAATTCAAAACCATCAACCCCGATTTCCAGAGCTTTACGCATCGAGGCAAGAGTGTTCTCCGGCGCATGTCCACAAGCCCCACGATGTCCGACGCGGAGCATGGCTATTTACTGCCGTTAATTATGGTTGAAACAGCAGCAAGTGCCAGAACATAGCTTTCGCTGCCAAACCCGCAAATAACTCCTTTGGCAGCTTTGGAAATGTAAGAATCATGGCGGAACGGCTCACGCTTGAAAATATTAGAAAGATGTACTTCAATCACGGGGATTTTGAGCAGGAGCAGCGCGTCCATAATGGCAATAGAAGTGTGGGTATAAGCCCCCGCATTGATAAGCAAGCCCTGATGAGTTTTGGCAGCGTTTTGAATGGCGGTTACAATCTCTCCCTCAATATTGGATTGGATAAAATCCACATTAAGACCTAGTTTTACGCCATGGCCTTTGCATTTTTTTTCAATATCTGCTAGTGTTTCATTTCCATATATTTCTGGTTCACGCGAACCGAGCATGTTTAGGTTTGGACCGTTGACGATGAGGATATGTTTCATAAATTGATGACTAGATTATTTGATTATTCGATTATTAAGAGTTAACATACCTCATTTATTTAGTCATCTAATTATCTAATCATCATACTAACTATATGCAAATTACACTTAACGGAAAACCATATACTCTTAAAAATCAGGTAAATTTATCTGAGCTTTCAGAAATTCTGAAGCTTGAGCCAACACAGGTCGCCATTGAGCGTAACCATGAAATTATCCCGCGCAGCCTTTACAGGCAAACCATGTTGGAAGAAGGTGACGAAATAGAGATAGTAACCTTTATTGGTGGTGGTTGAAATGCTAGAAAATAACGACAAGTTTATTATAGCCGGGCGTAGTTTTTCCTCACGCCTTCTGGTTGGCACTGGAAAATATGCGAGTATGGAGCAAACAAAAGCAGTGATAGAAGCCAGTGGTGCGGAAATAGTCACTGTTGCTCTGCGCCGTGTGGATTTAGCGCAAAAAGGTGAAGGCAGTCTGATCGAGACAATTTCACCACAAAAATATACATATCTGCCTAACAGTGCTGGTTGTTTTACCGCCGATGAAGCAGTGCGGACGCTACGCCTTGCCCGCGAAATAGGTGTGAATTGGGGTGGCTGGGATTTGGTAAAATTGGAAGTTATAGGTGATAAACACACACTTTTTCCTGATACTGAAGAAACACTGAAAGCCGCAAAAATTCTGGTAAAAGAAGGTTTTTCGGTGATGGCTTACACCAATGACGATCTGATTATGGCAAGGAGACTGGAAGATGCTGGCTGCAGCGCAGTTATGCCGCTGGCTGCACCGATTGGCTCTGGTCTTGGCATTTTAAATCCACGGGCTATCCATATGATTTCCTGTAAACTTAAGGTTCCCGTGCTGGTGGATGCCGGAATAGGGACGGCATCGGATGCCTGTATCGCTATGGAACTGGGCTGCGCTGGGGTATTGCTTAATACAGCCCTATCTTCCGCCACAAACCCAATACTCATGGCTAAAGCTATGAAACAGGCAGTGGAAGCTGGCCGGAAGGCTTTTCTGGCTGGCAGGATGGAAAAAAAGGAAATAGCCAGCCCTAGTTCGCCAGTTGAAGGAATGCTGTCATCCACGCTTGCGCAGGGATGACAGGGGAAAAATTATACCTTAATCTCGAAAGTAGCATCAACCTCAACAGAAACGCCAAAGGGTAGCTCGGCAACGCCCACGGCAAAACGAGCATGTTTGCCAGCCTCACCGAAAATTTCCACCATCATGTCAGAAACGCCATTAGCGACTTTTGGCTGGTCGGTAAAACCCTCAGCGGAAGCCACAAATATCCCCATGCGTACGCAGCGCACAACCCGGCTTAAATCACCACCACAGGCAGCTTTTAGGTGGGCTAATATATTTATACCGCAAAGCTTGGCGGTGGCTTGCCCCTGTTCAACGCTAAATTCCTTGCCAAGTTTGCCTATATCTTGCGGTTTTCCGTCTTTCATAGGTAACGTCCCGGAAATAAACACTAAATTACCAGAAACAGTATAAGGCACATAATTGGCAGCGGGCATTACTGATGGCGGTAGAGTGATCCCCATAGAGGTTAGTTTTTGTTCGATATTACTCATTTTATCTTCCTTTTTAGAGTTTGGGTGCAGCATTAAACCTGTGAAGTGGTTATTAGCATATATATGGTAATAGGCGCAACCCGCTTAAGAGAGCTTTTTTCTTGGTTTATACTCCATTCTGTATTTTTTATAGTCATTTGAGAGTAAAAATCCCCAATTCTTGTCATTGCGACTGCGAGCATAGCGTGGCAGGAAGCAATCCAGTATTTTCAACATGTTTTGGC
>JBEBHV010000198.1:0-3888 GCA_040080715.1 Rickettsiales bacterium | reverse complement strand
AGATATCCAAAATATAATCAATAATACCCCAAGAAAAATTCTCGGGTGGAAAACACCTCATGAAATTTTTAACCGTTGCACTTCAAAATAGAATGGGCGTGATAATATAATTGTCATCATATCTTAACTTGTAAAATCATTAAGAAAAAACAATAATTTCTGAGGTATTATAGCTGATTAAGCATGTAATTGCTTAATCAGCTATGAAAATCGCAAGCCGAAAGCGCGATTTTTCGCGCCGTAGGCAGCGTCAAAATGATGTAATCATTTTGTTGGTTAATTATAATTGATTTCTTATGGGGAACAAAATGGCTGATATTACAAAACGAAGTGATTCAGAAATATTGGCAGATGATATTAAAAATCAAAATTTACATACCATTTATGCCAATCCTGAAATAATAACAGCCAGTCACCTTAAATTGGCTAGGGAGAAGCATAATCAAACTTTACATAGAGCCCCTGTGGAAGAATTAGAACGTGCATCCCGGATATTGGAAAAGTTAATTAAGAATGCGCGCCTTGCTGTATTGCAAGAAGCAGCTACAAATCCGGAATATCAGAAAGTCGCTGGATTAGCTGGAGATATTCACAAAGAACTGCAACGTCGGGAAAAATTAGAAATGAAAAATAATTTTGCTTCCAAATACAGGGATGCAAAGGATTTTCTTCAAGGACATTTGTTTCGATAAGTTTAATAAGGATAAAGTATGTCAGAGTTTACTATTAGACCATTTGGAACAAGAAAAGAACGTGAGATATTGTCGATAGCTATCAATTCCAGAGATCTGCAATTGGCTTCTGACTATACAAGACCTGATATAATAACACCACAACATATCGAATTGGCTAAGGAAGTAATTAATGAAGCGAATGGCAAGCCAAGTTCTGTAATCTGGGCAGAGCGTCTGATATATAAAAAATTGCTTGATAATGCTGACACTAAAGTTCTTCAGGTGGTTCTGGATAGAGTTGAGAAGGCATCCAGACAGGTTGATGGTCTGGCTCATGAAGTTTATAATGAGATTGAACAAAGGAAATTGTCAGATGCAATTAAGGTTGGAGATATAGAAAAAGTTAAGTCTTACACTGCATCTACGGCAATAAACCCGGTAATAAATTATGAACATCTAAAATTAGCGGAAGAAAAACACAAACAGGAGATGGGCACTAACAGAAAATTTACCGAAACTTCCGACAATGCTGTTCAGATATTTAAAGCTTTAATCGGAGCAGCTAGAACATCAGTTTTGCAGGAGGCTGCTTGTTGTGATTCGTCAGAATTAGGCTTTCTTTCTCAGAAATTGATTAAAGATGAATTGGTCATAAGGGAAAATAAGAGAGGAAGGCATGTATTGGACAAGGTTATGTCTGATAAACGTGGAAGGTAATATAATTTTAAAAATTCTTTATGGGGGATAATATGGGCGATAATGTAAGTAAGAACGGAAGTTTGACAGAAGATGCACAAGAATTGCTACAACGTCTGGAAAAGGTAAAAAATACACACACTAATGCTTTGCGTAAAGCTCCTGATAATGCGCAAGCTAATGAGGTAAAAACAGCATATCGAACATTAGCAACATTGCTTCAGAACGCTGATATTAAATCCTTAAAGGAAGTTGCTGGCAATACTCGGGTTGAAGGGCTTTCTGATAACATTAAGCAAGAGCTCCAACGTCGTGAACAATTCGTAAAAAAAGACAGTTTTGTTTCCAGACGTGAGAGCAAATCGCTTGCAATGCATTTTGGTCGGTAGAATTGGTGAGAATAAAATATGGTAGAGTTTATTATTAACATCTGAAATTGGAGGGAGAAAAAAAATGAATAGAACGTCGCCACATTATAGTAAGCATGATCCTGAGAAAGAAAAAGTAGAACAGCAGGGAATGCTATTAACAGCAATCAGGGATGGGCTTGAGGCACTAATTAATCACTATGCCAAGCCTGATATAATAACTGCTGAACATATTAAACTAGCGATACAAAGTACGGAGGCTAGTACATTGAAAAAATTAGTGAAGAAAGCAAAAACAGAAGTGTTGCAAGAAATTGGCAGTTCACCAGATGTTAGAATTGCAGCAAATTTGATTGGTGCTGAACTTCAAGAGCGACAGAAAAAAGCAGATAGAGCTCAGACACATAAGTCTAGCACATCTGAAGCAACCGTAGGTGTACGCTAAATTTTTAGTAAAATTTCACCGGATTACGCAGCGTCGGCTTCGATGCGGACTATATCCAGCTTAACATTGGCGATAACTTCCGGATGCAGGATGATACGCACAGGATATTCGCCAATAGTTTTGATAATGGTGGTCTGGATAATCTGGCTCTTCGGTACAACATGACCGGCTTCTTTCAAAGCATCCGCTATATCGCGCACGGTAACTGAACCATAAAGCTTGCCTTCCTGACTCGCCTGACGAATAAGCTTTATGCTGATACCTTCGACCTTTTTAGCCAGAACTTCAGCTTCCTTGCGGGCAGCGTTATTTTTTTCTTCAATGATGTGGCGACGTTCTTCAAAGATCTTTTTATTTTCTTCGGTGGCGCGCAGGGCTTTTTTCATCGGGATAAGGAAATTACGACCATAGCCGTTACGCACTTTCACAGTTTCACCAATAGTACCCAGGCGGGCAATGCGTTCTAGCAAAATAACTTCCATGTTCAATTCTCCTTGCGAGTTCAAATTTTTATCTATTACCTAAATTTGGGGGCTAACTTCTAGTCTAACTTCCACCAGATGACAAGTGTTTGTTTAATATTTTTATATGATTCCATATGCCTATACCGGCTATTACCAATGCTGGCCAAAAGGTTATTACCGCAATAAAATAGAAAATATATAATAAAGACAGATTGTTGGTCATTTTAGCGGCAAGAAAATTTAATATCGCTGCCCCTAGGAAAAAATATGGTATCAGCAAGATAAAGAGCGATGATTTTCCTAGAAAACTCATTGATTCTCCGCCGATTATCGAAGCAAGACCACATATGCCCATTAATGTCAGCAGCCAATATGGTGCTGGAAATATATAAACCGTAAAACTTGGACGTTTTTCCATCTTCCTCTTAACCAGAGTATAGTTTACAAGCCAGGCACAGCCAAACATAAGGAAGCACCATAACCAGGCTATTGAACCACAAAGGATAAAGGCGAGATGCATTGGCGAAATAGTAGCAGGAATTTCATATTCATTGCCTAGCTCGGCAATAACATCTTTTGCCATATTGGCAATAAACTGTGGCAGGTTTGTGTCCTGAGTGGCTAATATGGCAGTGGCTATGGCGAGCAAGGTGCAACTGTAAAGAGCAAGCCTGACTATAATCAGACCGGTTGGATACCACAGAATCATGCTAGTTGTAGGCGAGTCAACTTGCATATGACGTAGTGCCAGATTACAAACGTACCAGCAGGGCAAAGCAAACGCAAAAAAATACAGTGCAGCAGGGAACAAATTACCAGAGCTGAAGAGAAATATAGGCATTACAGCAAGTATGCCGGCTTCAAACGCCATTTTTGAGGATTTGCTGAGTCCGATGGCAAATAGCGGGATGATGGACAGGAACATCAGAATAAAATCTAAATTATTGGTAGCAACAATAAGAAATATAACTGACGAGAGTAGTGCGCTGAGAAAAATAGCGGGAAACTGTTTTGACATAATTCCTGTGTGACCTCAATTATATAGTTATTTCAAAACAGAAGTGATTATTAAGCGACAATATAACGGAGGTTACGTATGAGCAAGCAAGAACTACTACAGCAAGAACTACTATGCCGCCCTCACCTTCTCCAACTCCAGCAGCTTCTTCTTCAGCGGCAATCCTCCGCCAAAACCTGTAAGCGCGCCGGACGCGCCGATAACCCGGTGGCAGGGTATAATA